>JANNTD010000515.1:0-25087 GCA_031403315.1 Planctomycetota bacterium
GTAGGAGCGCAATTCAATTACCGGGACGGAGCGGGATCGACCGCGAGACAAGGTGTTGTTCTAGGAACAAGCGGCGAGCGCGTTGACCCGAGAGTCTACACTCGCCAATTAAAGGTTAGGTCACGATTTGGAGAAGTGCAAATTCTGTCTGCCGCCACTTAACAAACCGATTCCTTGAGACCCGTGCGGCGACGTTCATAACGACTTTGCGCTTTGTACGACCGGCATTGCCTGGCGCGGAACTTACCGGTAAGGTTGGTGCGTCATTTTGTCAATCAATTTCCGCAATGCCATGTCGAAACAACGATCCACCCGCCGCCCGCGGAAGCAGACGGCAAATCGGCCGACGAACGGAGACGGCGATCCGCACGAAGAACGGTCTGCCGAAGCGATCACGATCGCCTGGACCGCGTCGGTGACCGGCGTCTTCCTCGCCGACCTGGTCACGATCGCGGCCCACTTTTACGCGCGGAGCAATCCGGAGTCGAAAACAGCGCCGCCCTTCGAGGCGATCATGTTGTTGACGGCCTGCGTGATGGGCTTGGCGTCGCTCGCACTATTGCCCATCGTGTGGCGCGTGAGTCGCTTGAAGCCGCCGCTGGGTATCGTTGTCTTTGCGACGCTCGTGGCCGCGGCACCGATTGTGGTGACTCTGGCGCGACTTGTCGGACCATGAGCCAGTCGGAGCCTCTGCGGGGCTGCCCAGCGGTGCCCAAGGTGGAATCCCGCTTGTCACAAGCAACCATTGCCAGGCGATAGCTTATAAGCTATCACTACGAAGTCCATTTGGCGGCGTTGCCGAAAATGAGAAGTAACATGGCCAAGTCATTTGATGCGCTCGTGAAGCGAACGACCACGAAAGCCACCCGCGACCGGGCCGCGGCCCGTACGAAGGAGTTGCTCGGCGAATTGCTGGTGCGTGAACTTCGGCAGGCGGCCGGCAAGAGCCAGCGAGAATTGGCCAAGGTGCTAGGCATTAAACAGCCGAGCCTCTCGAAGCTGGAGAATCAGACCGACATTCAAGTCTCGACGCTGCAAAAAATCGTCGAAGCGCTGGGCGGTGAGCTCGATCTTGTGGCGAGGTTTCCGAAGGGTGATGTCCGTATCCGACAATATGGAAAACGGAGCAGGGGTTAGCTAGATCAGGTCCCGTGCGAACAGTTCGATCGGCTTAGATTGGCGCTATTCACACTTTGCCCCAAGTGACGGTTCCGAATTGGCACGTTCTGCTGAACGTTGCCACGATTGACCACGGGGTAGCTGAGACCGTCGTCAACGGGACGCAAAGGGCGGGGCATACATGGCACGCTCCGAAATAGTCGCCGCCTGTCAATTAATTAGTTCTTGCCCATTTTTTACCCCCTGCAACGTCGAAAGCGGGCATCGGAGAAAGGCGGGCAATTTGGCGATTGTACAAGTCTCGCAACGACTCGGAAAACTCCCACCGATAATGTGAGGGTCCGCGATCAATTCGCGGTCGATGATCTTAGACAATTTGAAATAGGCCAGCGATGTTGCGAGCCGCTGGGCGTTTGGGCAGATTTCAAGAGTTGGAGGCACGGGCTTGTTCGTCAAGTTGCCGCCGAACGACAATCTCATTTTCCACGAGCATTCTGATTCGGTCGATTCCCTCAAGAACTGTCTGCCCGTTGGAACGCTTAAATGTGAGTAGCTGTTCGCCGGGGCGCGCAATGTTCACGAACTCTAGTCCATAGCGCTCTTGATCCTCGTGTCGCACGTCGATCGAGTTGCAGAGTATTTCCGGATCAAACGAAGCTTCAGCATCGAAATTCGCAATTACTTCATCGATTGTCGTGTCCCGATACGCGGGTCCAATGATATAGTTCCGGAAGTCAAGAAACCGAGTATTAAATCGTGTTTGCGGCGTAACTCGCCGAAGTATCAACACCTCGTCAACATATTGCAACCAAAATGCGAGTGACCAATCACCACTGATGATCTTGTCGTTCGCGTCGACAACAACATCCCAGTACATATACGTGATATTTTCAGCCTTATGAATATGGTTATGCGGACAAACTGCTGCCACCTCATATCCGCCCCCAAATAGCTCACTGCTTATCGAGTAATTGGGATTTTTTACCTCATTGCGCCAGAGTGCGCTCGCAAGATTGAATGTTGCAACTGCGGCTTGTCTTCGAGGCTCGGCTGCTGCTGCTACTGAGTCGAACTCGATCGCACTGAGGAGTTCCGCGTACGACCTTGCACCACTTCCAATCGCCCGGATGCTGCCATGAGGAGTGCTGATATGAAGGATTGCGCTTTCGTCGGCAAAAGTAAACGATCGGCACACGCCGCCGTCGGAGAGCAATCCCATGACTGAAATATCGTGCGATCTTCCGGACGAGGAAAAATAAGATTGAAGTTGCGGGTACGTCATGTCATCGTTGGCGTTTAACGCCCGAAGTTCGTTGATGGCTTTGCGTGCCGATCTCAACGAGCCCGCCCACCCGAGCAGGATATTCGATCCGCAATACACCAGCTTTTGACAAAGTCCGATGGGAGCTCCAATCTTCCCTTGGCCTGACGGAGATTCAAAATCCGGATTGCTGGGTAAATCAACCGGATAGCCCTCGCGGACGTCCGCCGAGAGGCATAGGTCGCCAAGCATGGACTGGAAACCTTCAAACTCCAAGTTAACGACTAGAGTCATGGCTCGCTAATCGCGCTCCTTTTGGGAATTAAATTCGAGCGATCGCCGCGTCGCCATCTCCGTTTACGTCTCATCCAGAAAGCAGAAAGGGGTCAGAACGAATTCTTAACTGCATGAAACAGTTCCGACTCTTTTTCAAAACTCCGCGTTGCCCGGCGTGCGCGGGAACGGGATTACGTCGCGGATGTTGGCCATGCCCGTGACGAACTGCACCATCCGCTCCAACCCCAGGCCGAATCCGGAATGGGGCACCGTGCCGAAGCGCCTGAGGTCGAGGTACCACCAGTAGTCGGCCTGGTTGAGCCCCTGCTCTTCCATGCGGGCCACGAGCACGTCGAGCCGATCCTCGCGCTGGCTGCCGCCGATGATCTCGCCGACGCCCGGCACCAGCACGTCCATCGCTCGCACTGTGCGGCGGTCGGCCGGTGCATCATCGTTCACCTTCATGTAGAACGGTTTGATCGCGGCCGGATAGTTGTAGAGGATCAGCGGCTCGGCGAATTTTTCTTCGGTGAGAAAACGCTCGTGTTCGGCCTGCAGATCTTTGCCCCAAGCGACTGGGAACTCAAACTGCTTGCCCGACTTTTCCAGAATCTCGATCGCATCGGTGTAGCTGAGCCGGCGAAAGTCGTGGGCCAGGATGTGCTCGAGCCGACTGATGACACTCTTTTCAACGTGCTCGGCAAAGAATTGCAAGTCTTCGGCACAATTGGCCAGCACGTCGCGGCAGAGCCGTTTCAAGAACCGCTCGGCGAGCGCCATGTTGTCGGTGAGTTCGAAGAACGCTGCCTCCGGCTCGACCATCCAGAACTCGGCGAGGTGCCGCGTCGTGTTCGAGTTCTCGGCGCGGAACGTGGGTCCGAACGTGTAAACCTTGCCGAGCGCCGTGGCGTAGATTTCACCTTCGAGTTGGCCGGAGACGGTGAGATAGGCCCGCCGCTGGAAGAAGTCTTGAGAGTAGTCGATCTCACCGGTGGGCGTCCGCGGCGGCTTCGCGGGGTCGATCGTCGTCACGCGAAACATCTCGCCCGCGCCTTCGCAATCGCTCGCGGTGATGATCGGCGTGTGCAGATTGAGAAAGCCTTCCTCCTGGAAGAAATCGTGGATCGACCGCGAGATGCGATTCCGCACGCGTGCGACCGCCCCAAACGTATTGGTGCGTGGCCGCAGATGAGCCCACTCGCGGAGCTTCTCGAACGAATGCCGCTTCTTCTGCAGCGGATACGTCTCGGGGTCGGCCCAACCATGCACTTTCACTTCGGCCGCGTGTACTTCCGTCGCCTGCCCGCTGCCGCCGGACGCCTTCACTTCGCCGTGAACCGTCACGCTGCAACCTGAGGCGAGTAGCTTCACCTCGCTCTCATAATTCGGCAGCTTCGCATCGGCGACGATCTGAATGTTGGCGAGGCACGAACCGTCGTTCAGCTCGAGAAAGCTGAACCCGCCCTTCGAATCGCGCCGCGTGCGAATCCAGCCTTGCAGCGTGACCTCGCGGCCGATCGCGGCGACGTGGCGTGCCTCCTTGACGCTGAGTCGATCCATCAATGAATCCCCTTCGCAGCGAGCCAGCGTTCCGCGTCGAGTGCCGCCATGCAGCCGGTGCCGGCGGAGGTGATCGCTTGCTTGTAGTAGTCGTCGGCCACGTCGCCGGCGGCGAACACTCCCTCGACGCTGGTGTTGGTGCGAAACGGCTCCATCCATTTGATGTACTGCTTTTCCGTAAGCGCGAGCTGGCCCTTCAGAAACACCGTGTTCGGCGTGTGGCCGATGGCGAGGAACACGCCGCTGGCGGGCAGCTCGCGCGGCTGGCCGCCGGTCGTACTGCCGAGCCGCACGCCGCTTACCCCGTCCTTGTCGTTGCCAGTCACCTCGTCGAGCGCGCTATTCCATTCCATCTTGATCTTGGGGTTGTTGAGCGCCCGTTCCTGCATGATCATGCTCGCGCGGAGCTTGTCGCGGCGGTGGACCATGTGGACCATCGAGGCGTACTTCGTGAGAAACGTCGCCTCTTCGACGGCCGAATCGCCACCGCCAACCACCACCAGCGGCTTGTTGCGAAACCGCGGCAATGCCCCGTCGCAGACCGCACACGCACTCACGCCGCGGTTCTTGTACGCCTCTTCCGACGGCAGGCCCAAGTAGTTCGCCTTCGCGCCCGTGGCAATGATGAGCGCGTGCGCCTCATGCGTCATCCCCTCGAGTGTCTTCACGACAAACGGCCGGCGCTGGAGATCGACTTCGACGACGTCGTCCGTGACCACCCGCGTGCCGAAATTGATCGCCTGCTGCCGCATCAGCTCCATAAGCTCCGGCCCGGTCACTGCATGCTTGCCCTCGTGGATGTTCATGTACTGCAAGCGTTCGGGAGCGATCGACGTCTCCAAGAAGTGCAGCAAATCACCCGCGGGAAAACCGGCGTAATTCTCGACTTCGGTCGTGAGCGCGAGTTGCCCCAGCGGCAGCGTCCCAGCCAGCCGGTTCTCCTCGGTGATCGCGCCCTCAAACACGAGCGGCTTGAGTTCGGCGCGCGACGCATAAATGGCGGCCGACCATCCGGCCGGGCCGCTCCCAATGATAATCACATGCTCCGCCATGCGGCTCCTTCGTCTCGTTTCAATTCGGCTGAACTTACGATGGACTTCTGATATGGGTGTGGGAAGAATTATAGAGTTTCACCGCCAACCGTCCAACGGCTCGTCTTGCTGGTCGCTGGTGGCAGCGGTATCGTGAAATTCGGGCAATCCAGCGAGTCCAGCAGATTCGTTCTCAGGAGTGGCGAAAATGAACCTCTTGGCGGTGGTAGCCGGCGCGGCCCTAGTGCTGGCGGCCGCGTATTTCATCTATGGCCGAGTGCTCAGCCGCTTGCTCGAGCTCGACCCGCACCGCCCGACGCCGGCGATTCAGATGCGCGACGATTTGGACTATGTCCCGATCCCGTCGAAGTTCCTGTTGAGCCAGCATTTTTCCGCGATCGCCGCGGCGGGGCCGATCGTGGGACCGATCCTCGCCGGCCTCTACTTCGGCTGGCTGCCGGCGCTCCTGTGGATTCTCGTCGGTTCGATCTTCATCGGCGGCGTTCACGACATGACCTCGCTGGTGGCTTCGATTCGCCATAAGGCGATGTCGATCGCCGAAGTGGTCCGCGACCACATGAGCCGGCTCTCGTACATCCTGTTCTTGATCTTCATTTGGATCGCGCTCATCTACATCATCGTCGCGTTTACCGATATCACGGCCTCCGCGTTTGTCGGCGGGCCGGAAGAATTGAGGCGGGCGCAACCGAAAACGATTGACATCGGCGAGATCGACGCGGAGACGGTTGCGGAATCGGGCGGCGTCACCGGCGGAGCGATTGCCTCATCATCACTCTTGTACCTGGTGCTACCGGTGATCATGGGCCTGATGCTCCGTTACACGCGTCTCACGCTCACCTGGGCCACGATCTTGTTCGTGCCGCTGGTGGGCGTTGTGATCTGGATCGGCCAGTACATGCCGCTCGACGTGGGCCTGATGGTGCAACATTTCAAACCACAGTTGTCGCTCGTCGAAGCCGACGCCATCGCGCAGAAGATTTGGGATGTTTTGTTGTTGGGCTACTGCCTCATTGCCGCGGTGTTGCCCGTGTGGCTGCTTTTACAACCGCGCGGTCATCTCGGCGGCTATTTTCTCTATATCGCGATCGCGGTCGGCGCGATCGGCATTCTGTTCGGTGACTTCCCGATCCAATACGACGCCTTCAAAGGCTGGGATGCGGTCGGCAAGGGCGGCGAGACTTTCTTCCCGTTTCTCTTTATCACGATTGCCTGCGGCGCATGCTCTGGCTTCCACTCGCTGATTGCCTCGGGCACCACGTCGAAGCAACTCCGTTTCGAAACCGACGCCAAACCGATCGGCTATGGTGCGATGCTACTCGAAGCGATGGTCGCCACGCTGGCCTTGGCTTGCGTGATGATTCTCAAGCCCAGCGACGCGCTCACCCAACAAGGACCAAACCAGATTTACGCCGGCGGGCTGAGCCAGTATTTGAGCGTGCTCGGCGTCGCCAAAGGCTTTGCCGTTGCCTTCGGACTGATGGCGTTCACGACGTTTGTCTACGACACGCTCGACGTCTGCACCCGGCTCGGCCGATACGTGGTGCAGGAGCTCACGGGCCTCGACAATTGGGCCGGCCGCTGGCTTGGCACCACGCTCACGGCCGGCGTGCCGCTCGTACTGCTGTTGCGGGAGAGCGTCGACGCGGCTGGCAACCCCGTGCCCGTCTGGCGGACGTTCTGGTTCCTGTTCGGCGCGAGCAACCAATTGCTTGCGGCGCTCACGCTCCTGGGCGTCACGGTCTGGCTCTGGCGGACGCGGCGGGCCATGTGGGTCTGGTTCGTCACCGGAATCCCAACCGTGGTCATGTATACGATGAGCACCTGGGCACTCGTTGCATTGACGAAGCCGAGATTCTTCGACGCCGCCACGGGGAAATTCACCGCACCCACGGATCCGGTGCCTTGGGCGGGTGTGGTGCTGATTGCGCTCGCGGCCGTGATGCTCGTCGAGGCGATTCGCGCAGTCGCCAGTTCGCCGGCCCCACCCAGCGGCATGAAACCGGCAATTGCATAAAGCCGGCGATGGCATCGCCGGTCCTACTTCTTCTTGGCCGGAGGCGGTGCCGGCTCCCGGCTGCCCGGTCGTTCGCTGATCGATTCAATGACCTGCACGGCCTTGCGGCCCTTGAACATACCCGCCTCGGCGTGAAACTTCGGCCGGCCCTCGATTGAAAGCACCAGCGGCAGATGCACGTCTTTCTCGGTGGTGATCACGTCGCCCACTTGCAGCCCGATCAGATCCGACGTGGCAATGTGCGTCTCCGCCAGATCGACTACCACCTCCACCACCGAACCGGTCAGCTGATTGCTGATCTGCTGGATGCTTTGTGGCGTCGGCGGCTTCTTGCCGTAAGCCACCCAGCTATTGGACGTGAGTTGCTGACTGATCCGCTCGATCGAATTGAAGGTGATGCACAAGTTGGCCATGCCGCGCACGTCGCCCAACGTGATCTCGAAGCTGATCAGCACGACCACTTCGTTCGGCGGCACGATCTGCACGAGTTGCGGATTCGATTCCACGCGGTCGACCGAGAGCTGCAGATCGAGCACGTTTTTCCAGGCGTGCTTCATTTCCGCCAGAAACAGGTCCGTAATCCGCGACACGAGCCGCAGCTCGATCTCCGTGAGCGGACGGCGGATCGACGGCGTGGGGTCGTTGCCGCCGCCCAGTAGCCGGTCGATGATCGGATACAGCAGCGACAGGTTGATGTCGAGAATCAACTGCCCCTCGAGCGGAGCCGCGTTGATCAAGTTGAAGCAGGTCGGATTTTCGAGGCTGAACACAAATTCGCTGTAGGTAAGTTGATCGACGCTGGTGAGCTTCACCTCGACGATCGACCGCAGCAAAGCGGAAAGGGCCGCGCCGAAATTGCGGCCGAAGCCTTCGTGCATCGTCTGCAGGGCCCGCATCTGCTCCTTGCCGACGCGCTCGGGCCGCTTGAAGTCGTAGGGCGCCACCTTGGCCATCGGTCGGCCCAGGCCGCTCGAAGCGGTGACGGCCGCGCCGACGCCGCGCCCGTCCATGGCGTTGAGCAGACTTTCAACTTCTTCCTGGCTGAGAACTTCGCCGCTCATCATGCACTCCGTTGCGAAAGGGTTCAGGGTTCGGGGTTCAGTAACAATTCCTGAACCCTGAACCCTGAACCCTACTCTCTAATTTGTCCTTCTCCGTGGACGACGTACTTGTAGCTCGTCAATTCTTCGATGCCGCAGGGGCCGCGGGCGTGGAATTTGTCGGTGCTGATGCCGATCTCCGCGCCCAGGCCGAACTCGCCGCCGTCGTTGAATCTGGTGCTGGCGTTGATCATCACCGCGGCACTGTCGACGCCGACGGCAAACGCCCGCGACGCGGTGAGGTCGTTGGTTACGATCGCGTCGGTGTGGCCGGAACCGAAACGATTGATGTGGTTGATCGCTTCCTCGACCGATCCGACCACATGCGCTGAAATTATTGGGCCCAGGAATTCCGTCGCGTAGTCTTTGTCGGTGACCGGCTTCGCGGCCGGGATCAACTCCTGTGTCCGCTGGTCGCCGCGGATTTCGACACCGTGACGGGTGAGTGCCTTACCCGCGGCCGGCAAGAACTCATTGGCCACGTCGGCGTGTACCAGCAGCGATTCGGCCGCGTTGCAGACTCCCATCCGTTGACACTTGCTGTTGACGAGAATCTGCTCGGCCATTTCGAGGTCGGCCGAGGCATCGACGTACACGTGACAGTTGCCGCTAAAATGTTTGATGACCGGCATCTGAGCCTCGGCCACCACGCGGCGAATGAGCCCCTCGCCGCCGCGGGGGATCGCCACGTCGATGTATTGGGGCAACGCGAGAAACTTGCCCACCGCATCGCGGTCGGTCGTGCTCACGAGTTGAACCGCATCTGCCGGCAGTCCGACTTCCTCCGCCGCCTCGGCCAGGAGCTCGACGACCGCCTGACTCGAGTGAATCGCTTCTTTGCCGCCGCGGAGTATGACCGCGTTCCCCGCCTTGACGCAAATCGCTGCCGCGTCGGCTGTCACATTGGGCCGCGACTCGTAGATGAAAAACACGACGCCGAGCGGTACGCGGACTTTGTCGATCCGCAAGCCATTGGGCCGGATCGTCGACTTGATCAGTTCGCCAATCGGTTCGGGCAAGGCGGCAATGTTTTCGAGCCCCACGGCCATCGACTCGATGCGGGCTGGCGTGAGCCGCAGTCGATCGATCTCGGCGTCGGTCAGCCCGTAGCCGAGAGCCGCTGCCAAATCTTGTACGTTCGCCGCCTGCAACCGCTTGGTATTTTCTTGCAGCAGGGCGGCCGAACGACGGAGCCAATTGGCCTTCACGTCGCCGCTGACGGTTGCCATCCGCGCAGACGCCCGCCGCGCACACGACGCCATGTCGGTGCAATACTTGGCGAGGTCGAAATCGACGGCAGAGGCCATGATGAAACAGACCGGAAATCGAGCGTCTCGGTTCGCAGGTGCAACAATGGGCCGAACATTGTAAGTATCGTCCAATTCGGCAGTTGGGTCAATGTTGGCTGGTCGCTCAGACACCGCCGGTTACGCCAATCCGCCGCTCATTTCGAACGCCAGCAGTGCCTCGCGGACCGGCCGCACGTCGTGGACGCGGAGAATCTGCACGCCCTGCCCCGCCAGGCCGAGCGCGACGCCTACGGTCGCCTGCGTGCGGTCCGCCGTGTCATCGCCGAGTAGCTTGCCGAGGAAGCTCTTCCGCGAATGGCCGACGAGCAGCGGGCAACCCAGCGCGTGGAGGGAGTGACAATTCCGCAGCAGCGCAAGATTGTGCTCATACGACTTACCGAATCCGATGCCCGGGTCGAGGCAGATGCTTTCTTGGTCGACACCTGCGGCGATCAATGCGTCGCGTCGCTCGCGTAAGAAGCGGTGCACGTCCGCAACCACGTCGGCATACGTCGGGTTATTCTGCATCGTTTCGGGCGTGCCCTGCATGTGCATCAAGCAGACGCCTGCACCCGTGACCGCCGCGACGCCAATCATCAACGGATCGGCCTCGAAGCCGCTGACGTCGTTGATGATCTCCGCGCCGGCGTCGATCGCCGCCTGGGCAACGCACGCTTTGCGAGTGTCGATTGAAATTGGCACTTTGACTTCATCCACCAGCCGCCGGATTACCGGCATCACGCGGGCGATTTCCTCTTCGTCCGACACTGGCTCTGCCCCTGGCCGCGTGCTTTCGCCGCCGACGTCCAGCAAATCCGCGCCATCCGCTGCGAGCGCCCGCGCGTGGGCCACCGCCGCATCCGCGTCGAGGAACTTCCCGCCGTCGGAGAAACTATCCGGCGTGACGTTGACGATACCCATCAACAGCGGCCGCCGCCGCAGTTCGAGCTGTCGCGTGCGAAGCTGCCAAACTATTGCACGATGGGGAAATGAATCGCTGGCCATGCACTCCAGCGTACTCTACGGGAAATCACGCATAAAGCCGGGCATGACATGCCCGGTCCGAATCGGTGATGCCATCGCTGGCTTTATGGAAGATCACCACGGCGTTTCCATCGTGCCCACGATCTGCTGGGCGAGCCGTTCGATCGCCTGTTGCTGGGACGATGCCACCGACTGGCCGACCTCCGGGACCAGATTCGCCGTTTGGTCGATGCCGATGAGTTCCGGCGGCAGCGCGATCGATTGGGCCGGCGCCATCGGCAGCCGCCGGCGGTTGAGCCAACTCACTTCCGAGTAGATCGCTGATTCGGAAAGCCGCGGGTCGTCAAAACTGTTTTCGGCCAACAGATGGCGCGAGTCGCCCAGCAGCTTTACCGAGAGAATGCTGTCGGCGTCGGGCGTGCCGACCACTTTGTAGGGCGTCTTGAGCTCGATCTCCTTGATCACCGCTTCGGTCAGCCGCTCGCCCAGGTCGCGGCGATAGCTGTCCGATTCGATCATCGGCACGTAGACTGTTGCGATGTCCGGCGCGTAGAGCGATTCGCTGCCCACCTGGTACGTCGCGCACCCGGCGAGCGTCAGCGTGCAAGTGATTACGACCAAAACAAATCGCATTGCCTTGTCCTGATTCAAGACAAGGAGAGGTGGAGACAAGGAGATGCTCTGTTCCAGCCTGTCTCCTTGTCTCCTTGTCTCCTTGTCTTTGCACATCGTTTCTAACGTGTCGTGGTCGATGCCGGCGGCTGTGCCAAGAGCGTGCCGTTCTTGATCTCCGGCACGTTGGCCAGTGCCGCGTGCTCCTGGCTCGCCGGGAACAGGTCGACGAACCACGCCAGCCGCTTCTCGGGGAATTCGGGTTTTCCCGCGAGCTCGGTCATCCGCTCACGGGCCCGCTTGGCAAGTTCGGAGTCGGGATACTTGTCGATCACTTCGGCGTAGTAGGTCTTCGCCGAGCCATAGCTCTTGGTGCCGTCGTAGAATTGGGCCATCTGCATGTCGCGCGAGGCCAGCTCCTGGTGCAACTGCCCGCTGACGACCTGCAGCCGCTCGCGCTCTTCCGCGCTGAGCTGGCCGCCGAAATTGGTGCGGAGTTGCTTCACCAGCACTTGGGCCTCCTCGAGCGGTGTGCCGTCGTAGTCGGAACCCTGGTATTTGCGGAGCTTCGATTGCAGTCCCAGGAGATGAGCCTCGAATTGAAACTCGCTCCGCGGATATTCACGCCGCAGCAGCTCGTAGTGGTAGTCGGCGTCGTCGAATCGATTGTCGCGAAAATAGATTCCGGCCGTCGCCATCAGCGCATCATCGGCCCGCGGACCCGTCGGATCGTTCATGCGGATGTTTTCGTAGGTCTTGATCGCGTGGCCCTTCGTGTCGAACCACGGCCGCGTCTTGTCCCAGGCGTTGGGCGTCATCGCTGCGTCGTAGTGATAGTTCGCATGCGCTTCCAGGTAGCGGGCGATTTCCCACTCGCGGGCCACCAATTTGTCGAGATATCGCGTGCTCGGATACTTGTCGGCCAGTTCGTTGTAGGCGTCGCGAGCCGGAATGCAGCGGTCGTCGAAGTAGTAACTTTCGCCGAGCATGAACAGCGCGTCTTCTTTGATCCGCATGTCGACGGCCCGGTCTGCCGCGCTTTCGTACTCTTTCGCCGCCACGTTGTAGCGTTTGGCTTCGAACAGCCGCTCCCCTTCCATGAACATCTCGTGCGCGACTTGATCGTTCGGACCGAGACCCACCGCGGTCCTCATCTTGCCATAGACTGCGCGCGGATCGAGGGCCGGCGCGAGCCCTTTGTCGGGATCGACGTCGGAATCGGGCGGCGGCCCCGAATCGGCGGTGACGGGGCGATCCAGCGGGCGGCCCATGCCGTCGAAGTAACCGTCGACGCCCTCGACCGTGTAACCCTTGCCGACCTCGAACTCGGCGTTCTTCTTGTGCTTCTTCCACCACTTGGGCGAACCGACCGGATCGCCCTCGCCAAACCAGCCGGACCAGGGCATTTCGGCGCGGGCCGGCGCGGGCGCAATCGCGGGCATACCTAGCGCGGCAACGACGAGTAGGGCGGCGGCCACGCGAGGCCAACGACAAACTGCCGGACCCTCACGATCGGTGGAAGATAAGAACATGTTGGCAAAATCTGAGCGCAGAAGAGACCCCCGGCACGTGCAAAATAAGCGGCGAAAAGTACGCGACGGAGGCAGGCGGCGTCAAGAGCAAGCGTTTTGGAGCGTTCTTGATCCTAGATACGATGGGGGTCGACCGCTATCAGCTATCGGCTGACGATTCTGGCTCGCCCACGTCGACATAAGCTGAACAGTGCGGGCAGTCCTGAATTGTTCCGCGTTTTGAGACTGGGAATTCCGACTTCTTGCCACATTCCTCGCACTCCACCAGGAGGCTGCCGTCGTCTAATCGAGAATGATTTGCACGCTTTTCTCGTTGTCCGCGCTCGTACTCTTCGAGAACAACTTGCGCTAGCTTTATCTGCGATCGGTCAATCCAAACTTGGGGCTTGTGAATCTCCGGAAGCCGCCCGAACATCCAATATCCGGCCGGCGACTCATCATATGTAATGTGCGCTTCGATTCCCGCTTGCTCGAGCCCGATGCGCAAAAGCTCCGCTTCGACATTGGTCGCCGCGTTGTACACGGCAACGGGATCGGAAAGGCCCACTTCACGCCTCCAATGAATGGTATACGACTAGGCGAGCTCCGCCGCTTCCTTGTGAATCCGCTCGAGCCGCACCCGGCCAACTCGGCGGCGGTTCGCCTCCAGCACTTTCACCTGCACCGAGTCGTTCCAAGTGATCGATTCGCCCGCCGTCGGCACGCGGCCGAATTTGTCAAACACGAAACCGCCGACCGTGTCGAACACTTCGTCCTCCGGCAGGTCAAATCCCATTAGCGCGTTGATCTGGTCGACGTGAGCCCGGCCGAGCGCTTCGCAGGTATCCTCGTCGATCTTGCGAATTTCCTGCTCGACTTCGGGGTCGAACTCGTCCTCGATCTCGCCGACGATTTCTTCGAGCACGTCTTCGATCGTCACCAGGCCCGAAACGCCGCCGTATTCGTCGAGCACGATCGCGATGTGCGTGCGGCTATGCTGGAAAAGCCGCAACAAGTCGTCCACCGCCTTCGACTCGGGCACGAACAGCGGTTTCCGCAGCAGCTCCGCCAGTGGCCGTCGCGGTTCATCCGCGTCCTTCGCCAGCTCCGGCAGCAGGTCCTTGATGTAGAGAATTCCAACGATGTCGTCGCGGCTCTTGTCGTAAACGGGAAATCGCGTGTGACCGACCGTCGTGATGTACTCCAGCACTTCTTCCCAGGTGTGCTGGGCCTGGACCATGTGCATTTCGGTCCGCGGAGTCATGATGTGCGAGACCGCCACGTCCCCCAGCTCGATGACGCCCTCGATCATTTCGCGGGCTTCTTCCTCGAGCAGCCCCTCGCGGTGACCCTCGGTGACGATCGTGCGAATCTCCTCCTCGAACGATTCTTCGTCGCCAATCGCCGATTTGCGCCCGGTCAGGCGACGCAAGACTAGATCACAAACTCGCGCCCACGACGCCAGCGGCGACGTCAGCCGGCTCAGTATTCGCCAGCACGGCCACGTGTGATAGAGAAACCGCTCGGCGCCGACGCGGACGATCGCCCACGGCAGGCAGACATTGGCGACGGCAACCGCGAGCGCCAACACCGCCACGATGGCCGCCAGCTCGAGCCATGCCACGGGTTCCGTGACAATTTGCTCCCACCCGTACAACCCGCCGGCGACCGCAAACAAGGCCGTCGCCATCGCCACAAAGATCTCGACGCCCAGCGCGACGTCTTCGTGGTGGCGAACGACGTCGCCGAAGCGGTCGAGCTGCTGTCGCTGCTCGCAGATTTCCTGCAATTGATGGCGCGAAAACTCCCGCAGCGCCCGCGCACCAATCGCCGCGAGCGAACTCGCCACGAGGCCCGCTACAGCGATCCACAGTAAAACTTCGGCATTTACCGAGCGGTGGTCCCTCCCGCGCCTGGAAGTTCGTCGCTCGATGCCACCGGCTGCGATCCCTCCGGCGGCTCCACGCCGCACTCGTGCAGGTAGAACCGCTCGGCGGCTCGCATGTTGCGTGTCTCGGCTTCCGACTCGTCATCAAGGCCGACCAGATGCAACATGCCGTGAATCACATAGAGCAACTGCTCGTCGGCCAGCGTCCAACCGCCTTCGGCCGCTGCCGTCGCCGCCGTGTCGGCGCTCAGCACCACTTCGCCGTTGAGATGCCCGCCGCTGGCATCGAGCACGAAACTCAACACGTCGGTCGGCCAATCGTGATGCAAGAATTGCCGATTGAGCGCATGAATCGTCGGATCGTCAACGACCGCCAGACTGATCGTAGCCGACGCGAATTTCGAGTCCGCGAGCACCCGCCGCGCACCATCGAGAAGTCGCGCCTCATCCACCGCGTGGACCGACTGCTGGTTGGCGAGCGAAAGCTCGAAGCCGCTTTTCGCTGCGTCGTGGGCGGGAGAGCCGTGGGCCATGAAGAAAGATATACGCCGCAGGGACTTGGTGAACCGCATCGCTACGCGGTTTCCTGGTCCGGATATTTTACTCGACCGTGGTACACGGCCGTCAAAGATTTTACCAGGCTTTGGCCGATCTTGTCGACTTCTTCGAGCGTCAGGCCGCATTCATCGAACTGCCCGTCGAGCAAACGCTTTCGGCTGAGCTCCTCGACCAGGCTCTCGATGCGAGCCGGAGTCGGTTCGACGAGCACTCGGCTCGCGCTCTCGACCACGTCGGCCAGCATCAGAATGCCGGCCTCCTTCGTTTGCGGCTTCGGGCCCGGATAGCGGAACGAGCTCTCGTCGACCACATTGCTGCCGTCGATGTCGTTGCCGCGACTGCTCCGCTCGGCGGCCTGGCGGTAGAAATACTCGACCAGCGTCGTGCCGTGATGCTGCTGAATGAAATCGATAATCGGTTCGGGCACCTTGTTCTGCCGCGCCAAGTCCGCGCCGTCTTTCACATGCGCGATGATCACCAGCGTGCTCATCGCCGGCATCAGCGACTGGTGCCGATTGTCGCCTTGACCTTGGTTCTCGGCGAAGTAGCCCGGCTTGAGCATTTTGCCGATGTCGTGGAAATACGCTCCCACTCGCACGAGCAGCCCCCGCGCACCGATCGCCTCCGCGGCCGCTTCGGCAAGCGACGCTACCGTGATCGAGTGGTTGTAAGTGCCCGGCGCGCGGCGGACCAGTTCCTGCAACAGCGGATGCGCCGGATCGCCCAGTTCGATCAAGCTCAAATCCGTCTGCACACCAAACACGCGTTCCACGATCGGCAGCAAGCACGTCATCAGTGAACCGGCGACGATCGCCCAGAGCCCCCACAATAGCGCCGTCTTCACGAGCGGCAGAAACGGCTGGCCCTCCAACGTGCCGACGCCCAGCGTCGTAAACACGGCCACACCCGCCGCGACAAAGCCCACCGACAACAGCTTGCTCCGACTCCGCACGCGGCCCAGGCACAAGATCGCGCCGACCGTCGTTGCCATCACCACCACAGCGTCCGCGAGGTCCAAACCAATCGCGTGCGCGCCGATCAGCGTCACGGCCGCCGTCACGAGCAGCGCGAACTCGCGGTCGTACGCGATTGCCATGGTCATGCCGAACAGCATCAGCGGAATCACTTCCGCCCGCCATTCGTCGTTGCTGGTGATGATCATCAGCGCCACCGTGAGCACGACCATCGTGAGCAGAATTGCCAGCCGGCTCAATTCGTTGACGACGCGCGGATCCCGGTAGTACACGTAGAATCCGCAGAGCACATAGAGCGCCACATACATCCCCAACACCGCCAGCGATCGCGCAATTCGGTCGGCCAGCGAGTGCTGAGCGATATGCGAAGCATGTTCGAGGCGAATCAATTCCATTTCCTCGTTGTCGAGTGGCGCTTTGTCGGCCGCTTCGTAGTCCCACTCGGCGTGCGCGAGCACGCTGCCCGGCGGAAACACCGTCGTCTTCGGCACGACCGCGTCCGCCGCCTTCTGTTGCTCCGCGCGGGTGGCCTCGACGTTTCGCGTCAGCGTCACCGGCAGCTTCGGCTGCAGCCAGGCGAACACTCGCTGCGACACTTCCAGCGACGGCAACTTTGTCTCCAGCGACTTCTGCAACAGCGTCGTGGCGTTTTCCTTTAGCACGTCGCTGATCGCGACGGCTCCCTCAAAACCGCTGCTGCCAACCTGTCGCACTGCGATCCGCTCTTCATTCGCATTGTGATCCACCGGCAGCGCGTCGAGCACCCCGTTCTGCTCGAGCAACTTCATGGAATCGGCGAGCGACGTTTTGAAGGCTTCGAGCGCTCCCTCGGCTTTGAGCGCCTCGCGGAACCGCTCAAACTGCTGCTGACGCTCTTCCTGAGTCGGTTGCGGAGTCCCCTCGGCAAGCTGCGGCTCAAATTCGCTCCATAACTTGCCGGCCTTCGCTAGATCCTCCGCCGCAACCAACTGGCTCACGTCGTTCTCAAGCTTCGCCCGCAACTGAACCAGCGGCGTTGAGTCCTGATCGTAGACGGCGACGGCCAACTTGCGGGCCTGCTCGCGGGCCTCGTCCGTCGCCTTTTCGTCGTCCTTCTCAAACTGGGTTCGGGCCGTGATGTCGCGCTGCGGTACGTCGCCCAAATGGAACGGTTGCGGCGGCACCCAGCCTTGGGTGATGGCCCACAGCGCGATCGCCGCCACCGCACACATCGCCAGCCGCACGAGCACATGCCCGCGCCGAAGATGGATGCGCAGATTGCCCCACAGTCCGGGTGGAAGCTCCACCGAGGCCACTCGCTCGCTGCGCGTCCTCTTCTTGTTGCCAGTGGACATGAAATCCCTTGAAACGAGAAAGCAGGGGGCACGGAGCAGGGAGCAGGGAGCAGGGAGTCAATTCTTACTCCCTGCCCCCCGTTCCCTGCTCCTTGCTTTTACCGTTTCTTCTTCGGCCCCTCCTCGTAAGCGCTCACAATCTCCTGCACCAGGCGGTGGCGCAAGATGTCGTCCTTGCCCAGCACGATGTTGGCAAATCCATCGATGTCGCGCAGCCGCCCGATCGCGTCGAGCAGACCGCTCTTCGTGTGCGCCGGCAGGTCGACTTGCGACGTGTCGCCCGACACCACCACCTTCGAATTCCAGCCCATCCGGGTCAGAAACATTTTCATCTGCGGAACGGTCGTATTCTGTGCTTCGTCCATGATGATGAACGCATTGTTGAGCGTCCGGCCGCGCATGTATGCCAGCGGCACGACTTCGATCACGTCGTCTTCCATGTACCGCTTCACCTGCTCGAAGTCCATCATCTCGCGCAGCGCGTCCAACAACGGCCGCAGGTACGGATTGATCTTCGCCTGCAAATCGCCGGGCAGGAAGCCGAGGCTCTCGCCCGCTTCCACCGCCGGTCGCACCAGCACGATCTTGCCGATCTGCTGCTGCTTGAGCGACTCGACCGCCGTCGCCACCGCGAGGAAAGTCTTCCCCGTGCCGGCCGGACCGTTGCAAAACACCAGGTCGTGCTCGCGAATCGCCTGCACGTAGCGCGCCTGGCCTTCGGTCCGCGGGCGAACCTTGCGGCCCGCCGAACGCACGTCGACCGCAGCCGTCTTGCCATTGGTCGAGGCGCCGACGACCTGCTGGATGATGTGCCCCACTTGTTCGAGAGTCACGTGGCCGTCGCGGCCAACGGTCGTCTTGAGCTGCTCGATGATCTCGGTCGCGTGAAAGACCGCCTGCTCGTCGCCCGAGACATGAATCTTGCCATTGCGGGCAGAGATTCTCGCAGGCACGCTGTCGCGGATCCGCCGTAGATGCTGATCGCTCGCGCCCAGCAGCAGCACCAACTCGTCCGGGGTGCCGACCGGTATTGTCGCTTCAATCATCAACACACGCGGCAACTCCTCGCCGCCGCCTGAGACTCCTGGAAGTCAGAAAACCAAGCTGCCAACACTCAAATATACTCGATGGCTCAGAAAACGCACTAGCAACGCTGGCGAATGCCGTCGCAAGTGGTTCCCCAGCAACCGATTGCGTCAATTACGCAATCTTCCGCAATACCAGCCAGCGAGCCCAGCGAGCCGGGCCGTCCCCGGCCCCGCCCCCCCGGCCCGCCCCCGCCACTTGCAAGACCGGGGTCCGACCAACGCTACGCGTCGGTGCCCGCGACCCGGCTCGCGATCAATCGTGTCCATCAACACTGCTTTAGACGTTTCCCACCCACCCCAGCGCCCAAAACAAATACGCCACCGGCGCCGCCCCCATCAATGAATCCAACAGATCGAGCACGCCCCCAAAGCCCGGCATCCACGCACTCGAATCCTTCACCCCCGCATCGCGCTTCAGCAGCGACTCGGCCAAGTCGCCAACAATCCCCGCCGCCACTAGTGCAACGGAATAAAGTGCCAACCTCCCGGTCGACATATCTACAGACTGCCCGCCACCCAACATCGCCGGCGCCGCAAACGTCATCATCAACCACGCCGCAACGAACGCGAAAACCACGCCGCCAGCGACACCTTCCCAGGTTTTTCCCGGGCTCACAGTCGGCGCAAGTTTGTGCTTGCCGAGCAGTCGACCGGCCGTGTACTGACCGATGTCGCTCATCTTCACGATCGCAATCAGCGACACCAGCGCGAACATACCAAGGTGTCCGTCACCGCCGCCAAAGAGTCGCAACTGCACCAGGCAACCGACAAGTCCGCCCACGTAAACAATCGCGAAGACGGCCAGCGACAAGTTTGTCGTCGCCCGCCCTGCCCCATCGTATCGCTGCAGTTCACCGACCAGTGCCAGGTGTACGCTAACGACAATTCCAATCGCCACCCAACCGATGCCCTGGACCGGCATTCCCGCCACGACCCCCGGCCACAAACCGGGCACCGCCGCCGCGAGCACCGTGATGAACGTCCCGCCATACACGACCCAAGCCAGCGGGTCGTGGCCACGCTGCCGAAACATCGCCAAGAGCTCGCCGGCCGCCAACAGCGCCGCCACGATCGCCAACGGCAACAACACAATCCCCGGCCGCGCGGCGTGCCAGTCGAGCCAGCACAGCCCCACCAGCCCCGCAATAAACACCACACTCAGAATTAGCCTCCACCGCAACATGCGAACCACTATGGCGATTCTCCGATCTTTCGGCAACGCCCCTTCGCCGCCGACCTGCCGCTCGCGGCTTAGCGCACCTTCTCAACACCCGTCGCTCCGGTTACCCTGCCCTACATGCAATGGTTCTCAAAAACCCCCGACGGCGCGTTCCTCGCCTACAACTCCACCATCACCGGCGACGTACGGCTTGGGGCCAACACCAGCGTCTGGTTCAACGCCGTCATCCGTGGCGATGTGGCGCCCGTCACGATCGGCGAGCGGGTCAACATCCAGGACGGCGCCATCATCCACTGCGACACCGGCTTCGCCAACACGATCGAAGACGACGTTTCGATCGGCCATCGCGCCATCATCCACGGCGAACGCGTCGGCCGCGGCACGCTCATCGGCATGGGTGCCGTCCTCCTCGGCCACACCGAAGTCGGTGAGGAATGTCTCATAGCTGCCGGTGCCGTCGTCACACCGGGCCAAAAAATCCCCGACCGCATGCTGGTGCTGGGCGTCCCCGCCCAGATCGTGCGGCCCGTCAGCGACAAGGAGCACGAATATCTCCGCTGGCTCAGCCGCCGCTACGTCGACCTCGTCAACAAATACCAAGCCGGCGAATTTGGCACTCCCGCCGTCCGCTTGACAACACCCAACCTATTTAGTCCCGGGTGATTCGGACCGTTCACCGGCCGAACGCACGGGGCCAACCCGCCAACAAGCGCGGCCGCTCGCGGCTTAGCACGTCACTTCCACCCCCGCTCGACAAAGCGGACATTCCGCGGGCGTCCACAAATTCGCCTCCCGCGCCGCGAGCCGAAACAACGGCACCCCATACTGCTCGGCAATTTTTGCCGCCGCCTCTCCCAGCGTCATCAAACAAGCAATCCCCACGATCTCCGCCCCACACGCCACCAAATCGGCCGCCGTCCCGCGCACCGCCGATCCAGCATTCACGACATCATTCACAATCGCCACCCGCCGCCCGCGCACCGCCTCGCGCAACGCCGCCGGCAACCGATACTCCACCGGAAACAAACCGCGATTCTCCCGATTCTCAAACCGCTCCGCATATACAAACTCGACGCCCAGCTCCTCCGCCACCAAGAGCGCGACGAACGCCCCTTCCACGAGTGGCCCGCACACCACCTCGGCCCGCTGCTCTCCCACCCACCGCGCGAGCTCCGCCGCGAGCGGCCGAACCACCCCCGGCCGCAAACACAACCGCTCCAACTCCAGCCACAAATCCCCATGATGCCCCGACTCGAACACAAAATGTCCGCTCCGCGCCGAGAGCACCTCATCCACCGCATGTCGTTGATCCGCCACTGCCTGTACCTCAAATTCACCCGCTTGCGGCTTAGCGCATCAGCTCAATTTTCGCCGCATTGGCTACGACCGATCGTCAAACACGTTTTCAATCTTCAATTTGAAAATCCGGGCCAGCGCGAACGCCAACGGCAAGCTTGGATCGTACTTGCCGGTCTCGATCGCGTTGATCGTCTGCCGCGAAACGCCCGCCCGCTCCGCCAGGTCCGCCTGCGACCAATCCCGCTCGCTCCGCAGCTCTCGTAGCTTGTTCCTCAACGGTACCTCCACCGCGCCGCCACCTGGCCAACCATCCAGCACACCGCCATCACCGGCCAGACCCACACCCAGCTCACATCCGGCAGGCCGGCGTTTTGCAGGAAACCATAGGTGAACGTCACGATCGCCGTCGCCGCAAAGCCAAACGCCAGTGCTTCCAGCTGCATCCGCAGTTGCAGCTCATCCATCGCCTGGCAAATCCGGATGACCGCCAACGGAATCCCAAGAGCCGGCAACACCGGCAACACCGCGATCGAGTATTTCCACTCCTCCGGCGGCCCAGCCCGCAACCAGCGCAGGCTCACCACCAGCGCCACTCCGTAGAGCACGAGCGAAATGACAAAGGTCGCGGCATACTTCGCAAACGAACGACGACATCGATTCTCCACGACTTTTCCTCCGGGAACGTGTGCTGGACGATGTCAAGCATACTTGACACCCCCATCCGTGTCAAGCAAACTTGACATGACTTTTCCGGCCGCAACGCGGCTACACTCCGGAGCCCGGGAGTCGCCGGCTCGGCGGCGCATCTGCGGCCCACCACGCTCGGCAGCGCAATGTAAAATAGACTTGACACACGCACATGTCTAGTCTATCATACATTTGTCGGTGCTCTCCAACACAAACAAGTGAGGTGTTCCATGAGTGCAATGGAGAAAGTGGCTTGGACGGAGTTGTTGGTCGCCGTGACGACCTTAGTTGTCGTCACGGCTCTCTATCCCTGGCTTGGCAATGGTGCAACCGGCGCGTTTGGACTCCTTGCGTTCGTCGTCGGCGGTGCATGGTTCCTGAGGCGGCGCGGCGGAGCGGTCGTCGTCGACGAACGAGATCGGGCCATCGAACGACAGACCCGCAACGCCGGGGCCAGCGCTGCGTGGCAGTTTCTCTTTCTAGCCTTGATCGCGGTTGGCCTCGGACAAATGTACTTGGGCGCGGACCATGTGTCGCTCCGCGTCTTGAACTGGCTCATCTGGGCCCAGTTCGCGATCTTCGTCGGCGTGAAAGGCTTGGTCGGCGTCATCAGCTACCGGAGACAGAGCCGTGCCGCGTAAACCTGAGCCCACGATGTGCAACCAAGTCCGCGAGCTGCGCGCGGCCAACGGCGACACCACGCAACAAGAATTAGCCGACCAGGTCGCGGTCACCCGGCAAACGATCGTCGCCCTCGAAGCCGGCGCCTACACGCCATCGCTCGCGCTCGCGCTCCGCATCGCCAAATTCTTCAACAAGCCCGTCGAAAAAATCTTCTGGCTCGACGAATAGGCCCCGCGATTCCTGTGGGAAGCATCTCCGATGCCGATTGAGCTCTGGCTATCCGCGGCAGTCTGAACAACAATAACTCGCATGTTTAACATTCTTGTCGATACGTGCGTTTGGCTCGACGTTGCCAAAGACCCTGAGCAACGGCCGCTGTTGTCGGTTTTACAGGAATTGATTAATCAAAAGGAAGTGCGGCTAATCGTGCCGCGGATTGTGCTCACAGAGATCGCGCGAAACAAGTCTCGCATTGTGGAAGAGAGCGGACGAAGTATGTCCAGTGTGCTAAAACGTGCCAAGGAAGCTGTCGAAAAATTTGGCAAACCCGAGAAACGCAAGGAAGCGTTAGAACTTCTGAACGACGTAGATCACAAACTTCCGACGTTCGGCGAGTCCGTAAATGCCTCTATCGGTCAGGTGGAAACGCTGCTTGCTTCCGGTTCGGTTGTCGAGATCAGCGACAGCGTGAAGATTCGTGCCGCCGAACGAGCAATTGACAAGCGGGCACCTTTTCACCGCCAACGGAATAGCATTGACGACGCAATCTTGATAGAAGTGTACGCGGACGAAGTCGCGGCAGGTACGCGCGACCGTTTTGCTTTCGTTACCCACAACGTCAAAGACTTCAGCGACCCAACCGGCGATAACAATGCGCCACACCCCGACCTTGCTCCGCTCTTCACAAAAACAAAATCGCGATACTTTATCAAGCTCAGTGAAACCGTCCAAAGTCTTCGGTCTGAATTGGTTACCGGCTTGATGCTTGAACATGAAGAGTGGGTAGAAGAGCCACGACAGCTTTCTGAGATTGTTGAAGCTATCGGCGAACAAATTGACAAGGTGTGGTATAACCGCCACAAGATCAGGGAAGAAAGAATTGCCGACGGGACTATTCAACTCGTGGACAAAGAGACCTTTCCCGTGAATGATCATGAACGGCGGCCGATTCAGAAGGATATATGGGCCGGCGCATTGAAGTCTGCTGCAAAGCTTGAAAAGAGACACGGTAAAGGTGAGCTTGGCCCGTGGGACGATTTTGAATGGGGGATGATAAACGGCAAGCTATCCGCATTGCGCTGGGTATTGGGCGAGGATTGGGATGAGCTTTACACTTAAGCAACGTCGCGTTATTCGGTGCGGTGTTCGTGCGTTTCAAAGAGAAATCTGGGCCGAAGTCGGTGCCAGGAACCGATTCCCATGAAACGCCACATTTGGTATTGGCTTGTCCTCGGCAGGATAGAGACGAACCAAGGGGGGAAGGCGGAAAGCCAGACAATCAATTCCCTTCCCCCTTCCACACTCCTCCTTCACCCTTCGGCCTCCGCGACCTCTGTGCCCTCCATGGTGAAATCCGAGGTGGCCAAAAATAACACTTGAATTTGGCCACCCGCTTCGTTATAGTGTACGCATGACCATTATTCCGCCGTGCCGCGTTGGCTCACGCCCTGAACCCCATTTATTCTATCGCGTTCCGTAAAACACGACCGTTTTCAATCCAGATCAGAGGCTATCCGCAGTTGAACGCAGATTTACCTAACCCGGCCGTTGGCCGGAACCAAAACTTGAACCACGAATTGTACGAATGCCACGAAAAGGGATGAAGATTCGAACAGCATTCGTGTGATTCGTGGTTGTTCCTAATTCTTCCTGGCACGCGCAAATCCTGACGGTTAGCAATGCAGATGGGAAGTTCGGGTGCGAATCCCATCGGCGCAAATCTGCGACATCTGCGGACGAACAATTGCCGGGAGTTGAACCAGCGATCGGGGCGGTGGTGGCCGAATCGCGAACGCTTGGTTCTCTGCTTCCTCCGTTACTTCTTGTTCAAATCTGAATTGGGACAGGAGGAAGCAGAGGGAGCAGAGAAAGCCGGAGCGACGGAACAGGAGGAATGGTCCACGGATTTCGCGGATGGGCACGGATTTACGCTCGAGACATCCGTGTTATCCGTGACATCCGTATTTGTCTCGACTCGCACCGACGGCGATTAATAGTCGGTATCCGACGGTTGCGGCAGGCGGCGATCGGGGACGCCGCCGATCACGAGCGACGAGCGCTTGGCGTTACTGGTCATCAACTGGCAATAGACCCGCGGGTCGACTGAGTCCGCCATGAAATCGACCTGTGAGCCGCAGAAGGCGACGTTCACGCCGTTGGGGTGATTGCTGGATGGATAGCCGTAGCTCTCGTAGAGATTCGACGTGTCCTTGCCAGGAGCGCGCCTGGCGAACATACCCATGTTTGATGGAACGTCGGCCGGGTCAATCTTATCGTAATCCGGGTCGCCATTGATTCGCTCGATTGGGCCGGGAGTGGCTTTCCAGATGAAGCCGAAGATGTGCGGAGTGTCTTTGATCGACGAACTGTCTTGAACGGTGGTCGGGCTGCTATTGGTATATCCGGGATCGAATTCTGGAGTATCCGGGAGGCCATCGTAGGCGTAGTACCAAGTCGA
>JANNTD010000516.1:0-3207 GCA_031403315.1 Planctomycetota bacterium
TGCAAGAAATCCGCGACGTGCTCGGCGCGAAGATGTCGACCGGCATGCGGCAGAAGGTCTCGATCGCGCGGGCGATCGTCCACGATCCGCCCGTGCTGATTTTCGACGAAGCGACCACGGGCCTCGACGTGCTCGTGGCCCGGGCGCTGTTGGACGCCGTGGCCGAGCTGCGCGACGAGGGCAAGTGCATCATTTTCTCGACCCACATCATGCGCGAGGCCGAACGGCTTTGCGACCGGATCGCGATCATGCACCGCGGACGCATCCTGGCCGAGGGCACGCTCGCCGAGCTCGGCGAAGCGCACCAGGAGACCGACTTGGAA
The DNA here is from genome assembly GCA_031403315.1 of Planctomycetota bacterium. Taxonomy (GTDB): domain Bacteria; phylum Planctomycetota; class Planctomycetia; order Pirellulales; family Lacipirellulaceae; genus DASYDU01. The sequence goes on from JANNTD010000516.1 coordinate 324, forward strand.
GAGCTGTTCTTTCGGTTAATTCGCAAACAGGAAGCGGAGCACCCGATCACGGTGTAGCGAAGACGCAATGAGTTGGCGCAACGTCAAATTGATCTACGCCCGCGAGATTCGCGACCAGCTGCGCGATCGGCGCACGCTGTTCATGATCGCGGTGCTGCCGCTGCTCTTGTACCCTCTGTTGGGCATGAGCGTCTTCCAGCTCTCGCAATTTCTGAGGAAGAACGAATCGCGCGTGCTGTTGGTGGGGACCGAGCAAGTGACAGGCGATACGCACTTGCCGCCGCTGGTCGAGAATGGCCAGTTTGCCGCCGACCTGTTCGACGATCCGGCGGAAGCGAAGCGGCTGGTGCTCGAAATCGACAAAGATTCGCCCGTCACGGAGAGCGACCTCGAAGCCGCCCGCGTCCGGCTCAAATCGGGCGAAGTGCAAGTCGTCGTCCACTTCCCGGCCGATTTTGGCGCCCGGCTCGAACAAATCCGCGCCGCGTCTGAAGGCGACGCTCGGCCGAATCGTGGCAAGAAACCCGCAGCCATCAGCGTGCCCAAACCCGAGATCCTGTCCAATTCGACTCGCGAAAAATCTCGCATCGCCGAGCGCGCGGTCCACCGCGTGATAGATAATTGGAAGGCCCAGGTCGGGCGGCAGAACTTGCTCGCCGGCCACGTTCCCGAGAACTATGCGAAGCCGTTTCAAGTGGAGTCGCTCGACGTCGCCGAGCCGCGGCAGCAGGAAGCCGTCGTCTGGGCCAAGATCGTGCCGTTCGTGCTCTTTATTTGGGCGCTCACCGGCGCGTTCTATCCCGCCGTCGACCTCTGCGCCGGCGAGAAGGAACGCGGCACTCTCGAAACTTTGCTCTCCAGTCCCGCGCTGCGCAGCGAGATCGTCTGGGGCAAGTTGCTCACGGTGATGACCTTCAGCATCGCCACGGCGTTTTTGAATCTCACCAGTCTCGGCGTCACCGCCCAATTCGTGGTCAACCAAATGCAATCGTTGACGCCGGGCGAGTCGATAGGCCCGCTCGGCTTCCCGCCGCCGGCCGTGATCGCCTGCCTGCTCATCGCGCTGGTGCCGATGTCGGCCCTGTTCAGTGCGCTGTGCCTGGCGTGTGCCGCGTTTGCCCGCAGCACAAAGGAAGGCCAATACTATTTGATGCCGCTGCTCCTGGTGACCATGCCGCTGATGATGCTGCCGATGTCGCCCGGCAGCGAGCTCAACCTCGGCAACAGCCTGATCCCGATCACCGGCGTCGTTTTGCTGCTGCGAACGCTGATCGAGGGCAACTACGCCGACGCCCTGCCCTTTGTGGTGCCCGTATGCGCCGTCACACTCGCCTGCTGCCTGCTGGCCATCCGCTGGGCCATCTATCAATTTAACCAGGAGTCGGTGCTGTTCCGCGAAAGCGAGCGGCTCGACCTGCGCCGCTGGGTGGTGCACCTAGTGCGCGATCGAAAAGAGACGCCCTCGTTGGCCGAGGCTTTTTTCTGTGTTGCCGTGATTTACGTGATTCAATTTTTCGTACGGCTGGCGATTTCGTCCAACGTGCCCGCGAACCCCGACTTCCGATTCTTTGCTCTGCTCTTATTCATCAGCCAGGTCGTGTGCATCGCCCTGCCGGCCCTGTTGATGACGCTGCTATTCACTCGCTCGCGTAAAAAGACGCTGCTCCTCGACCGTCCGCCGCAACTCGCCGCCTGCGTGGCCGCGGTGGCGCTCGCCGTCACGCTGCATCCCTTGGGTCAGCAACTGGTGATCGCCATTCAAAAACTCTACCCGCTGCAAGACGGCATCCTGGCCGAAACCGAGTCGATGGGACGGATGATCGCCTCAGCCCCGTACATTTGGCTGCCGTTTCTGCTGATGGCGGTGCTGCCGGCGATCTGCGAAGAGTTGGCCTTCCGCGGCTTTATTCTCTCCGGCCTGCGGCACGTCGGCCACAAGTGGTGGGCGATCGCCCTTTCGGCCGTGTTCTTCGGCATGGCCCACACGGTTGTGCAGCAATCGATTGCGGCCGCGGCACTCGGCTTGGTGATTGGCTACGTCGCGGTGCAAACCACGAGCCTCATCCCGGCTATCCTGTTCCACGCCAGTTATAACAGCATCATGTTGGGACTCGCACTCGCGCCGCAGCGTCTGACCCAACTCGCCGAACGCTGGCCAGCGCTTGCGTCGCTCGTCGTTGAGCCACAGGAGGGCGGGCTGACGTATCCGCTGCCGGTGGTAATCGTAGCGGGACTATTGTCCGTCGGCCTCCTGGCCTGGTTCCACCGCCTGCCCTATCAAGCCACGCAGGAAGAACAGCTCAGCGACGCTCGGGCGCTGCAATCGCAACAATTGTTGGGGAGTGAGTAGGGTGTCAGGTGGGTCGAATTCCAAAAGTCCCGCCAACGGACCACCATGCCAATTTTCCTTCGTGCTCGCATCGTCTATCCCATCGATCGCCCGCCACTTGAAGGCGGCGTGGTGACAATTGACGGCGAGCGGATTGTGGCGGTCGAGGCGGCGTCGCCGGCCGGCGGCGCGGTCCGCGATCTGGGTGACGTCGCGATCGTGCCCGGCTTCATCAACGTCCACACCCATCTTGAGTTCAGCCATTTGCGCGCGCCCCTCGGACGGCCGGGCATGCCGCTCGTCGAGTGGCTGTCGCTGGCGATCGCCGAGCGGCAGAACCGCGGCCATTCGGCTGAGAGCTCGATCGCCGATGGCACGCAAGAGAGTCTGCTGGCGGGAACCTGCGCGATCGGCGAAATCGCCACCGCTGACCCGGCCGCCTACCCTACAGATGCTGAAGTCACGCTCACGCCGTTTCTGGAAGTCATCGGCTTTTCCCGCGCACGGGCGGCATCGGCGTTCGCGGCGGTGAAAGAGCGGCTCGCCGCAGCGCAG
>JANNTD010000517.1:0-18821 GCA_031403315.1 Planctomycetota bacterium
GATGCGAACTGGTTGCCGGCGCCGGACGGCCCCTTCTTGATGATCTTGCGGCTGTACCGGCCGGAGCAGTCGGTGCTCGACAACGATTGGGAAGCGCCGGGGGTTGTGCGTGTGGAGTAGAGTGAAAATTCCCTCACCCGCTCACGACCAATCATCCTGCTCGGTGCCCGTCGCGGCGTCTCCCGGAGGGAGAGGCGGGGGCGATGTAGCGGATGGCGAGGCCGAGGAGGATCAGCGCGCCGCCGGCGAGGGTCCACCAGGCGGGGCGTTCGTTCCAGGCCAAAAACGTCCAGAGCGGGACGAGGATTGGCTCGATGAGGCCGATGCCGGTGGCTTCGTGGCCAGTGATCCGTTGCAGGCCGCGGGCGAAGAGGACGTACGGCAGGCCCATTTGCACGATGCCGAGTGCCACCAGGAGCGGCCATTGGATGCCGGTCGGGATCGGGGCAACTGGTGTCCCCAAGAAATCGGTTGCAAAGATGAATGGCGCGAGGAGCAAGGCGGTGACGGTGTGGTTCACCGCGGCGAGCCAGGCGGGGTCGTGCATGCGCAGATGGCGGAGCGAGAGGACGACGCCGGCGTAGGCCAGGCCGGAGGCGAGGCCCCAGGCGACTGCTTCGCGCGAGGCGCCGCGCGATTCGTAGTGGAGGATCACGGCGACGCCCGCGGCGGCGAAGGCCACGAGTAGCCAGTCGCGCCAGACGGCGCGTTCTTTGAAGACCAGCACGCCGACGATCAGTACCCAGGCCGGCGCGGTGAACTGCAACCAGATGGCGTTGGCGGCGGTGCCTTTGGCCATCGCGGTGAGATAGCCGTAGTTCATCGCGGCGAAGAGCAGCGTCATCGGCACGAGCTTCCAGGAATATTCGGGGCGGCGGACGAGCGGCCAGAGGACCAGCGCGGCGAACAGCGCGCGCCAGAAGGCGAGCGATGCGCCCGACCAGCCGTGGAACCAGGGCGCTTTGACGAAGAAACCGCTGGTGCTCCAGAGGATGGCGGCGGCGAGGACGAGGAGGCGAGCGTGCCAGAAAGTCGGCGGGGAGTGGTGCTCACTGGAATCAGACGGTGCGCCTGCGGCTTCGACGAGGGCAGCGGGGAGTGATTCTGTTGGATCGATGGGGGCGGGGTTGTCGTCGTCCATGGGGAGATCATAGCGGGGGCGCATGGAATCGACCATCCGCTCGTCATAGGTTACGCGTTCGCTAAAGCCCTCACCCGCTCACGACCAACGCTGCGCGTCGGTGCCCGTCGCGGCCTTTCCCGATGGAGAGGCGTGTAGCGATTGGAGTTTGACGGGCGGAAGGGTGCAACCGGTGCGTCCGATTCGCCGGGGGGCCGCAAGGTTTTGCCAGGTAGTACCGCTACCTTCTCGTGCGCGGCGATTTAGCTATCAGTGCAATCGGTCGATAGCGCTCAAGGCCCATTGCCGGCGTGGACGGATCCCTCCCGACGTTTACACGGACGTGTTTCGATGACGACTATCTCTTGCTCCCATGCGGCGGTTTGCCGATCGCTGGGGTTCTTGCTGCTGACGGTTTGTTGTGCGCCCGCGGCAGTTTTTATCCCAAACGCCGCCCGCGCCGACGACGATGAGTGGCGCGGCGACATTCAATATCTTACCTGGGACGTGCGCGCGGACGAAGCCGAGGCTGCCGCGGCGGCCAACTCGGATGGCGAAGTGTATCTGCAGCCGTCGGACGAGAAATGCGACTGCAATGCGTGCGATTCGTGCGGCTACGGCGGCTGCGACTACTGCGAAGCCGGCATGGTGAGCGGTTGGCAGAGCCGGATGATGTGCCTGTGCAAGCAAATGGAGGCATCGGGCATCAATTACGACTTTGCGGCGACGCAGTTTTATCAGGGCGTCACCAGCGGCGGAATCGACGAAGGCTTCGAATACGGCGGCAAGATTGACCAGTTCGTGACGCTCGACAGCGGCAAGCTCGGACTGTGGCAAGGCATGACGATGACGATGCACGCCGAGACGCGGTTCGGCCGGGATGTGAACTTCAACGCGGTTGGCCTGGCGCCGGTGAACGTGGCAATGCTCTATCCAAAGTTCAATGAACACGACACCGCGATCACCGGGTTGTCGTTCGCCCAGGCGCTCGATGAAGAAGTGCTGATGACGTTTGGCAAGTTCAACGCGCTGGACTTGTTCTACATGCTCTATCCGCAGACGGGTCGGGGCGTGAGCGGGTTCATGAACGCTTCGATGGTGGTCCCGCTCTCGGTGGCCCGCGTAGTGCCGCTGTCGTTCATGGGGGCGGGCGCGCTCAAGCTGCACGGCAAGCAGGTGCAGGGTGGCGTGTTGGTGTATGATCCGCACAATATTCCCACGACGAGCGGATTCGACGAGCTGGGAGATAACGGGGCGAATATCTTTGGCTTCTGGCGGTTCTTCACGGAGCTGGGCGGCCTGCCAGGGTCGCACTTGTTCGGTTTCTCGGGCGCGACGGGCGAGTTTGCAGCGCTTGATCCAGAGGGATTTGTCATTGTGCCGGGCCAGGGAATCGTCGCGCCGCGGCAGAACGGTTCGTGGGCGGCGATCTATATTCTCGAACAGCGTCTGTGGGCCGATTGTTGCAACCCGGCGCGGAACATCGGGCTGTTGAGTCAATGGTCCATTGCGGATGAACACACGAGCCCGTTTCAATGGACCGGAAACGTGGCGATCCAGGGGACGGGCCTCGTGGCCGGGCGGCCGCAGGATTCGGCGGGAGTGGGTTACTTTTACACGGGCCTGAGCAACGAGTTTCAGAGTCTATTGAACCCGGTGCTCGATTTGCACGATTTGCACGGCGTCGAACTCTATTACAACGCGGCGCTGGCGAAGTGTTTTGCGCTGACGGCCGACCTGCAGGTGATCGAGCCGGCTGAAACGGCGCTCGACACGGCGGTGGTGTTTGGCTTGCGCGGCACGATTGCGCTTTAGAAATGTCTCACGCACCCGCGGCCGCTTGGGCTCTCGGATCGGTGCGGAGGATGATCTGGCTGATGCCGGTCTGGTTGAAGCCTTTGTAGCCCTCGTTGCGTTCGAGGATTTCGAGGTGCGAGCCGATCGCGCCGCGCGCGGCGAATTGCTCGGCTTGCTTCTCGGTGATGTAGCCGGCCGCGAGTGCGGTGGTGAGCCGCTGCGGTTCGACCGGCCAGAATTCGCCCTGCGTGAACGATTGGCGGAGGAACGGGAAGTTGGTGAAAGGGTCCATCGACTTGACGCCCTCGCGGGCGAGCTGCTCGCGGGCGCCCTCGAAATCGAACTGGGCTTCGAGGTGGTGCATGCCGGCTTGGAGCACCGCTTCGCCGTGGAGCGCGCACCACAGGCCGACGGTGCCGAGGTGGTCGCGCGGTGGGAGCGGGCCGTGAGCGAAGTCGCCAGCTACTTCTTCGGGCGAGAGGTCGACGTCGGCGAAGACCATCACCTGGCAGGCCGGTTGCTCGAGCACTTGGGCACCCCAACCGGCTTCGATGCCGGCGTAGAAGCGCTCGCGGCAGTTGACGCCGAGCGCTTCCATCAATTCGATGAGCCGGTGGAAATTCTCGCGGCTGCTGCGGTAGGTGTGGTGATCGTGGTTGCCCCAGCCGAGGCCGAGCGTGTCTTGTCGAGCGCGTTGCATGCGGCCGGCGCGGTTGCGGCCCATCCAGTAGTCGCGTTCGGCACGGAAGAAGATTTCGCAGGCGCGGTCGACGCCGAGGTCGGCCTTGGCGGCGGCAGCTAGTTTCATCGCGTGATCGAAGCCGTCGGCCTCGCGGTCGAAGAGTCGACGGCGGCAGCGGAAGGCCTCCTCGTGATGCAATACGGCGGCGACTTCGTCGGCCGAGAGGTCGCGCGGGGCGAAGCCGCGGTAGCCATGTCGTTCGACGACCCAGAGCTCTGTGTCGCCGTCGCGGGCGATGCGAGCAGAGCGAAAGTGCGACCATGGTTTGCCGTGGACGGGTGTGTCTTTGAGGCCGTTGGCGGTGAGGAAGTCCAGCACGGATTCGACTTTCATGCCGAGGCCGAAGCTCGTGCCATCGAGCCGCAGCGTGGGGAACATGCCGCCCGCGTGCTCGGCGACGGGGATGCCGTCGATGCTGTTGAAGGTGAAGCCAGCATCGGCGAGGGCAGCGCGGTCCACTTCGTCGCCGCGGAGGGCGATGTGGTCGACCCAATCGGTGAGGCGAGTCCCGGTTTCGCGCAGAAGTTTCTCTTTCATTCGCAGCGCGGCGGGCGAACGCGCGCAGAAGTTGTCGACCAATTGCTGCACGATCGCGGCCGCGGTGGGCTGGCATTCCCAGTGAAATGCTGTGTCCGGCGCTGTTTTCGTCTTGGTAGTCATGGTGACCTATAATTGTAGTCGGGCCATTTCGGTTCGGCTTGCGGCCTAATTCCCCTTACTACTATTCTACGATTTGTATTTCGGCAAGGCGTCTTCCAGCGCAGTTTTGCGGTCGAAAAGCGAGAAAGTATGCGTCAAATCCTGCTCCTGGGCAGCGGCATCATCGGCCGCATGATTGCGAATTTCCTGGTCGGCTCGGGCGACTACCGCTTGCGGGTCGCCGACGCCGATGCGGAGTCGCTTGCGCGGTTGAAACAGCACGTCGACGTGGAAACGGTCGTGCTCGACGCGGCAAATTCCGCGCAGCTCGACGCCGCGATGCAGGGTTGCGATGCGGTGATCTCGGCGCTGAGTTTTCACTTCAACGTCGGCGTGGCGCAGGCGGCGGGGCGGGCGGGGATCAGTTATTTCGATCTCACGGAGGACGTCGAGACGTCGCGGCGGGTCCGCGAGATTGCCAAGTCGGCCAAGCCCGGGCAGATTTTCATGCCACAATGTGGACTCGCGCCGGGGTTCATCTCGATCGTTGCCCATCATTTGACCAAGTCGTTCGACAAGGTCGATACGGTGTTCATGCGGGTGGGGGCGCTGCCGCTGTTCCCGTCGAACGCGCTGAAATACAACCTCACCTGGTCAACCGACGGGCTGATCAACGAATACTGCAATCCGTGCGAGGCGATTTACGACGGGCGGCGGCTGGATGTGCTGCCGCTCGAAGGCCTCGAAGAGTTTTCGCTCGACGGCGTGCGGTACGAGGCGTTTAACACATCCGGCGGGCTGGGCACGCTGTGCGAGACGTTGGAGGGCCGAGTGCGGCAGCTCAACTATAAGACGGTCCGCTACATGGGCCATCGCCATTTGATGGACGTGCTCGTGAACGAGCTACGGCTCCGCGATCGGCGCGAACTTTTGAAGGACATTCTTGAGCATTCGGTGCCAGTCACGTTTCAAGACGTGGTGGTTACATTTTGCACGGTCGCCGGGCAGCGCGGCGGGCAACTCGTGCAGATCAGCGACGCGCGAAAGACGTATCATCAGACGATCGACGGAGAGAATTGGAGCGCGATTCAGGTGACGACGGCGGCCGGGATCTGCACGGTGGTTGATCTGCACTTCGCCAGACGACTGCCGAAGAGCGGCTTCGTGCGTCAGGAAGAGGTCGATCTCGACACTTTTCTGGCGAACCGTTTTGGGCGGTACTACGAGCACGCGGGGCCGACGCTCAAACCGCATTGCGAGAGTCGAGTCAGCGTTGAGCCGTGAGGATCTTGCCATGCTCCCCAAACTTCGTGACGCACTCGAGCGATTGGGTGTAAGCGCTAAGCCGCAAGCGGTGGCGGGTGGTGGTGTGTGGCAAGCGGGACGCGGGGCTGCACTCGACGTCCGTTCGCCGATTGATGGCTCGCGGCTGGCATCGTTTCCGCAGGCAACGCCCGAGCAGTTGGCGACAGTTGTCGGCCAGGCACACGAGGCGTTTTTGATTTGGCGGACCGTGCCCGCGCCGCAGCGTGGCCAGTTGGTGCGCCACTTTGGCGAGTTGCTGCGCGAGCACAAAGTGGACCTGGCTGCGGTAGTTGCCTGGGAAGCGGGCAAGATTTCGCAGGAAGCGGTCGGGGAAGTGCAAGAGATGATCGACATCTGCGACTTCGCGGTGGGGTTGAGCCGGCAACTCTACGGCAAGACGATCGCCACCGAACGGCCGCAGCATCGGATGATGGAACAGTGGCATCCGCTGGGGGCGATTGGCGTCATTTCCGCGTTTAATTTTCCGGTGGCCGTGTGGGCGTGGAACGCGATGCTCGCACTCGTGTGCGGCGACACGGTGGTCTGGAAGCCGTCGGAGAAAACGCCACTCTCGGCGATCGCGTGTCAGTCACTCGTGGATCGGGCCGTGCAGGAGCTCGACTTCGTGCCGGCGGGCGCGAGCAACCTGGTGATCGGCGGCGCGGACGTGGGGCATGCATTGGCCGCCGACGCCCGGCTGCCGCTCATCTCGGCGACAGGCAGCGTGCCGATGGGGCGGGCGGTGGCTCAAAGTATTGCTGCCCGGTTGGGACGGTCGTTGTTGGAACTTGGTGGCAACAACGGCATGATCGTCACGCCGTCGGCCGACCTCAATCTGGCCGAACGGGCGATCGTGTTCGCTGCCGTCGGCACCTGCGGCCAGCGATGCACGTCGCTCCGACGGTTGATCGTGCATGAGTCAGTCGCCGACTCGCTCGTGGCGCGGCTCACGACAATCTACAAAACGTTGCCGATCGGCAATCCGCTCGACGGAGGTGTGCTCGTCGGTCCGCTGGTCGACGCCCGGGCTGCCGACGCGATGGACAAGTCGCTCGCCGCGGCGAAGGAGCAGGGCGGCCGCGTCGTGACGGGTGGCGGCCGCGTAACGGAGGGGGTGCCGAAGGGCGGTCACTACGTTCGTCCTGCGATTGTCGAAATTGGTTCCGACGCCGCGATCGTCAAGCACGAGACCTTTGCCCCAATCCTGTATATGCTCCGTTACCGCACGCTCGACGAAGCGATCAGCATCCACAACGACGTGCCGCAGGGTCTATCGTCGGCGATCTTCACCGGCGACGTCCGCGAAGCGGAACTCTTCTGCTCGGCCACCGGCAGCGACTGCGGCATCGCCAACGTAAACATCGGCACGAGCGGCGCGGAGATCGGCGGCGCATTCGGGGGCGAAAAGGAAACCGGCGGCGGCCGCGAGTCCGGCTCCGACTCCTGGCAAAACTACATGCGCCGCACGACGAACACGATCAACTATTCCGACCAATTGCCGCTGGCCCAGGGCATTCGGTTCGAAACGCCTTCGTGAGTGAGTCTAAATTGCGCTCCGCGACCGCTGGGCCATGGAGTGCAACGCCTTCAGAGTAATGCCCCGGCGTCAGACGAGAATCTCACGGACGACATTACCCGCCACGTCGGTCAGCCGGAAGTCGCGGCCTTGGTAGCGGTAGGTGAGACGCTCGTGGTCGATGCCGAGGAGGTGGAGCATCGTGGCGTGTAGGTCGTGGACGTGGACCGGTTTGTCGACGGCGTAGTAGCCTAGCTCGTCGGTCGCGCCGTGGGCGATGCCGGGTTTGATGCCGCCGCCGGCAAGCCACATCGTGAAGCCGCGGATGTGGTGGTCGCGGCCGGCCTCGGCGGAGTTGATGTTGCTTTGAGCCATCGGCGTGCGGCCGAACTCGCCGCCCCAGACGACCAGCGTGTCGTCGAGCATACCGCGTTGCTTGAGGTCCATGATCAGGGCAGCGGAGGCCCGGTCGACGGACGGGCAAAGCTCGTCCATGTGCAGATTGAGATAGTCGTGGAAGTCCCAGTCGCGGTGATAGAGATGGATGAACCGCACGCCGCGTTCCGCGAGCCGCCGCGCCAGCAGGCAGTTGTAAGCGAACGAGCCGTCGGGGCCGCTCACGCCGTACATGTCGAGCACGTGCTGCGGCTCGCTCGAGATGTCGGTCAGTTGCGGGACGCTCATCTGCATGCGGAAGGCGAGCTCGTACTGCGCGATCCGCGTGGCGATTTCGGGGTCGCGGACTTCCGCGTCGTGGAGCCGATTGAGCCGGCTCAGCGTGTCGATGACGTCCTGCTGACGCGCGCGGTCGACGCCGGGCGGACTGCTGACGTAGTGGACCGGATCGCCTTGCGAGAAAAACTGCACGCCTTGGAAGCGGCTCGGCAGAAAACCGCTGTGCCATTGCCGCGACGAAACAGGTTGCGGGCTGCGCGTGCCGGCGCGGCTGATCATCACGACGAAGCCCGGCAGGTCCTTCGATTCGCTGCCGAGCCCGTAAGTGACCCACGAGCCCATGCTCGGCCGGCCGGCGATCTGAGTGCCCGTGTTCATGAAGGTGTGGGCGGGGTCGTGGTTGATCTGCTCGGTCTGCATCGAGCGGATGATGCAGATGTCGTCGGCGATCTTGGCGTGGTGCGGCAAGTGGTTGCTGATGAGCTGGCCCGACGCGCCATGGCGGGCGAACTTGGCCTGGGGGCCGAAGCAGAGGAGCTGCTCTTGACTCTGCAACTGGGCGATGGGCTGGCCTGCGGTGAACGAGGGGGGAATCGGCTGGCCGTGCATGGCCGCGAGCTTGGGCTTGTCGTCGAAGAGTTCGAACTGCGACGGCCCGCCGGCCATGCAGAGGAAGATCACCCGTTTTGCCTTGGACATGAAGTTGAGCGGATCGACGAGGCCACGCGTTCCGTCGGCGCTGGTCGCCGCGGCCGACAGCGTCGGCTGCAGCAAGCCCGAGAGCGCCATCGATCCCAACCCAAGCGAGGTCCGGCCCAGAAAGGTCCGGCGCGCAATCAATTCATGCAGTCGTGGATCTGCTGGGTGCATCGTCGGATCGGCCTCAGATCAATTGCGGGTGACGGTTTCGCTCAAGTTCAAGAGCACTCGGTTCACGGAAGTCCAGGCGGCCAGCTCGGCGACGTCGATCGCTGGCGGCCGCGGCGAGATGCCAACCGAGACGAGCGCTTCGGCCGACTTGCGGTCGGCCGCAAACTGAGTGCGGTGTTCATTGAGCAGCTGTTCGAGTTCGGCGGCTTCGGCCGGGGCTGCATCGCGTCCTAACACAGTTTGCCAGGCCCAGGCGATTCTTTGATTGTCGTCTTTCGTTTCCGCTTGGCCGAGCACACGGGCGGCCAGCGCCCGGGCCGCTTCCACGTAGGACGGATCGTTGAGCAAAACCATTGCGGCGTTGGGCGTATTGGAGGGCATCCGGTCGGCGGTACATTCGGTCCGCGCCGGGGCGTCGAACGCCACCAGCCAGGGATGCGGAAACTGCCGCTGCCAATGGACGTATACCGCGCGACGGAACTGATCTTCGCCGGTGGATGCTTCGTATTCGCGGTCGGGGAAATTCAGCGGAGCGTAATACCCCGCAGGTTGGTACGGTCGCACGAAATTGCCGCCCAACTTGTTGATCAAGAGACCGCTCACCGCCAGCGCGTTGTCGCGAATCTGCTCGGCCTCGAGGCGGAACCGCCCCTGCCGTCCGGCGAGCCGATTGTCGGGATCGATCGCGTCGATCTCCGGCCGCGGTAGCGATGACTGACGGTAGGTGCTGGTGGTCACGAGCAGGCGGACGAGTTGCTTCACGTCCCAGCCGCGATCCATGAATTCGACGGCGAGCCAATCGAGGAGCGGTTGATTCGGCGGCGGTTCGCTTTGGCTCCCCATGTCGATGAGCGTCTTCGACAGTCCGATGCCGTAGTAGCGTTTCCAGAGCCGATTGGCGACAACGCGGGCGGCGAGCGGATTTTGCTTATTGACCACCCAGCGGGCGAGGTCGAGCCGATTGGCCCGCCGGCCTTCGACGCCGAGCGGAGGCAGGAAGTGGGGTGTGGCCGGTTGGACGATTGTCCCCAAATTGTCCATCCAGTTGCCGCGGGCGAGGATGCGAATCTCGCGCGGCTGCACCGCCTCGGTCACCATCGTCGGCACGAACTGGCCTTCGAGTTCGACGCGGCGTTGTTTCAATTTGGTGAGCGCGGCCAGTTGTTTCTGCCACTTCGCGCCAATGTTGTCGGAAAGTTTCTTCTCAAGCTTGGCGATCTTGGCAACAATTTCCTGGAGCTCGTTGTAAACCGGCAGTGTCCAGGCCATCATCTCGGGCGGCCGCACGTCGATGGCTTCATTGATACCGACCGGTACGTACGAGCCGTAGTGATCCACGTCGGCGAAGATTGCCGCCAGGCCGTAGAAGTCTTTCTGTGTGTACGGATCGAACTTGTGGTCGTGGCACTGGGCACAGCCCAATGAGCCAGCGAGCCAGGTCTCGGAGAAATTTCGCACGCGATCGGCTTGATAGATGGCGCGATACTCGGCGTCTTGTGCACCCTCTTCGTGCGTCGTCTGCAGGAGTCGGTTGTAGCCAGTGGCCACGCGCTGCCAAAGGGTGGGATTCGACAAAAGGTCACCCGCGAGTTGCTCGATCGTGAATTGGTCGAAGGGCAGGTTGTCGTTGAAAGATTTGATGACGTAGTCGCGGTAGGGCGTGATGCGGTGCTCCTGGTCGCCGTGGTAGCCGACAGTGTCGGCGAAACGCACAAGGTCAAACCACCAACTAGCCATCCGTTCGCCGTAGGCGGGCGAGGCGAGCAATTTGTCGACGAGTTGTTCGTAGGCGTCGGGCCGATTGTCGAGGACGAATTCTTCGACTTCGGCGTGCGTGGGAGGAAGGCCAGTGAGATCGAAGTACAGCCGGCGGACGAGCGTGCGTCGATCGGCCTCGGGCGACGGCTCGACGCCAGCCGCCTCGAGCCGCGCAAGCACAAATCGGTCGACGTCGTTCCGCGGCCAGGTGGTGTTCTTCACATTTGGGACTGGTGGCCGCTCGGGCCGAATGTAGGCCCAATGAGGTTCGTACTTGCCGCCGGCGTTGATCCATTTGCGGAGCGTCTCGATTTGGGCCGGTGTGAGCGGCGGCTTTTTCGAGTCGGGCGGCGGCATTTTGAGTTCGGGGTCGCCGCTCGTGACGCGGACGATCAGTTCGGTCTCGTCGGCGTCGCCCTGAAGAATAGCCGCCGCGTGGGCGGTTTCCTCGCGATCGAGACGGAGGTCGGCCTGCCGGGCGGCGGAATCGGGGCCGTGACAAGTGAAGCAGCGGTCGGAAAGGATCGGCCGCACGTCGCGGTTATAGGTGGGGGCATCTTCCGCGAAAGTTGGGCTCCAGCCGCAAACACCAACAGCCGCCGCGAAAATCAGGACCGAACGGCAACACCAAGTCTTGATCGCGCGAGCCGCGGGCGTGGTGTGCATGGGAACGAGCCGCCAGTCGGAGCTGTGTCTTTCCGGAAGTGTGACTTTTCGGAAACATGTCCTGAAAGAATCGACAATTCCAGTATCAATTGCGGCCGACAATCTGGCAAGCGTACGACGCCAGGCGGATAAATATCACGCGGAAAATCGCCATCGAAACGTAGATTTGTGGTCATTTTGCGGTTCGTGGTCAGGCCACGCATCAGGACATGCCCGATCGGCGGGTGCCACGCTTGCGGCAACCAATTATAATCTCAGAGGCGGTGTATCTGGTTCGCTTCTGGCGCCCTCGGGGCGGTTGGGCGCGGTGCCCGTCTCCCATTTCCCCTTTTTCTGGTGAACGCGATGTTTAAGCGTGCAGTCGCCGTTTTTACAGTATTGTCCCTCGCCGCGGTCTCGGCCCGCGCCGCGGAGAAGATCGACTTCGACAAGCAGATCGAGCCGATCTTCGTCGAGCACTGCGCGAAGTGTCATGGCGAAGCGAAGGCACAGGCCAAGCTGCGGCTCGATACGATTGCCGGCATCGAAGAAAAGCTCGCCGCGAAACCGCAACTGCTCGTCGCGGGCCAGCCGGCGGAGAGCTTGCTGTATCAGCGGCTGGTGCTGCCGACCGATAGTCCGAAGCGAATGCCGAAGGGCGGCGATCCGCTAACGAAAGACAAGATCGACCTGATCGCAGAGTGGATCAAGCAAGGGGCCGTGTTGACATCGGCGGCGGCGACGACACCGGCCGCGCCGGCGAAACCAGCGATTGAGAAGGCAGCGCTGCCCGAAGTGTCCGCAGCGCCGCAAGCAGCCGTCGATAAATTGGTCGCCGCGGGAGCGCGAGTATCGCCGCTGTTTGCCGGCAGCAACCTGTTGGAAGTATCGTTCGCAGGGCGCGGCGAGCCGGCAGGAAATGCGGACCTGGCGCTGTTGGCAGCTGTTTCCGAACAGGTCTACACTCTGAATCTGGCGGACGCAAAAATTGACGCCGCCGGGTTGGCGCCGCTCGCGGGCATGAAGCAGCTTACGTGGCTGCATCTGGAACGCGCGACGATCGATGATGCTGCACTTGCTCACGTGAAGGGGTTGCAGCGGCTCGACTATCTCAACGTGTACGGCACGCCGATCACCGATGCCGGCTTGAATCATTTGTCGGGATTGCCGCAGCTGGCCAAATTGTACCTCTGGCAGACCAAGGTCTCGTATGACGCGGCTATGTCGCTCGAAAAGGCGATTCCTGGGCTGGAAGTAAACCTTGGTTTTGACCACCCGGTCGTTGCGCGAAATCGGCTCACCAAGGAGCTCGACGACGCCAAGAAGCAGATCGACGCGGCCAAGGCCGACGTGGCCAAGCTCGAACTGCAGCTGGAGCGGTCGAAGAAAGACGTGGAAGCGAACACCGCGCGGGTCACCGAGATCGACAAAGAACTGAAAGCACTCGACACACCAGCCGGCGGATCATGAACGCGAACGCGATGCAAACCATGGTACGCAGACTGGTCGTTGCCGTAGCGGCAGTCGCGCTGCTGGCTGAGTCGGTGCGCGCGGTCGAGCCGGTCGACTTCGCGCACGATGTGCTCCCTATCTTGCAGCAGCACTGTGCGAAGTGCCACACGAACGGCCGCTATGAGGGCGAACTGTCGCTCGACACGCGCGAGGCGGTGCTCGAAGCGGGCATCGCGGAGCCGGGGGCAGCCGACGAGAGCTCGATCCTCGAACGGGTGACTGCGGACGACGCGGCGATTCGCATGCCGCTGGAAGCGCCGCCGCTTTCGGCCGACGAGGTCGACGTGCTGCGTCGCTGGATCGACGCGGGAATGGCCTGGGAGGGGGGCTTTTCGTTTCGCAAGAACACGTATGAACCGCCGCTTAAGCCCCGCCGACCTGAATTGCCGCCATCGACTACAGGCGTCGCGAATCCGATCGACCTGATTGTACTCGCCTATTGGCAGGAGCACGGCATTGAACCGCCGCCGCCACTGAGTGACGCGGCCTTTCATCGCCGCGTGAGCCTCGATCTCGTGGGACTTCTACCCAGCGTTGCGGAGGTCGAAGCGTTTCAGGCCGATACCGCTGCGGACAAACGCGCGCGTTTGGTCCGCCGCCTGCTCGATGACCGCGTTGCCTTTGCCGACCACTGGCTGACGTTCTGGAACGATTTGTTGCGCAACGATTATGCGGGCACCGGCTACATTAGCGGCGGCAGGAAGCAAATCACTTCGTGGCTCTACCGGGCGCTAGTGGATAACAAGCCTTACGATAGATTTGTGCGCGATCTGGTGGATCCGCAGCGAGAGTCAGCAGGTTTTGCCAAGGGCTTCGTGTGGCGTGGCCAGGTGAATGCCAGCCAGCGGCCGGAGTTGCAGTTCGCACAGAACGTGGGGCAGGTGTTTTTGGGCGTCAACCTGAAGTGCGCTTCGTGCCACGACAGCTTCATCGACAATTGGAAGCTGACGGACTCCTACGGGCTGGCAGCGATCTACAGCCGCGAGCCGCTCGAAATCCACCGCTGCGACGTACCGACGGGGAAAATCGCGCAGGCGTATTTTCTGTTTTCGGAATTGGGGAGCGTCGATCCCCAGGCGCCCCGCGATGAACGATTGGCGACACTCGCGGAATTGATGACATCGAGCGACAATGGCCGGTTGACGCGAACGATCGTCAACCGGCTGTGGGACCGCCTGCTGGGCCGCGGAATTGTGTTTCCGGTCGACGCGCTGGCCAGCCGACCGTGGAGCGAGGACTTGCTCGACTACTTGGCGGTGGACGTATCCGACAACGGCTACGATTTGAAAAAGACACTCGAGCTGATTACGACGTCGAAGGTGTATGGCTCGCAAAGCGTCGCGTGGGATCCGGCCGCGCCGGTCGAGGAGTTCGTGTTCGCCGGACCCGCACCGAAACGGATGACGGCGGAGCAGTTTGTGGACGCAGTCTGGCAAATGACGGGTGTCTGTCCGCAGGAGACGGCCCAGGACGAAGTGTTTGGGGAAATGCTGTGCTATGCCACGAAGGGCGCGGCGGGCCGACCGTTTGTGCGATCGTCGCTCGTCGAGTCGACGCTCTTGATGCGTTCGTTGGGCCGGCCGAACCGGGAGCAGGTCGTCACGACGCGGCCCGCCGAAATGACGACGCTTGAAGCGATCGAAATGAGCAACGGCCAGCCGCTTTCTGAGTTGCTGCAACAAAGCGCTAGCAAGTTGCACGTCGACCATCCAGATTGGTCGGCCGAGGCGATGTGCGAGTACGTCTTTCATTCGGCGCTAGCGCGGCCGCCGGCACAAGATGAGCTCGCGCGATTGGTGAAACTCGCGGGCACGCCGCTCACGACGGATGGGCTGGCCGACGTGCTCTGGTGCGTCGTCATGCTGCCAGAGTTTCAATTAGTGCGGTAATGAACGATCCGCAGAAAATGTTAGAATGACGGACATGGAATCAAGCGATTTGAACCGCCGGGACTTCCTGCGTGCAATGTCGGCCGCGACGTTGGCGGCGATGGCGACGGGTGCGCCGCGGATGTCGCGGGCCAGCGAGGCGCTCGTGCATCCAGCGCCGCGGGCCGATGCCTGCATCCTGCTGTGGATGGCGGGCGGAATGGCGAGCCCCGATACGTTCGACCCCAAGCGCTACGTGCCGTTCGAGAAGGGGCTGCCGGTCGAACGCGTGATGAGCACGTTTCCGGCAATCGACACGGTGGTCGACAACATCAAGTTCACCGCCGGGCTGGAAGAGCTCGCGAAAGTGATGGACCGAGGCACGCTCGTCCGCTCGCACGTACAGCCCGACCTCGGCCATATCCTGCACACGCGGCATCAATATCATTGGCACACGGGCTACGTGCCGCCGCAGACGGTAGCCGCGCCGCATCTTGGCGCGTGGATGGCCAAGGTGCTGGGACCGCGAAATCCGGTGATGCCGGCGTTCGTCGACGTGGGCCAGCGGCTCGAAGGGCACGACGAGAAGGAAGAGGTCAAGGCCTTTCACACATCCGGCTTTTTTGGCGGCGAGTATGGGCCGTTCATGCTGCCGTTTCCGCAGGACGCAGCTGACGCGGTGCGGCCGCCGAAGGGGATGTCGCCCGAGCGATTCGAGGCCCGCAATCGGCAGTACCGCGAGTTGGTGCTCCGCGGCCCACTCGGCGAGCACGGCAGCGGCTACCAGCAGGAGTCGATGATCCGCGGAATGGAGAATGCGTATCGGCTTCTGAAGTCGCCGGAGCGGGCCGCGTTCGACCTCGCTCTGGAGCCACGCAAGAGCTACGACGAGTACAACGCCAGCCAATTCGGCTTGGGCTGCCTGCTTGCGCGTCGGCTGGTGGAAGCGGGTTCGCGATTTGTCGAGGTGACGACCGAGTATGTGCCCTTCGAAGGTTGGGACACGCACGAGGAAGGGCACACGCGGGCGGTAAAGATGAAGCAGTCGATCGACCGTCCGATTGCGCGACTGATCGTCGACTTGGAGCAGCGCGGCCTGTTGGATCGCACGCTAGTGATCGTTGCCAGCGAGTTCAGCCGCGACATGATGATCGAGGGCATTCCGGGCAGCGCGGCGAAGGACCAATCGCGGGCCGTGAGCGACACGCTCCAGGAGATGCGTCACTACGGATTGCATCGCCACTTCACGGGCGGGAGCAGCGTGCTGTTGTTCGGTGGCGGCGTGAAGCGTGGCATGCTCTACGGCGCGACGGCCGACGAGCGGCCCTGCGTGGCGATCGAGAATCCAGTTTCCGTCATTGACTTGCATGCCACGATTCTGACTGCGATGGGCATTTCGCCGAAGACGGCATTCGAGATCGAGAAGCGGCCGTTTTACGTGACAGAAGACGGCAAAGGGCAATCGGTCGACGCACTGTTCGCTTGAGTGGCGCCCTTGGATTCGGACATGCGAGCGACGACGTCGAGCGTAAGCCGCACTGCGCAAACTTTGACACTCTCGGCAGTCACAGCTAAAATCGAGCCCAGACAGGGACTTTTGCGTTGATCGCTGACGGAAGGCGATCCGCATCTCGATTCGACTTCTTTGAGCGGTGCCGGCGGGTTTCCCAGGGCGTGAGATTATGAAGAGGAAACGAAGGGGACGCCGCGCGCGCGACGGACAACGGACATCATCGCGGCGGGGCACGGGCCTGAGCTTCGAGCAGCTCGAGTCGCGGCTGGCGATGGCCGTGGTGATCAACGAGTTTCTCGCCGACAACGAGACAGGTCTGACCGATTTCTCCGGCGAGCGACACGACTGGATCGAGCTCAAGAACACCGGCGCGATTGCGGAAAACATCGGCGGCTGGTATCTCACTGACGACAGCGCCAACCTCACCAAGTGGCAGATTCCGGCGGGGACGATGCTCGCCACAGGGCAGCACCTGGTGATTTTCGCATCATCTAAAGATCTCGCCGGTGCGGAGCTGCATACCAATTTCGGCCTCAGCAACAACGGTGAGGACTTGGCGCTCGTGATGCCGGACGGCACGACGATCGCCGACTCGTACCTAGACTATCCTGCGCAACTAAACGACGTGTCCTATGGCGTTGGCGCGAGTACATCGACGACGAACAATGTCACGCTCGTGGGGGCCAGCTCGACGGTCAAGGCGCATGTTCCGACCGGTGAGAACGCCGCCGTCGACGACAATTGGCGAGAGATCGGCTTTAGCGATGCGGGCTGGCTCTCCGGCACGAGGTCGGTCGGCTTCGATCGCAATTCGGACGGCGTGAATCTTGCGCCCTTCATCGGTCGAGTGCTCACCACCGGCGAGATGAGCAATACGCAAACGGCGGCGTACGTGCGGTATGCGTTCAACGTGACCGACAAAGATCAGCTCACGTCGCTGGCGATGAACCTGCGGTTCGACGACGGTTTCATCATGTACCTCAACGGCCGCGAAGTGGGGCGAGCCAACTTTGCGGAAGACTTTGCCCGTCCGCAGCCACAGTGGGATTCCTTTGCCGGCAATCAAGTCGGCACTAGCTCAACGGCCGGCGCCGCCAACCGCGTCGCCGAAGCGCTCGACGTGGCGACCTTCAACTTGACGGCCTATTTGCCGGAGTTCGTCAACGGCACGAATGTGCTGGCGTTCCACGGCGTGAATAGCAACAGCACTTCGGGAAGCAGCACGAATCGACAGGACTTTTTCATCGAACCGGTACTGACCGCGACGCGGGCGACCGCCGCGGCTGCGGGCACGTTCATGGCCGCGCCGACGCCAGGCGACGACAACGGTCTGGGCACGCTGGGATTTGTCGCCGATACGAATTTCTCCATCGACCGCGGTTTCTATTTCGCGCCAATTCAGGTGGCGATCTCGTCGAATACACCTGACGCTCAAATTCGCTACACAACCGACGGCAGCTCGCCTTCCGCCACGACGGGCACGCTGTACACCGGTCCGATCACGATCAGCACGACTACCGTACTCCGCGCGATCGCATACAAGGAGGGCTACACGTCGAGCAACGCCGACACGGAAACGTATCTATTTCTCAACGATGTCATTGGCCAGAATGCTGCGGATGTGACACAACCCTACGCGCCGTGGGGTCACGACAAAGACGACGTGGATACGGCCTCGGGTTACAACCTCGACGACGAGGCGGACTGGGAGATGGATCCCGACGTCGTAACCGGCAACGAGCAGGCCGTGAAGGACGCACTTACGTCGATCCCGACGATGTCGCTGGTGATGGATTGGGACGACCTGTTCAGCGGTGATCCGCTGCCGGGGACGTTTCCCGTCGGGAGCAATGCCGCGCCCCAGCCGCAGGGCATCTACATCCACGGCACGTCGAGCGAACGGTATGCGTCGCTGGAGTACATGAACGCCAACGCGGCCACCGACACGTTTCATTTGGATGTCGGCGTCGAAATGCAGGGCCATTCCAGCACGCTGCGCTGGAACTCGGACAAGATGTCGTTTCAGGTGAAGTTCAAGTTTCCGTACGGGCCGACGGAATTGAACTACCCGCTGTTTGCCGACGCGCTGTTCGGCGAGGGGTCGACCAGCGAGTTCGACACGCTAATTTTCGACGCCATGTTCAATTACGCGTGGCATCATCAAAACCCCGTGCAGCGCGACTACGCGCGGTTCGTTACCGACCAGGTGGTTTCGGATTTGCAGAACCTGGCGAGCGGGAAAGGCGCACCGCACGGCAAGTATGTGCAGCTCTATCTCAACGGCTTGTACTGGGGTCTGTACAACGTCCACGAGCGGCCGGATGATTCGTTTGCGACCGAATACTACGGCGGAAATAAAGACGATTACGACGTCATCAAGCATGCCAACCAAGACGTGGCTCACGAGTACACCTGGGTTGAGGGCGGAGTCGCGGCGGAAGGACGCTATGCCGCGTTCTTAAACGCCACGCAGGCCGTGCAGGACGATCCGGGGAATGCGGCACTGTATCAATCGGTCGCCGGCCAGCTCGACGTCGAGCAGTTCATCGACTACATGATCGTCCACTACTACGCGGGCAATGCGGCCGATTGGTCGCACAACAACTGGTATGCCACGCGCGATCGCAACGGCGGCCTGTGGCGGTTCCATGCCTGGGACCAGGAACATGCGTTTCCCACCACCGACAACGGCGACGGCTTCACGCAATTCACCGATTTGACTGGCAAGGACGATGCCGAAGCGCCGACGGCGATCCATCGCAACTTGATCGGCAACGCGGAATACAAACTCAAGTTCGCCGACCGCGTGCAGGCCCTGATGGAAAACGGCGGCGTCCTGTCGCCTGCCGCGGCGGAGGCCG
>JANNTD010000518.1:0-9880 GCA_031403315.1 Planctomycetota bacterium
TTTGCGGCCGCCTTTGCGGTGGCTTCGCTGCTGGCGCTCTTGGCTTTGGCCACGTTGGCGGCGAAGTCGGTCGTCGAATGGCGGGTCCGCTGCGAATATGAAGATGCCCTTGAGCCGGCGAAGGCAGAGGTAAAAGTTAAATGAGCATCGAACTAACGAACATCAGCAAGACCTATGGCAACTACCAAGCGCTGCGCGAGGTGGGCCTGGCGATCCACGACGGCGAGCTCGTGGCGCTGTTGGGACCCTCGGGTTCCGGCAAGACAACGCTGCTGCGGATCATCGCCGGGCTCGATACGCCGGACCCGGGTAACGGTTCGCGGATTCGATTCGCTGAAACCGACGTCTCGCACAGCCCGGCTGCCGAACGCCGCGTCGGATTTGTGTTCCAACACTACGCATTGTTCCGGCACATGAGCGTGTTCGAGAACATCGCGTTCGGCATGCGCGTGCGGCCGCGGAAGAATCGGCCTTCGCGCGAGGCGATCGACAATCGCGTCAACGAACTGTTGCGATTGGTGCAATTGGAAGGCCTCGGCAAACGGTTCCCGTCGCAACTTTCCGGCGGACAACGGCAACGTGTGGCGCTGGCGCGGGCCTTGGCGGTCGAGCCGCGGGTGCTCTTGTTGGACGAACCATTTGGTGCGCTCGACGCGAAGGTGCGGCAAGGTTTGCGGGCCTGGCTGCGGAAGCTGCACGAAGAAATTCAAGTGACGAGCATCCTCGTCACGCACGATCAGGAAGAGGCGCTGGAAGTGGCTGACCGCGTGGTGGTGATGAACCACGGCAAGATCGAGCAGATCGGCACGCCGGAGGAAGTATTCCACCGCCCGGCGACGCAGTTCGTGATGGAGTTTCTGGGCCAGGTCAACGTGTTCCATGGCCGTGTGCGGAACGGCAAGACGCTGCTCGAGGGGATGGTGCTCGACTATCCGCAAGCGGCCCGCAGCGAAGGCCGCGCGGCGAAAGTTTACATGCGGCCGCACGAACTCGACATCAAGCTCTTGCCCAATGGCGCGCCCCACATGGCGGCGAGCATCGAGCGCGTGAACCCAGCCGGGTCGATTGCCAAGGTGACTGCCAAGACGCTCGACGGCAACCAAGTGTTTGTCGACTTGAGCCTCGACGCCTACCAACGGCTGCGGCTGCGGAATGGCGACCGCGTTTACATTTATCCGAAGAACGCCCGGGTGTTTGTCCCGGAACCTGAGTACGAAATCTAAAAGCAGAACTTCTCCTCTCCCGGGCCCTCACCCAATGGGCGAGGGACCCGCGAGAGGGGATGAAGTGAAGGAGCTCACCATGAGCAGCGGAGGAACTTACGTGACCGAATCAACATCCCAACACCACTTCCCGGTTGCGCCGGAAAGGGAGTCGAGCGCCGACTTCACCTTGGACGAAATCCGCGCGTCGCTGGAGAACTTGCGCTATGGCTCGGTGACGATCATCGTGCAAGACGGCGTAATCATCCAGATCGACCGCACTGAGAAGCGGCGGCTGCAATCGCGACGCACAAACAACCACTAACAGCGACGGCGCGCGTGAACCCGGAACAAGGAATTTGGTCCTCACAATAACGATCGACACAGTAACGATCGACAATTCAAACCCCCTATTACGTTTCTCAAGAGTGTGCCGACTGGAACAACCAGAGGTGCAAGTCCCTCACAGGATTTCACGACGATGGTTGTTCCCTTCTTAATCAGTGTTCGGCACCAGCCAAGTAGCATGCCGCTATCGGCTGACTTCGCGGCTTCCGTCGCATGGTTCATCTCCGGATGGTGTTGTTGTAGCACGTGTCGCTAGCCGACTTTGCGCTTCGAGCGCGCGACCGGCCGGCATTTGATGCTTGCAACAATCGATTCATCCCTATTTGCATCCGCTATTTCGGAGTCCAGAACCATGTCCAACTATCAAACACAACTCGGAACGACGATCACCCACAATGCCGCCGACGCGGATTTGTTGCTGCGAATCGGCATCGCGCTGGCGGCTCGGCATCGCGCCGCCTGGCGTGCGGTCCGCGTCGGAGCACAAAACGGAATCTTACGACTCGAGGGCGTCGTGCCCACTTTTTACGATCGGCAATTAATCTTGGCGGTGGCACAGCACGTGGCCGGCGTGTTGCGGGTGGAAGACGAGCTCACGATCGATGAGTTGCCCGCTCGCAGGCAAGAGTCGACCGCGGAGGCCGCACTAACGCCGACTGGCCACGGCGGCACAGAAGCGAAGCCGGTGCCGCCGCCCAATGCGTTTTATCATCTCCCGGTGTTAGACGAGTCGTTGGAAGACATTTTGGCAAAGCGTGTCGCAAATGGCGCGGCCGCAGGTTGATTTACCCGAACAGTCCGTTCCTTTTGTTCAATGCTTTGGAGGTAGTTATGGAAGTCACGAATGTTAACCGGAAGTCCGCGCCGCGGCACGGCTTCACTTTGATCGAACTGCTGGTGGTGATCGCCATCATCGGCATTTTGGTCGGGCTCTTGTTGCCCGCCGTGCAAGCGGCCCGCGAAGCCTCGCGGCGCACGCAATGCGTGAACAATCTGAAACAGCAGGGCATCGCGATTCACGAGTTCCACGACTCGCAGCATAAGCTACCCAGTAGCGTGCGTCCCTTTGCTGCCAGCACCGTTCGTGCTGGAGCGTTTGTTCTGTTGCTACCGCATATCGAGCGTCAGGACTTGTGGGACCTGTACGACGTCAACGTAACGTGGAGCGACGTCAAGAATATCAACGTCACCAATAAGCGGATCCCAACCTACGAGTGCCCGTCGTCGCCCAAGCACGGCGGTCTCTTGGACCACAAGCCGGAGGATGGCACGGGTTCTCCGTGGCCTGGCATCGTTGCAGTGGGCGACTACGCCGGCAGCCTGGGCGTGAATCCGGATTTGCCCGCATTGGCCAATGCGGCGTATCCCGCTTACTATGCAGCCACGACGATTGCGCCGGTACAACCGGCGGCGGCGTTGAGGATTACGGGCAGTACCTCGTATACCTCGTCGCAGGCGGCTCCCACCAACGGGTTTCTGCCCAAGAACACGGCACTCACGTTTAGTGACATCACCGACGGTCTCTCGAACACGATCGCGGTGTTTGAGTCGGGCGGGCGGCCGTTCCTCTATCGTCAAGGTAGCCAGGCGGGCTCGGATCTGAATGTTCATCTCGTCAATGCAGGCGGTTGGGCCCGTCCGGCAAGCGACATTCTGCTTTCGGGATCGAATGCTACCGGCAAAATCGTACCGGGCGTGTTCATCAATCGCACGAACGGTTTTGACGCGGGCGGACAGTCCTATAGCGCCACAACCGGCCTTGCTTCGCCCTGGTTCACCGAAGGAACTAGCCAGCCCTACTCGTTCCATCCGGGTGGTTTGAATGTCTTGGTCGGCGACGGTGCCGTCAAGTTCATCGACGAGACGGTCAACATCGGAGTCGTTGCGGCGCTAACTACCCGCAATGCGGCTGGCGGCGAGGACGCCGACGACAGTGGAACGATCACGCGGGACGAATATAAGGAACCGCCCCTGGACGGACTCTTCTAGTCCGGGAAACGCAGACGTATGTGCCGGCAGCCACCATGATTTCAAATCAGGTGGTTGCCGGCACGGTTTTTTCTATTTCAACAGGTTATCGAACCAAAGGATTTATGAACCATGTCGGGCCGTCATCCTCAAACGCAACAAGGTTCTCTTGGCGACAACGCTGTGAACCGCCGGTCTGATTTTAGAACCATCTCGGGCAGGCTGTTGTTGCTCGCGCTGCCGGTGCTGCTCGCGGCGAGCGGGTGCAGCCGCGAGGCGCCGCGAGTTCCGGTGATCCCCGTTTCGGGAAAAGTAATCTATCAAGGCAAACCGCCGGTCGGCGCGCAAATCGTGCTGCATCCCGTGAATGCTGCGGAAACTAGCGACGTAGCGCCGAGCGTCGTCGTCGGCAGCGATGGCTCGTTCACGATTACCGCCTACGACCCGGGCGACGGTGCTCCGCAAGGTGACTATGTGGCGACGATCCATTGGCACAAGTTTGTGGCGTCCGAAGGCGGAGCGGGTCCGAACGTGCTGCCCAAGGAATATGCCAGCCCGGCGACATCGCCGGTCAAAGTGAACGTCAGCGGCGGACCGACGCAGGTTCCGCCAATCGCGATCAAATAGCGAAATCGGCGGCGAAGCACGGGTGAGCGTCGCAGAGATCATGCCATGAAAACTCAACCAGCAGCAAACAAATTGAAGTTCCGCTCGGCAGGCGGCTTCACATTGGTGGAGTTGCTGGTGACAATTTCGATCATCGGTGTGTTGGTGGGGCTGCTCTTGCCCGCGGTACAGGCTGCGCGCGAGTCGGGGCGGCGGACATCGTGCCAGAACAACATGAAGCAGATCGGGCTGGCGTTTGACCAGTTTCATCTGCACATGAAGCGATATCCTTCTGGGACGTTGCAGTCGAAGCAGGATGGCGATCCGACCGGCGTCGCGGGTTTCGGTTGGGCGCCCCAACTGCTGCCGTTCCTGCAGCAAGAGGCGCTCTACAACTTCTTGGGTTTTCCTAGGTCTCAACTGCACGACGTGCTGCAGACGCCGGATGGGAAAGAGCTGGCGCAGATTGCGCTACCGATGTTTCGCTGCCCGTCGGATAGCAGCGACCTGCTGAACATCAACCGGCCTTTTGTAGGTTCGAAGTATGCCGACCTGACCGCGGCGAAGTCAAACTACATCGCCAATCACGGCACCAAGTTCATGACGCTCAAGGACAAGCAGCTCGACTATTTGAAGGACTCGTTCGGCGTATTCTGGCCCGAGAGCAAGTGCACCGAGGCCCACATCACCGACGGCACGAGCAACACGATCCTGGCCGGCGAACGGAGCACGGATTACTGGGCCGGCGTGTGGGTTGGGGTCCGCGACTTCAACAGCGACGGCGACAACGGCCTGCGACAGGTGCTCGGCATATCCGATGTGAAGATCAACGATCGCAACAAAGAGGACGGCCGGCGCGGCTTCAACAGCCAGCATCCGGGTGGTGCATTTTTCGTCTTCGCCGATGGGCACGTCGACTTTCTGGCCGAGGACGTCGAGTTTAATCAGGAGGGAGCGACGTCCAAGGTGAAAGCCGAGAAAATGAAGATGGGCTTGTATCAACGGCTGCTGCGGCGGAACGACGGGCAAGTGTTGATTATGAACAAACCGTAGTCTAATTCGTTCGGAGTGAAACAATAAGTTGTTTCAACTAACCGTCCAAGTCGCGCGGAAGGATGAATCCGCCGATCACCGCGGCGGGACGCAGTGCTTGCGTCGGGTCTCGCCAGCGGTGACACTTCCGACCGGCACCAGGCCGGGTACATAGTCTCGCCCTCCCGGATGCAGCTTCGAGCGCAAAAAAGAAACGAGTCCCGGCGCCGTAGCGCCGGGGCTCGTTCGAACTAGTTCGCGAGCACAACTGTCGCTCACAACTTAGCAGGTGCCGCAGCAAATCGGCGTGTTGTTGAACGAAATGTAGCAGCAGCAACCGCTCTTGCAGCAGGTCGACAGGCACTCGCAGCACGATTGCAGAATCGCGCAGCAGGCTTTGTCGCCGGAAGTGCAACTGATCGAGCAGCCGTCCTTGGTGTACTCACACTTGCAGATGCCGCAGGTGAGGTTGACCTGGCAGCAGCAAATGCCGTTTTGCGTGCAGCAGCAGCTGCAGAGTCCGTCGCAGAGCATGCGGCAGAGATTCTGTAGCGTGCCACAAGCCACTTCGTCGTCGCAACGACAGTGGATCTTGAAGCCGCCAGTGCACTTCTCGAACTCGACCTCGCAGCGCGGCAAGACGCACCAATTGGCCGTCGCCGGCGAGCCCGCCGGAATCGAGCCGGCTTGCCAACCCGGCGTGCCGCCCGAGAACGGCGCGACGGCGGACGAGCCACGTTCCAACACAACACTGGATGCCATCGAAAGACTCCTTTGGTAGGGCCGAACGCCAACCGGAACGAAAGATGCTGGCAAGCCACAGTTAGCCTGCAAGAAGTATCCGGCGAAAATCGGCCTATGTTCGCGAGACCTCTGGCCGGCCAGTCAGCATCGCATACAGAAGAAACAATTGCTTCCCGTAAGACGGGTGAGTCGTTGGATAGCGTTGTTCTAAGCCGGCCGAAAAAACCAGTCAACACGACTTTGTTTACGAGCCGAGCCTGCAGAAGTTTCATCCAATCGTCGAGTGCTAGCACCCCAGAGTTTCATGTTAGACTGAAGCAGTTGTAGAAACGGCTGGGGTTGTAGCGATCGAGCCGCCCCACGTGACTCTAATTGGCCAAAACTGCCGCGTTCGTCCGCGGGAAATCACGGGTGATAGCGTCCGGACGCCGATAAAATTCTAAGTCGATCAAGTTGATCGGGATTCGTTTGTTCCCCGAGATCGCGGCCATGTTTGTCAATCGTATCAGCGAAGTGTTTCGACTCGCCAGCGCGCCGGCAAGTGTATCGCCGAGCGCCTTGGCCGTTGCCACGACCGCGCAATTGCTGCCGATGGTCTCGACGCAAGATATCTATCAGTTGGCGGCCGCCAAAGCGCGCTACGACTACGAGCTCGACAAGCTGTTTAATCCCGAATTCTACGGCGATCAAGGCTCGGGGATCTAAGCACTGCCGTTCACTTGCGCGAGTGAATTGACTGCCGACTAATTCATCGTGGCCAGTTCGTGCTCGGCGACGTCGGCTGTATCGGCTTCGATGTCTTCATCGTCTTTCACCAGGCCGGGGATCGATGGCCAGCGCGTTTGGCCGGTCGAGAGCAGCACGTTGGTCCACAGTTCGCCGGTCAACTCCATCCGTTTCTTTTCGCGGATCGCAGTGCAGATCGGCACGTGGATGAAAATGTTGTTCCAACTGCCGATCATCACGTCCGTGTTGCCGGCCATCGCGGCGTGGACGGCGCAGCGGGCCATCTGGTCGCTCAACAGGCGGTCGGCCGTGTTCGCGGGCACGCTGCGGATGAGATAGCTCGGGTCGATGTACTTGAGCGCGATCGGCACGTTCTCCTGCTTGAAGTATTCGCAGATCTTGTCGCGCAAGAAAGTGCCGATGTCTTGATACTGCTTGTTGCCCGAGGCGTCGCACGCGCCGTTCTGCTCTTTGAACAGGTGCTGTCCGGCCCCTTCGGCGACGGCGATCACCGCGTGCTGACTCTTGAGGACGCGATCCTTGAGCGCGGGCAGAAAGCCGTTCGGGCCGTTGAGCGGAAAGGCGATCTCGGGCACCAAGCAGAAATTCACTTCCTGGCTGGCGAGCGTCGCGCCGGCGGCGATGAAGCCGGCGTCGCGGCCCATCAGTTTCACCAGGCCGACGCCGTTGATCGCGCCCTTGGCTTCGACGTGGGCGCAGCACATTGCCTGTTGAGCGATCTCGAGCGCGGTAGCGAAGCCGAAGGTGCGGAACACGAACGTGATGTCGTTGTCGATCGTCTTGGGGATGCCGACGACCGCGATCTTCAGGCCGCGGCGGGTGATCTCCTGGCAGACCAGGTGGGCGCCGCGCTGGGTGCCATCGCCGCCGACGCAGAACAGGATGTTGATCCCTTGGCGGTGGAGAAAGTCGACGATCACGCCCGGGTCCTGCGGCCCGCGCGAGCTGCCGAGCGCCGTGCCGCCGAGCTTGTGAATCTCGGAGACATAAGCATCGGTGATCGGAATCGGCGCGAGGCCGGACGTGGGATTGAGTCCCAAAAAGCCGTTGCGGATGCCGAGCACATTCCGCACGCCATAGTTCTTCGAGAGCTCGAGGTAGATCGAGCGGATGACGTTGTTGAGTCCCGGGCAGAGTCCGCCACAAGTGACGATCGCGGCGGTCGTGTAGAACGGGTCGAAATAGATGCTTTCGCGCGGGCCGGCCTGCTCGAACAACAGGTCCTGGTGCGGCGCCACGGGTGAGACGTCGAGCTGGTAGCGAACCCGCGGCGTGCCGGGGACAAAGTCGCCGAGTCCGTCGCCGTGGTGCGAGGAGAGTCGCAGTGGCGAGGGCTTTTCGTTGAGCCCGAGCGTGGCGATGTGCAAGTCGTCTTGAGAGAGCATGGCAGACCTCCGCAAATGCCCGGCCGCGAGTGACCGAGGGGGAAGCCGCCTGTATTTGTAATCGCCAACCGTGTTTATAATACCACGCGGCGTGAGAAAAAGACAAGGAGACACGGAGACTTGGAGATATGGAGAAAGAGCATTTGCTGGCGTTTCTCCTTGTCTCCCGCGCTCCTTGTCTAACCCCCGGGGATTGACCACTGCGGCGGCGGTCCGTAGATTCAAAAAGGCCATGATTTTTGGATTCCCCAACCGATGCCGGAGTGGCGGAATTGGCAGACGCGCCGGACTCAAAATCCGGTGACCGCAAGGTCGTGGAGGTTCAAGTCCTCTCTCCGGTACTTTTTCTGTTCGCTGGTGCCTATTCTTTCCAGCGGTTGGCGGGAATTCTCCCGCGTGCTGAAGCCCGCTCGCCGTAAGTCGTTATTTTCTCGAAGGGGTCACGGGGATTTGTCGTAAGTCCTTATTCTTTCGAAGGGGACAGGGAAAAACTGGGTTCAGGGTTCAGGGACGACGGGTTTACCTCGCCGCGGCAAGTCTGCGACACGAAGGCGACACACTTCCCGAAGGCGACACGTTTCTCAAGTGACGAATCCTCGAGTTTTCTCGAAGGCGACAGGTTTCTCTCGAAGGCGACAGGATAAATTAGGGGTGAGGAGTCGGGAGTCGGGGTTCAGGAAGCGGTCGGCGCGCACCGCGAGCGCGAACGTCGGCGGTTGCTGCGTCGGCGCACCTCGAACGCATGGCACCGAACGAACGGAACCGTGTCGTTCGCTTT
The DNA here is from genome assembly GCA_031403315.1 of Planctomycetota bacterium. Lineage (GTDB taxonomy): Bacteria > Planctomycetota > Planctomycetia > Pirellulales > Lacipirellulaceae > DASYDU01. The sequence continues at coordinate 8,811 of JANNTD010000518.1, forward strand.
CGAATTTCCAAAGAACTGGCTAGTCGAGAGTCAAGAGACGAGTGACCAAAGCCAGCCGCTCGTTCTAGCTCTCGACTATTTGCGGTCCAATCGCGGAGGAATTTGGTGGCCTCACGCTGTATTCATGGCGGAGGAACCGCTGACGGAGGAAATTGCCTCACGCCCGCGGTGGATGGCCTCGCACGCGATCGTGCGGGATTCAGCCTAGCGGATAGTGAACGGCCGTTCAAGGCCTATTTTCGGTCGTGGGTGCACTCAGTGTGTCTGCTCGGTTTTCTCTAGCAATTCTCGGATTGTCCAAACGTGGTCGGTTAGCCCGGCCGCAACTGCCGGGGTCGTCTTGAGCGTACCGTGAATCTTGCAGAAGTTGAAGACGCCAAAAAAGAGATTCATCATGGCTTCGTGGTTCTCCCATTTCTTGGAGAAGGCATTGGTCAACCGCGTCATTCTCCGAATCCCCATGCGAATCGAGAGATTGGTGCGCTCCGCAATTGACGTGCTGATACGATCTAGGTCCGGGTCGCCGATGACAGCCTTGCGTTTGACTTCCTTTATCCGACCTGGCGAATAGCGGGTTGCCGCGTTCACGGCTGGACCGCCCATTATTATCTTCACGATCTGGCCGTAGTCGATGTCGTTTCCCCACAGCAAGGCGACTATGCCGGGGAAGCCCGCCCAGCCGTCCGTTGAAAGCTGGCCGATCTCGGGGGCCGCCAGCTTTAGCTTTTGCATGAAGTAGACGGCCGTTTCAGTCTCCCGCTTCCCAAAGGCAGAGGCCAAGATCAGTTTGGTATTTCGATCAACGGCCAAGTACGTGTAGATGTCGCCGGTGTGGGAGCCCCAATCTTTCCGCCATTGTGTCGCGCGCTTGCAGTAGCAGAAGCCCCACACCTCATCGCACTCGACCTCACCTACCTGCAAGCCCCGAATGGTACGCTCCGAAAGCTGCGCAACGCCCCGGCCCGCACGAACGACAAGGCGCAAGATCGTGTTTTTATCGAGCCCGGTAATGTCGGCCGTATCGCGGACCGACATTCCCTTGCACAACTGCCTGACGGCGGCCGCGGCCG
>JANNTD010000519.1:0-10394 GCA_031403315.1 Planctomycetota bacterium
CTACGGCTTCAACCCGTACGACCCCCGACGCGATCCGCGGACGACGGCGGACGGCCGGCCGGTGCTGCAGGCAGGATGGATCCGCGCGCGCGGCAAGCTATTCTCTTTCCCATGAAGCGTTGGAGTTCGAACGCGCTCGCATGCGCGGCCCTCTTGTCGGTCGGCCTCGCGGCCGGCCTTTCCGGCTGCAAGTCCGCCACCGCCAAGCGCGAGAAGCCCGACTACGGTCGCGCGCTGCCCGAAGGTGCCCCGGCGCTTTTGTTGCTCGGCCCGAACGAGGCGCGCCCCGTGGCGGGAACGTTGAAGCGCATCATCAGTGGCTGCGCCGATCACGCGCTGCGGTTCGAAACCGGTCACCTGCAGGGCCCGCTGAACCATCGCGTCGAGCGGGTTCGAGACGACGATCACGACGGCGTGCTTGCTGGTCGAGCGGATTTGCTCGCAGACGTTGGTCATGATCTTGGCGTTGGTCGAAAGCAGGTCGTCGCGGCTCATGCCCGGCTTGCGGGGAATGCCGGCGGTGATCACGACGACGTCGCTGCCGTGCGTGTCCTTGTAATCGGTGGTGCCGATGATGTCGGAATCGAAGCCGACGATCGGCCCGGCTTGTCGCAAATCGAGTGCTTTGCCTTTGGGCATGTCGCCGGTTTGCGGAATGTCCAAGAGCACCACATCGCCCAACTCGGCGGCAGCGCACCAATGGGCGGTGGTAGCACCGACGTTTCCCGCTCCGACGATCGTGATCTTGGCTCGACGCATGAGAAGTCCTCCTATTTTGACATAGCTGTGTCTATGCATGCCAGCAGTATCGCGCGATAGCGACGGGTGTGCAAGTGGTGGCTTACACTGGCCGCGGTCGACGCTGGCAGCGCTCTTGACGGCGGGCCGGTTCGTGGGCTATTTGCCGAGTCGGAAAACTGTTTTTTGGCCCGCTCGTGCGCCCATGCATTCATTCACTCGTAGTCGTTGGCTGTGCGGATTGACGCTCGTCGCCGCTACGGCGCTAGCGCCGCCAGCAGCGGGCCAATACCCAGCGTATCCGTCGGGGCCGTTCCGATTTGCGCAGCGGCCGGAGACGCCGCAGCCTCCGGCCGAAGACACCGAGGCCGTCGCTCGGACCGAGCAGCAGACGGCCGTGCTGAACCTGATCGCGTCGAACCGCGTCGGCGCCCAGGAGCGGAAAGGCCTGCTCGAAAAAGAGCAGGCCGACTGGGAGACGAAGCTGGCGAAGCTCGCCACGGAGGGTCTCACCGAGCCGCGGCCGTATTCGTACCTCGCGCTCGACAAGGCCCGCGACACGCTCGACGCCGAACAGCAGAACGCCAAGTCGCTCTCCGACGCAATCAACACGGCTAAAGAAGCGGTCACCCGCGCCACCACCGGCCAAACGGATAAAGAACGCGAGCTACGCCGCGCGAAGGATGAGCTGGAACACAACAAGGACCCCGCTGCAGAAGCGAGGCTCACGCAGGCGATTTCCGACGCCGAACATGAGCTGACGGTCGCCCAGCAAATGTTGACGTTACGACGCGACGAGCTGGCCAATCTGCAGCTCGACGCCGCGGTGCAAACGCTGCGGCTCGACTATGCCCGGAAGCGGCACGACTTCTACAAGCAAGACGCCGTGTTTACGCCGGCGATGCGCGACTCGGTGTTCGCCGACATCGACCAGCGCGCGAAGGCCGTCGCCGACCGATCCAAAAAGGTCAGCGACGATCTCAACAAGTTTCTGCAACCGCAATGGTACCAGGCCCGCGAGCGGCTCGATGCGGCTCGCGCGGCGCCGGATCAATCGACGGTGCCGGCGCTCGCGGCCGAAGTGCAGGCCAAGGACCTCGCTCAGCAACTGGCCGACTTCGAGATCGGCGTCAACGTCACGAAGGTGGACCGCTATCAGGACCTCCGCGCCGCTTGGCAGCGGCGGTTCGAGCACGCGAACGCTCGGGTGCCAATGTTCGACGCGGCGCTCTGGATCGACGAATCGAAGGCCGCCCGCGAACGGCTCCGGTCCGACGCGGCGACGCTGCAGGCCAATAGCGAGAACGTCGAGAAGCAGCTCAACACGATCGAAAAAAAGCTGCAGGACGCCGACACGGCCGACGCCACGCTGCGTGCGTGGCTCGACAAGGCACAGAAGTCGCTCGAAGCCGAGCGCCGCTTCTGCGAGAGGGCGCTCGCCGAGCTCGAGCCGGCCGTACACGTTTACGACAAGTTGATCGAGGACCTCACGAGCGGCACGATCTCGTCGGCCGCGATGCACTGGCTCGCCGACACGCAGCAGGCCGTCGCGTTCACCTGGGACTACGAGGTGGCCAACATCCAGGACCGCTCGATCACGGTCGGCCGGATCGTGAAGGGTCTCATTTTGTTTTTCCTTGGCCTCTACCTTTCGCGCGTCTTGAGCCGGACGCTCGAACATCGGCTGCTCAATCGCTGGGGCGTGAACGCGAGCGCTTCGGCCGCGTTCCACTCGGTCGCGTTCTATTTGCTGGTGCTGCTGTTCACGCTGTTCGCCTTGAAGATCGTCGAGGTGCCGCTCACCGCCTTCACGGTGCTCGGCGGGGCGGTGGCACTCGGCGTCGGCTTCGGCAGCCAGAACATCGTCAACAATTTCATCAGCGGGCTGATTCTCTTGGCCGAGCGGCCGGTGAAGGTCGGCGATTTGATCCAGGTCGGCGACGTCTACGGCAACGTCGAGCACATCGGCGCCCGCAGCACCCGCGTCCGCACCGGCGACAGCCTCGACATCATCGTCCCCAACAGCTCGTTCCTCGAGACGAACGTCGTCAACTGGACCTGCTCGGACAACAACATGCGGGCCTGCATCAAGTTCGGCGTGATGTACGGCTCGTCGACCGGCAAGCTGACCCAGCTCGCACTCAAGGCGGCAATCGACCACGACCGCGTGTTCGACCGCCCGGCCCCGTTCGTGATCTTCGCCGACTTCGGCGAGAACGCGCTGTTGTTTGAGCTGCACTTCTGGGTGGCGGTCCGCACCTGGATGGAGCGCCGACAAATCGAAAGCGACTTGCGATTTGCGCTCGACAATCTGTTCAAAGACGCCGGCCTGGTGATGGCCTACCCGCAACGCGACGTACACCTCTACACGCAGGAACCGCTGCGGGTACAGATGACGCCGGCGTCGCCGGGCGAGGCGGCGTGAGCGTGGTTCAGCTGCTCCAATCTACTGTCCTAAAGTCTGACCCCCGACTTTGGGACAGTAGATTTCGCGACGTCACAGCACTTTTTGCTGCTTCCGGCCCCCAAGCTCGATTCTCCTCGGGTGGCCAAAAAAAGTGCTTGCATTTGCGGGCCAGTCCGTTATTGTATGTTTACTGATACTATACATATATATAGTAACCATCGCATTTGCCGCGTGTCACCGCTACGGTATGAGGAGAATCAAGCATGAGCAACGGGTTGGCAACGCACCTTGGACCGGCGGCCCGCGAGCCGGAGATGCTGCTCCATGCGTTCCGCGCGTCGGACGTGGCGGCGACAAAAGTCGACTGGTTGTGGCCAGGGCGGATCGCATCGGGCAAGGTGACGCTATTGGCCGGGGATCCGGGACTGGGCAAGAGTTTGCTGACGCTCGACATGGCGGCCCGAGTGTCGCGCGGGGGGCGATGGCCGGAAGAAAGAGGTCAGGGGTCAGAGGTCGGAGGTCAGGGATCGGAGGCCGAATGCGCAGACGCGGCGTGCATGGTTGATTCGCTGGGACCTCGCCCGGCGGCGAGCGCGATTATTTTTAGCGACGAGGACGATGCGTCGGATACTATTCGACCTCGGCTCGATGCGGCTGGTGCGGACTGCAGCCGCGTCGTGATCGTGCCGTCAATTGCGGGGAAGGATGAAAACGGCGAGTACCGGCGGGCATTCGATTTGAGCCGCGACATGGTGACCCTCGACCGCATGTTGGACCGACTGCCGGACTGCCGGCTGGTGGTGATCGATCCGATCAGCTCGTACCTGGGCAGCTCGATCGAGAACACGAACACCGAGGTTCGCGGGCTGTTGGGTCCGCTGGCGGCGCTGGCGGCCGCGCGGAACCTGGCGGTGATCGCGGTGACGCATCTGCGGAAGAAAGACGGCGCGACGATCTATCGCGCGCTGGGGAGCCTGGCGTTTGTGGCGGCGAGCCGGGCGGCGTGGATCGTGTGCCAGGACCCGACGGACGCGGAACGAAAACTGTTTCTGCCGGTGAAGAACAATCTCTCGGGCTGCAAGACCGGCTTGGCATATCGGATCGAATCACATTCGCTCGGCGAGCTCGACGCGCCGATCGTGTGTTGGTTGGAGGAGGCGGTGAGCGTCGCGGCCGACACGGCGCTGTGTCGGCCAGCCCGGCCGATGGGCCGACCAGACAGCGAGCGGACCGCGGCCACCAACTGGCTGGAGCGATTTTTGGCCGCGGGTCCAGAGCGAGCGGCAGACGTGCGCGAAGCGGCCGAAGGGCACGGCTTCACGTACGGCACATTGCGAAAAGCGTTTCGTGACCTGGGCGGCGAATCGACGCGGGAAGAGGATGGCGGGGTTCAGCGCTGGCTATGGGAATTGCCGACACCGGCGGGCATTGTATCCGGTGACCATTTTTGACGGTAACCTTCTTATCGGTTGGAACTCGGGTGGTTGGGTCACTTTGGCCGACAACGCTGATGAAAATGGCACGCAATATGCTTGACTGGACAAGCAGGACGAGTGACGCTATTCTTCCATCATGGCAAAGAAACCAATCAAGAAAATCCGGCCCAAGGATCACCAACAGATAGCCCGTAACGTACTGAATGCCGTTGCGCCGGATGCTGAGGCTGGGAAGAATCCGGCGGCCGTCGCCTTGGGACGATTGGGTGGTCTTAAAGGCGGCAAGGCTCGTGCAGAGAAACTGAGTAAGGCAAAGCGAATCGAAATTGCAAAGCTGGCTGCCCGCGCTAGGTGGTCAAAAAACGAGGCGACGTCTAATGGGACTAACTGAACGTTTGACGATATATCAGAGGATTGAAGATCACAGAAAGCGCCCGCTTCTTGCGTACGTGACTAGTAAGCGAGAGGGCGTGATTTCCTCGATGGCCAGCGACGCCCTGCCGTTCTTAATCGAGCAGTTGGACGCCTTGCCTGCGGGAACAACGGCGATAGATTTTTTGATCGTAAGCCTTGGGGGAGATCCGATGGTCGCATGGCGAATCATGTCGATGATTCGTGAACGCATTGGCAAGGTGGCGGTATTAATACCGCAGAGCGCATATAGCGCAGCCACCCTTTTAGCCTTGGGCGGTGATGAGATCATTATGCACCCCAATGGGCATCTTGGTCCCATTGATATGCAAATAACTACTCACAGCCAAAGGCGCGTTTTTCGACGGAAGATATAAGTGCTTTTGTCGAATTCGTTCGCAGTGATTTGAAAATTACAGACCAAGAACACCTGAGACGATTGTTCCAAGTCACTTGCGAGGAAGTCGGCAGTCTAGGCGTTGGATTCAATGCCCGCAGTCAAAAACTTGCACTCACTCTTGCCGAGCGACTGCTCAGCATGAAGTACGAGGAGGGCAGCGGTAGCAATCAAACGGTAGTTGAAAACCTGAGTCATCAATTCCATTCGCACTCTTATCCAGTTAGCCGTAAAGAAGCGCTTAGTATGCAGCTTCCGATAAATAAAGATCGTGACTCGACCCTGGAGGGCTTAATGTGGAGCTTGTGGCTTGACATTGAGGAGGAGCTTGAGGAACGGCGGCCGTTTGACCCCATTTCCGAGCTTCTCAACAGTGCCCAGGGACCTACGTTACTAAATGATATCCCCCAGCTTAACTTGCCTCAAAATGCTTCGGGACCGACGTACTTCAATGCCGGTATTGACGACGTGGTTAATGCTGCTAAAACCGTCCAACCGATAGACTTTCAGGTCGTAGATGCTATTATCGAGTCAGGGAGGCTTTCTCACCGCGGCGTCACGAGGGGCAAAATTATGGCCTCTCGGCAGCCAGACCTGAACATACGGTACAACGCCCTTGTCACTTTCAAGGGGTGGGAAAAGAAGCACCCAGTGGGAGTAAAATCATGATTGCAACTTGCAGCCAGTCAACGACTTACAACACGTTTCCGCGAGATGTTACGTCGCCGGGACCGTACCAGCGTCCTGGTGTTGCGGCATCGCAAGTACTTCCCAAACAAGACGAAGTAAAGCCAGCCATAAGTATCCCCGGGAAAAAGGGGAAAGAAGGCAAAAAGGGCAAAATCGTCAGTGACAACAAGTGACATGTCCGCCAAGTCACACGCATACAAAGCGAGGGCAAAGAGCCCTCGCTTTTTTGTGCGCACACCCATTGACTATTCTTGACCGCTCAAGCATAATTGGGGAATACAAACTCACCCGCGGCCGCGCCGCTGACCCAGGGCTTTACGACCGCAATCTCGACTATCTCGACACGGTGTTGGCCGCTGGTGCTGCCAAGCGTGTCGCGCCAGACGCTGTAGTCGGCGGTGTCGACGATAAGGTCGTCGTTGTAGTCGCCCGGCAGACCGGGCGCAAATTGGACCGTGTCGATTTGTGGAGTGGGCGGCGGGGCCATGCCGGCGCCGAGGAAGAAGCTCGGATGCGGCGGTTGGTTGTACGCCACGTTCTGCCAGGCGATGGCCTCGCGGTACTGCGGGTCGTGCATTAGCGTGTAAACGCGGCTGGTGGCTGCGATCGTCGTCGTATAGATGCGAAGCTGCGAGTTGTTGCTGCTCCGCATGATGACTTCTTCGCGCCAGTCGCCAAATAAATCGGCGCTCAGCGTCGGCGTCGACTTGGTACCGTTATTCGAGGAGGTCCCGGACAGCGACAGCAAGGTTTGCTTGCCAGGCGTGGCGAGATCGTATCGCCATTCTGAAATCGTCGTGCCATCCAAAAGCTCGCGCAGCGGATCGGCATCCCACCAAACACCGAAGTTGTAGTTAATGTCGTCGGCCGACCCGGAGCCGCCGTTCGTCGGATAGAGCGATTGGCCGGTCGAGCTATAAACCATCCTTGTGCCGACGTTGGTGGTGGCCCACATTTCGTAGCCCGGATAATTTGGATCGACGTCGAAGGCCACGCCGCGGCCGACGTCGTTCGTGGAGGGGATTCCAAAAATCAACTGGCCGGTGCGGGCGTCGCGGAACTCGCCGCCGTGGTTCTGGTAGCTGCCGGGGTCCTCGTGGACGTTGAACACTTCGAGACCGGGCCGGTTGGGATCCATGTCCGAGACGTGCAGCGCATCGCCGTGGCCGAGGCCGGTGGAATAGAGGCCGGTCCCGTTGTCGTCGATGGCGGCGGCCCCGTAGATGATTTCATCCTTTCCATCTCCGTCGACGTCGGCCACGCTGAGGCTGTGATCTCCTTGGCCCATGTACGCCGGCTGGCCGCCGCGTCCGCCGCTCGTATCAAAGAGCCAGCGCTGCGTGAGTTGGCCATTGCGAAAATCCCAGGCGGCGAGGGTCGACCGCGTGTAGTAGCCGCGGGCCATGACGAGGCTCGGGCGCACGCCGTCGAGGTAGGCGATGCCGGCGAGGAAGCGGTCGACCCGATTGCCATAGTCGTCTCCCCAGACCGCATCGAGTTGGCTGCCGGTCGGGTTTTCGGTCGTTGGATGGCGGGGCACGATGTAGTCGACGGTCGCCCGCTGGGCCCCGGTGAGACCGTCGAACACGGTCAAGTATTCGGGCCCGGCGAGGACGTAGCCGGCGGAATTGCGGTAGTCGGCGTTCGGATCGTCGCCCGGCATGAGGACGAAGTTGCCGAGGCCGTCGACTGTGCCGGGGGCGGTTTTCATCGCCACTTCGGCCCGGCCGTCGCCATCGAGATCGTAGACCATGAATTGCGTGTAATGGGCGCCGGCGCGGATGTTGCGGCCCAAATCGATCCGCCAGAGCCGAGTGCCGTCGAGCTTGTAGGCGTCGACGAACACATTGCCGGTATAGCCGGACTGTGAATTGTCCTTCGAGTTGGACGGATCCCACTTGAGAATGATCTCGTACTGGCCATCGCCGTCGACGTCGCCCACGCTGGCGTCATTGGCGTTGTAGGTGTAATTCTCGTTGGCGGGGGTCGTTCCGCTGGGCGGGATTTGAAGCGGCACGTCGAGATATTGTTGAACGGGCGCTGCGGCGGTGAGCGTGTACGATTCGCTCGCTTCCTGCTCTACGCCTCCGATCAGCGGGCGGACGATGTAGGTGTTGGTCAAACTGAAGTTGGCGGTCGAATCGACGAAGTCGGTCGTTGTTGTCAGGGGCGCGGCGTTGAGCTTGACGGCTGCGGCGCCGCTGGCCGAACGGTAGAGATTGAAGGCGATATCGGCTGGATCAGTGCCGAGCAACCGCCAGCCGACGTAGGCCGTCGTCGCGCCGGAACGGACTACAACCAGGCCGCGGTTGAGATATTCCATCTGTCGCACCAGCGGCGACTTGGAGTCGGTCGACGGGCCGGCGGCTGCGTCGGCGGCGACGTCGATGGGGGAACGCGCATCATCATAAATGCGCAGCTCGTTGATTGAGCCAGTGAAGCCGTAGTCGGCATTGAACAGCGAGCGGCCCAGATAGGCGATCGAATCGTTGATCGAGCCGGCGATCGCGCCGTCGAGCGGCGTGCTGCTGACCTCGGCGCCATCGAGATAGAGCCGGAGGAGACTGGCCGCGGTGTCGATCACGACCGCCGCCATGTGTTCGCTACCGTCGTCGGTGGTGAGTCCGCTGGCGACGCGTTCGGCCGCGGCGGAGGGCCGCAGCATGGCCCGCGAATCTTCAAAGCCGCTTTGCGGCGTGAACGTCAGATAGCTGTCGCCCACACCGGCTGCTTGATTTCCGACATCGAATACGCGGGCCCAGTTCGCCGCGTCCGTTGCAGTGAACCAAACTGCGACGGTCGCGTCGCCGGTGGGGAGAATGTTCGCGCCAAGTCGCGCATGCTGCACCACGGTAGTCTGTCCGCTGGTTACGCCGTCGTTCGCCAGCACGAGTTGACCGCCGGTTATTGTCGCACCATTGAAGATCGTGCCATGGGCGGAGCCGATCCAATCGTTGGCGAGTCCGTCGTTGAACGTGTAGAGATGCGAAAGACTGAGCAGTCGCCGGTCTTCGAGTCGTTCGAAGTGTAAGCGGCGTCGCTCGCCGCGCCGCGCGCCGAGATTGAGGGAACGAGGGCGCACCGCCATGACGCTGTTCCTGAGCAAAAAACCACGACCGCCACACCGCGCCGACGAGATGCAGAACAGGGGCGTGGCGCCGATTCCAAGCGCGAGCGCTCGTCGGCGTCGCCGCAATTGGAGGGATTTCACTGTAGCAGTTCGCGCGAGGCAAATCCAGCAAGAAGAGAGCGGCGACGTGCTTTCGCGCGGCGCGACGCACAGTCGCGAGTCAAGAGCTGATGGCACCGGGGCGAGGATTTTGGGGAAAGTTTACAACGAGGCCAGAAATCATGTAACAAGACACCATCCCCGTGCTTACAGTTAGCGGTTGGGGCTGTCTTCAGTGCGGTGGAACGCGACGAAGAGGTGGAGGGAATCCCCTTGAGCGAAGCAGGATCGGAAGCGTCGAAAATGTCGGGGGCGGAAGGGCAGGACCCCAAGAGTGAGCCGGGACCCAAGACTGAGGAGTTCCTCAGACTGCTGGGCGCCCACGAACGGAGTTTGTTTGCTTATGTCTACGCGCTGGCACCGGGTTGGCAGGACGCCGAGGAAGTGATGCAGCGGTTGCGGATTCGCGTCTGGCAGCAATTCGACCAGTACGAGTCCGACAAGCCGTTCGACGCCTGGGCGCGGGCCATCGCGTATTACTTGGTGCTCGCCTACCGCAAAGAGAAGAGCCGGCAACGCGAGTTTTTCGCGGAGCGGATCCTCGAGGCCGTCAGCAGCCAATACGAAAAGCATTTGGAGCACGCCAACGAGCGGCGCGACGTCCTGGTCGGTTGCCTGGATAAGCTCGAAGGTCGCAAGCGCGATTTGGTGCAGGAGTATTATTCACCGGCGAAGCAGTCGTCGGAAACGATTGCCGAGAAGTTATCGATGACGCCCAATGCCGTGCGTCAATCGCTGTTTCGGATTCGGAAGACGTTGTTGGATTGTGTCGAGCGGACCTTGCGCGTGGAATCGCGCGGCTAGGGGTAGCAGAGAGATGGACGATTCGGATTTGATCAACGAAGTGTTGGAGTTGACGCTGGCCTATCAGCAGGATGGCGCCACCGCGGAAGAGCGGGCCCGGCTGGAGCGCCTGCTGTCGGACAATCCACAGGCGATCGCCTGGTATTTGCGCGTCGTGGAAGACACGCTCGCGTTGCGAGCCTCGGCCTCGGCACAACCGGCCCAGCCGCCGCTGGCGCCGGGTCCATGTGATGCGGACGGCGCCTGCAGCTTCGTCGCAGCGGATTTGGAAGCCGCCAGCCG
>JANNTD010000520.1:0-1321 GCA_031403315.1 Planctomycetota bacterium
TGGATCAGCGACTCGCCTTTGTAGATTGCGCGAATCGCGGCGACGATCTGAGAGGACTCGGAGTCTTTCAAGAGATATCCGGTAGCGCCAGCGCGCACCAAATCGAAGATATATTGCTGACCTGTCCGGCGCGGCCCTTGATGAAGCTATCGCAACGGTCGGCCAATTGCCGTTGCCGCCTTACATTGCCCTGAAGCGGGCGGGCGAGGCGCGCGATGCGATGAACTACCAAACCATCTATGCCACTCACGATGGTGCCGTTGCTGCCCCAACCGCCGGACTGCACTTCACCGATGATCTGTTTTCGAAGCTCGACGCGCGCGGCATCACCCGACACTTCGTGACGCTGCATGTTGGAGCGGGCACATTCCTGCCGGTCAAAGCCGACGACACCTGCGACCACAAGATGCACGCCGAGTGGGGTGAAGTCTCTGCCACGACCGCGCACGCCCTGAACGAAACACGCGCACGCGGCGGACGTGTTGTCGCGGTCGGCACGACGTCGTTACGGCTGCTCGAAAGCGCGACAGATGAAGACGGCACGATAACACCGTGGTCGGGAGATACCGCGATTTTTATCACGCCGGGCTACCGCTTCCGGGCCGTTGATATCCTGATGACAAACTTTCATCTGTCGCGCTCAACGCTGTTCATGTTGGTATCGGCGTTCAGCGGTCTTGACACCATGCGCGCGGCCTACGCCCACGCCATTGCACAACGCTACCGGTTCTATTCGTTTGGCGATGCGTCGCTGCTGTTTCCAAAGCACCCCGATTAGTGACGATTGTGGCCGCCACGCACTCCGCTACGAGGCGCAAATCACGTATCCAAAAGGAGATTGCTTCTCGAACTGTGGACGCCCATCATGGCCGCTAGATCGCCTACTCTGTTGGCCGCGACCTTGATCATCTGCCTCGGTGCCTGGTTTGCACCGGTTCGCGCACAGACTTTCGATGTCAAACAGCTCGAAGTCAAACGCGGCGAGCTTGAGTTCGGCTCATCCAATACCGTGCACGGCGGTTTCCCCAGCTCACGCGGATCCAATGTCAACCGTGGTGCATACGAAGCAAGCCTCGACTATGGCGCAACCGACTGGCTGCGCCTGTCTGGCGTCGGCAAAACCGCGCAGGCCGTCGGCGAAGACCTCAAGTTCAACACCGTATCGCTCGAAGCCCTGGCAGTCATTCGCCCGACGCCGACTTATGGCATCGGCCTTGGCTGGTTCCAGTCGATCGATGTGGCGATGAACGGCGACGCAACCAACTCAACCCAGTTTGGTGCAATCGTGCAGTTCAAGGCTGACAAACTTGCGCTGACGTTC
>JANNTD010000521.1:0-2431 GCA_031403315.1 Planctomycetota bacterium
CTGCTGGGGTGGGTTCTGCCGCTCATCGTACCGCCGCCGATAGCTGTCCGCCAGATGGGCCATCACCTCGACGACCAGCAAGTCCGCCCGATTCATCACGTGCCGTGCGCTGCGACTGCCGAGCGAGCCGATCAAATCTTCGAGCACGTGGACGTGGAGCTGCATGGTCTGCTGGGCTGAGATGCCCGCTTCAGCCAAGAGGCTCGCCAGCGCCGTCATTTCGCCCGCCAGATTGCCGACGCCCATCACCACATGCGCCCGCAATAGCTCGCGATAATGATTTACAAGCCGCTCGGGCAGATCGCATTTAGTGGGCGCTGCCGCGGCGAGCGAGCTCACCAGACTCTCCGGCGACGCTTCGGCGTCGCTTGAATCGTCGAGAGATGCGATCGCAATTGGTGCTGACTGCGAACCGTCGCGGATGCGTTCCAGCTCAACGATCAGCGCCCGTTGTTCCGTGAGCAGCCGCTCAGCCTCTTGATGCTCCTGAGCTAGCCGCTGCCGCTCAGCCTGCACCAGCCGGCGGTTCTCGCGCATCAATTGCGAGCGTTCGAGCGCCCGGGCGAACGTCCACAACAGCGATCGTGTCGTCGTTTCGGCAACGCACGAGTAGGCGTCGGCGCCGACTTCAAAAGCTTCTGCGGCAAGGTCGGCCGACGGCTCAGTGCCGAGCACGATCATCGGCTCGTCGTGGCCGCCGGCGCGGAGGCCGTCGACGAACTCGAGGCCGTCGAGCACGTCTGCCTCGTGGCTCACGAGCACGGCGTCGAAAACTTCGTCGCGCAGGCGCGCGAGCCCGGCCGTCACGCCGATCGCCTCTTCGAGCGCGACCTGCGTGGCGCTATCGGCCGCAAAAGCTTCGGCAAGCCAGCCGCCGGTGCGGTGGAGCGTGGTCACGTACAGCACCTTCATCCGAGCCGGCATCTGGCCCCAGATTTTCGGCGTGTAAGTCGATGGCGACAGCGGGTTGGCGAGCATGGACATGGTTTCGGCCCTGATACGGCGCGAGGACTTTAGCAAGCAGGGCGAGAGGGGTCAACGTCGCGGCGCTTTGCGGAAGATTGCCGATCGCCGTAGAATTGGCGCTACGTCAGCCCAATCCACCAACGCTAGCAGCGCCCCATGCGATTCGCCTACCTCGATTGTGCCAGCGGAATCAGTGGCGACATGACGCTCGGGGCGCTCGTCGATGCGGGGGCCGACCTCGCAGTGATTCAGGCGGGCATCGATTCGCTCGGCCTCGCGGGCTGCCGACTGGTGGCGAGCGAAGTGAAGAAGCGCGGCTTCCGCGCGACGCAGATCGTCGTCGAGCACGAGCCGGAGCACTCGCATCGCCATTTGCACCACATCACGGCGATGATCGATGGCGGCAACCTTTCGCCGCGTGCCCGCGACCTGGCGACGCGCATCTTCCGCAAGCTCGCCGAGGCCGAGGCGAAGGTCCATGGCAGCACGATCGAGAAGGTGCACTTTCACGAAGTGGGTGCCGTCGACTCGATTGCCGACATTGTGGGTGCGGCGATCGGATTTGATCTGATGGGCATTGAACGCATTGTTTGCTCGCCCGTGCCAACGGGCCACGGTTTCGTCGAGATTGCCCACGGCCGCTGCTCGATTCCCGCGCCGGCCACCGGCGAGCTCCTTCGCGGCGTGCCGCTCGCGCCGCTCGACGTAATAGGCGAGCTCACCACGCCGACCGGGGCGGCGATCGTTGCCGCGCTCGCCAACGAGTTCGGGCCACTGCCATCGATGACGGTCGAGCACATCGGTTACGGGGCCGGACAGAAAGATTTTCCGCAGCCGAACATCTTGCGGCTGCTTCTCGGCACGCGAACCGCCGGCTCGGCCAATTCCGAACACCGTCCCCACGTTGAATCGATCGTCGTGCTGGAAACCAATCTCGACGACTGCCCCGGCGACGCGATCGGCCACGCGATGGAGCGACTCTTTGCCGCCGGCGCACTCGACGTGGCGGTCACACCGATTCAAATGAAAAAGGGCAGACCTGGCCTGCTTTTGAGCGTGCAGGCGCAGCCGGCCGATGCCGACGCGCTCGAAGCGATTCTGTTCCAAGAAACGACCACGCTCGGCGTGCGGCGGCAACAGGTATTGCGTACAGTTCTTGAACGCGAATCCTGTGAAGTCACCACGCCTTGGGGCGCCATCACGGGCAAAATCGCGTACCTGCCCAATGGCGTCGTGCGCTTCACTCCCGAATATGAAGCCTGCCACCGAGTGTCGACCGAGCACGGCCTGCCGCTCGCCGACGTGCTGGTTGCCGCCCGGCAGGCATTTCGGACCGAGAATCTATGAGACACGCGGCCAGCTAGGCGGCCGGGGCGGCTGTCTGGTAACTTGTGGCTGGGGCGACCGACAACCTGAGAGGTTAGTTCTATGTTCCAGGCGAAATTGCGGCGAACGGCGATATGGC
>JANNTD010000522.1:0-2653 GCA_031403315.1 Planctomycetota bacterium
CAACGAATAGGAAACCGTCTTGACCCGCCCTTTTCAAGCCCCCACGCGCCGCTTGGTGTTTGCCTCCGCTTCGGTCGCTACGCTCCCTACGCTACGGCAAACACCAAGCGATCACTTTTACAGAACAAATGATGCACTACCCTCGATAGTCCAATTGCCATTGGCGAGACAGGTCGACGAGGCCGCGGCGATCAGAATCAGTGATAGTTTCCCGGAACGCCTCATGAGTCAATGCTTTCGGTTCCGAGTTGCCGACGACAGATCACATGCAAAATCGGGCCACAAGTTGACATCGTTCAATTTATCGGATGCATCACAGAGGTCAAGTGTTTTTTGGGTCACGGTACTCGTATTAGGCTAGACTGTATGGATATTCAGCCGGTAAAGCTGATCTTGATCGCCAATGACAGGTTGCGGATCGCCTGGAGCGATGGGCAAGTGCGCGAGTATGCAATTCGTGAGCTGCGCGACAAGTGTCCGTGTGCGACTTGCCGCGAGAAACGAAATGCTCCGCCGCCGCCCACCACAATGCTACCGATTCTTTCGATGGCAGAAACTGCACCAGTGCGGATCGCGGCGATGAACCCCGTCGGCCGGTACGCCTACAGCATCGATTTCAGCGACGGCCACGACACGGGGATCTTCACGCTGGAGTCGCTGCGGGAGATGGGTGAAGCGGTCGCGCCGAGCTAGTGAGCGATGAACTGGATCGAATCGAACCAGGCGTGGTTGTGGTGGTTATTCGCGGCGTCGCTCGCGATGTTCGTCGTCTCACCGTTCTTGGTCGGCTGGCTGATCGTGCGGCTGCCGACCGATTATTTCTCGGCTCGGCAGCGGAAGATGCTCGGGTCGCTAGAGCAGCACCGAGTGTTGCGGCCGGTGATCGTGATCGTCAAAAACGTCGTCGGCATGATCCTCGTCGCGGCGGGTGTGCTGATGCTGTTCGTGCCAGGGCAGGGGGTGCTGACGATCGCCGCGGGAATCCTACTACTGGATTTCCCCGGCAAGTATCGTCTCGAACGCTGGTTAGCTGCTCGACCCACGGTGTGGCGGTCGATCAACTGGCTGCGCATGCGGGCTGGACGCGAACCGTTTGCAAGGCCGGAGACAGCCGTCCAAACTTAGTGCGGACCGCACGGGCGTGTAGCGTGTGCCGCGCCGTGTTTTCCAAGTTCAAATGACGAAAAAACCGCTACAGTTACATGAAACGCGCTCTAGTTGCCGATGCCTGGGAGGGATGGCAGGCCGGGGACGGCGGTGCCGGGGGCGCCGGCGGCGCTGTTGTTCCCGCCCGCTGAAGCGGGCTCGCCTGGGGCGGCTTTTTTCTTGATGACGTCGTCGCGGCCGAGGCGGACTTTCTTGAACGTGTCGTTCGAGACGACGAAGTACCAATCGCCGAAGCGGAGGTTGAGGTCCTTGACTTCCTGCCGACCTTTTTCCACGAGCGCATTGTATTCGTCGAGCTTGCGTTTGTTTTCGGTCTCGACGCGCGTGCGCTCGGCGAGGATGTGCTCGTATTCGGGGGAGTGTTTTGGGGTGGGTTCGGCTTCGGCGGGCTTGGGCGTGGCGGGTTCGGTTGTGGTGGGTTCGCTATCAGTCGGTTCGCCCGCTCGCTGAAGCGAGCTCGCTTCGGGGGAGGCGGGCTCGGCGGCTGTGTTGGCTTCGTCCGTTTCTTCTTCTTCCTCTTCTTCTTCGACGGGGACAGTGTCGCGCTCCGTCGTGGCGTCGTCGGACTTGGCTTCTTCCGCTGAGGCGACTGCAGGTTCTTCCGGCAGCGGCGGCAATTCTTCGAGCTGCGGTTTCTTTACCGCGTTTTCGTTGAAGCGGGCCATGGCGAACAGGTAGCGCTGTACGTTTTTGTCGTTCGCTTTGGCCTTGTCCGCTACGGCGGCGGCATCGGCCGGATGCTCGACGCCCTTCGCACTGGTATCGAGCCGCAGGTCGCCGAAGCGCAGTACGTATTCGACGCCGTCTTTCATGGTGACGATCGCTTCGCCCTCGCTGGAGATCAGCTCCTGGCCGTCGCCGCCGTTGCGGGCCGGGATGGCGGCGAAGCCGAGCGAGCGGAGGTCCTTGCGGGCTTCGGCGTTGGTGAGGAAGTCGCCGCCCGCCTTCAAATCGGCGCTGAGGCCGGCCGGCTTGCGGTCGACGTCGACGATGGCGAGGTCGTCGAGCGCGGTCTTGAGCGCGTCAAGCTTCTCGGCGTTGAGCTCCTGGTCGTCGGCGAGCGAGAACGCGGTGTAGCTTTCGGTGCCTTTGTCGAATTGTTTGAGCTCCTCGGCCGCCCATTTTGAATTCTGCTCGTCGAAGGAGAGCTTGAGCTCGCTCCGCGGGTCCCAGGCGACTTGAATCGCCGGGCCTTGTTGCGTCATCACCGGCACGAGCTCGGCCGAGTAGTCGTTGAGCTGCACCTGCTGGATGTCCCAGGCGTTGAGTTTCAAGAGATCCTTCTCGATCCAATCTTCGAAATTGGTCGAGAGCTTGGTAGGATCGACTTCGATGATGTAGACGACGTCGCGATTCGCCTCGCGGACGTAGTGCTGGTCGTTGGTGGCGTCCTTCACCGAGCCGCCGATGATCAAGTCCACCAGCGGCTTATCCTGGATGTCGGAGATCGTGACGTGGGTGCCGACGCCCTTTTGTCCGGCTTCGA
>JANNTD010000523.1:0-9943 GCA_031403315.1 Planctomycetota bacterium
CGAACAGGATCAGGCTGCCGCGGCCGGCAACGTCGGCCAGGTACTTCTTGGCCCGCAGCAGGCCACGGACCGTCTCGCGGACGTCGATGATGTGGATCAAGTTGCGGCGGGCGTAGATGTACGGCCGCATCTTGGGATTCCAACGACTGACGCGGTGCCCAAAGTGGACACCCGCCTCGACCAGATCTTTCACTAATGTTGACAAATCAAACTCCTCAACAAAATTGGCACACCGGCTATGTCCCCGCGGTACGTTAGGCTTTCCAGCCTGACAATACGCAGCAGTATCAGGCTGGAAAGCCTAACGTACGGGGCGTCCGGCGTTCGGTACGGACATCGGCCTGGATATTCGCCTCCCCAGGCCCGGGCCGATCGGGCTTGGGGTAGCCCTGTAACCTAGTGGCACAAGGGGTTTACGTCAACCGCTGACGGGCGAGAACCCGCGTCATTTCGCCGAACGTAGCAGGCACACTCCGTGTGCCGCAGCCGCCCTGCGAAATTGCCCCTTTCAGACCGACAAGTTTTACCTAGCGCCGATACGGCACGCGGAGCGTGCCTACTACTTTGGGGCGAGAACCCGAGTCATTTCGCCGCGTAGTTACGGCAGTTACAATATCCAGAGTTTCCTGCCAACTGGGGAGGGTTTCATGCTCAATTTGCGTCGGGTGGCGGCGTCGGTGACGTTGGTGGCGGCCGGGGCCTTGATTTCGCTTTGCTCGCAGGCGAATGCGGCGGACAACGCGTCCGTGCCCGCGGACGATGGCGGCGGCTGGATCCAGCTCTTCAACGGCCAGGACCTCACCGGCTGGACGCCCAAAATCGTCGGCCACGCGGCGGGCGACAACTACGCCGACACCTTCCGTGTCAAAGATGGCGTCCTCTCGGTCTCCTACGACAAGTACGACGGCGACTTCAACGAACGCTTCGGCCACATCTTCTACAAAGAGCCATTTTCAAACTACCTCCTGCGGCTCGAGTACCGGCTCGTCGGCGACCAGGCGCCCGGCGGACCCGACTGGGCCCGCGCCAACAGCGGAATCATGATCCACGGCCAATCTCCCGAGTCGATGGGCCGCGATCAGTCCTTCCCCGTCTCGATCGAAGTGCAGCTCCTCGCCGCCAACCCTGGCGAAACGCGCCCCACCGCCAACGTCTGCACCCCTGGCACGCACATCGTGCTCGACGGCAAACTCCACACGCCCCACTGCACCAGCAGCAAGAGCAAGTCGTACCCGGTCGGCGAGTGGGTCGCGGTGGAACTCGAAGTCCGCGGCGACAAACTCATCCGCCACAAGATCAACGGCGAAACAGTGCTCGAATACAGCGGCTCGCAGCTCGACGAAAAAGACGCCGACGCCAAGCGGCTACTCGCAGCAGGTGCGAGTAAAGCGGTCACCGGTGGCACCATCTCGCTGCAATCCGAGAGCCATCCCGTCGAGTTCCGCAAGGTCGAGCTCAAGCGGCTTGCGGAGTGAGTGACACGCCACTCGAGCCGCGGTCTCTCACGCAATTCGACAACTTGTTTGCGCGAATCTGCTGTGGGGAATTTGTCGGTGCTTGATCTTTCTGGAGTAGCATCAAACGATGGCTCTGTCGCGTCGCGTTGACGCGTCCACGGTGGCGCTCAAGTCGAAGCCGGCAATTCAATGCCGCAGGTGGTTGGCATGGAGACAAGACGGCAGTTTTTGAAGAAGGCGGCGCTGCTGTCCGGAGCGGCTGGTCTATCGAGTGGGCTTTTCGATTCTATCGAACGGGCTTCGGCCATTGAGCCGGAACTGGGTAGCAGCTTCTGGGACGCCGAGCACATCGTCATTCTCATGCAGGAGAATCGCTCGTTCGACCACGCCTTTGGCGCCTTGCGGGGCGTGCGCGGCTTTAACGACCCGCGCGCGATCACGCTCCCCAACGGCAACCCGGTCTGGGTGCAGACCAACTCCGCGGGCGAAAGCTACGCTCCCTTCCGGCTCGGTATCAAAGACACCAGCGCTACCTGGATGGGCTGTTTGCCTCACAATTGGACCGACCAGGTCGACGCCCGCAACGAGGGGCGATACGACCGCTGGCTGCAGGTGAAGCGGTCGGGCGAGGAGCAATACGCCGACATGCCCCTGACGCTCGGCTACTACAACCGCCAGGACATCCCCTACTACTACGCGTTGGCCGATGCGTTCACGATCTGCGACCAGAATTTTTGCTCGTGCCTGACCGGTACCACGCCCAATCGGCTGCACCTCTGGACGGGAACGATCCGGGCCCAGCAATCTGCCGATGCGTGGGCTCATGTGCTCAATTCCGACGCCGACTACGCCACCGAAGTCGCTTGGACGACGTTTCCCGAACGGTTGGAAGACCACGGCATCCCTTGGAAGATCTATCAAAACGAGATATGGGTCGGCGTCGGATTCCAAGGCGAGGAAGACCCACTGCTTGCAAATTTTGGCGACAATCCAATTGAGTATTTTACCCAATTCAATGTCCGCTTGTCCGCGGCGCATCGTCGCTATCTGGAAGCAGCCGCCCGATCGCTTCCAGGCGAGATTGCGGCCCTCAAACGCCAAGTCGCAGCAGCAACTCGATCCGCCGAAGCGGAGAAACTCTCCGAGCTGATCGAAGAAAAAACGGCCGAGCTAAAACAAGTCGAAGCGGAAAGGCCGCGGTGGAACCAACAGAGTTTCGACCAGCTCTCGCCGCGCGAGAAAAACCTGCATGCCAAGGCATTTTGCACGAACATCGGCGATCCGTTCTATCACGAACTCAGCGAGGTCACCTATCGAGATGGCGACGTCGAGCGGAGCATGCAAGTGCCCAAAGGCGATTTGCTGCACCAGTTCCGACGCGACGTGGCCGACGGCAAACTGCCCACCGTCTCCTGGGTGGTGCCGCCGGAAAGGTTTTCCGATCATCCCTGCTCGGCGTGGTTCGGGGCGTGGTACATCGCCGAGATGCTCGACATCCTGACGCAGAACCCTGCCGTCTGGAAGAAAACGATCTTCATCCTGACCTACGACGAAAACGACGGATATTTCGACCATGTGCCGCCGTTCGTCGCGCCCCACCCGCGTCGACCCGAGACGGGGCTCGTTTCCCCGGGCATCGACACCAGTCTCGAATATGTCGAGCGGGAGCAAGAGCTCGAACGAAAGTCGGCAGACGAAGCGCGGGACAGCCCGATCGGCCTCGGCTATCGCGTGCCGATGATCATCGCCTCGCCCTGGAGCCGCGGCGGGTGCGTCTGCTCCCAGGTCTTCGACCACACCTCGCCGCTGCAGTTCCTCGAAAAGTTCCTGTCGCACAAGACGGGCAAGCGAGTCCAGGAAACCAATATCAACCAATGGCGACGTACCGTCTGCGGCGACCTGACGTCGGCGTTCCAGCCCTATTCCGGCGAAGAGCTCAAGTCGCTACCGTTCCCCGAGCGCGATGCGTTCATCGAGGAGATCCATCGGGCGAAGTTCAAGGAATTGCCGTCCGGATACCAAAGTCTGACGCCGGCCGACCTCGAGCAGATCTGCCGCGCCCCGCTCGCTTCCCCGCGGTTGCCGCGCCAGGAACCGGGAGTGCGGCGCTCGTGTCCACTGCCGTACGAGCTCGTCGTCGACGGCACGCTGACCGACGACCGGCGGCGATTCACGATCCGTTTTGAGGCCCGCGAGGAACTCTTCGGCAAAGACGCGGCAGGGTCACCGTTCACTGTTTATGCGCGACACGACGCCACAGACGTGCGGACGCGGAACTACGCCGTGGCGCCCGGCGACCGCTTGGAGGACTCTTGGGCCCTCGGCGACTTCGCGGATGGCCGCTACCAGCTTGCCGTGTATGGCCCCAACGGGTTCTATCGCGAGTTCCGCGGCGACGCCAACGATCCGCCGCTCGAAATTCGCCTCGACTACAGCCAAACCACCGCCACTGATCCTCCAAGCGGCAACGTCGAAGTTCACCTGATCAATCGGGACGACCGCCGCCGTCATACCATCGAGATCGTCGACCTGGCGTACAAGAACGACGATCAGCGGCTGATTCTCGCGCCGGGTGACAGCACGACCTGCGCGGTAAAGACTCAGCACAGCTTTGGCTGGTACGATCTTGGCGTCCGCGTCGTGGGCAGCGACTTGTTCGAAAGGAGGTACGCCGGACGCGTAGAAACGGGGGCGTGGAGCTTCAGCGACCCGGTCATGGGCCGGGTTTGAACTTCAAATTCAACGGCTCGCGGATACTTCTGCTCCCTGTTCCAATTCTTAATTTTGAACAAGAGAGCGCAGAGGAAACCGAGGCCCGCTCAAGACATCATAGATTGTCTGTCCCAGGATTTGCCTTTGCGCCTTAGCGCCTTGGCGTGAGTCTCCATGAATTGGACTCGGAAGTGGGTGGCCGATTCTGCGCCTCCCACACCCGATCGGCGGGATTGAGTCTTGTGACGAATCCTCGTCGTCCGATTTGAATCCATCAACGGCAGCGAACGCAAAGCTGGGCAACCACGGCCTGGGTTGCTCGGCCGGCTTCCCGGTCCGGCGTCGCACTTGTCCGGCTAGGCCTGGCAACCGCCCGTACGCGTCGCTCGGGCCGCCAGCAAACATCGCGCCGCTTTCACGCCGGAATGCCCACCAACAAATTCCTCGCAAGGATGGAATCCGTAACGTATGATTCATATGTGCGGTCACGCACGCACGCAGCGGCCGTCGCGCCAGACTTTTCTATCACGACGATAGCAGCCGCCCGGAACGCGGCAACTCGCATCAAGACTCATCTGTTTGCGGTAGACTCTTCAATTCGATCTCTCGAAGTGCCCCATGGCATCGCATGTCTGTCTCAGACTGTCGGTGGCATTCTGCGCGCTGTCAGCTTTGCCGGCGCTCGGAAGTGACGATTCCCTTCGATCCCAAAGTCAATCCGACGACGTTCAGCAGCCGCTAGTCAGCCAGATGGTTGCGCAGGCGCTTGAAAGCATTCCATTTTGGAGCAGCGGCTACCCGCAACAAGCCTCGCCGCCGGTCGCGCAGGCCGAGTCTGCACTACCGACGACCCTGCTCTACCTGCGCGTCTCCGGCGACTACCTGTCGAAGCGGTTCGCACGCACGGTGAGCCGAACCAAGCCGGTCACCGACCTCATCCTCGGCACCCGGATCGCCGGTAAATCGCACACCAACGGCAAAACACGCCTAGTGTTAGTACCCAGCGCCGACGAATTCCAGGCAGAAGTCGAGTTCGTCGGCACCGTCCACTCGCGCACCCGCGGCGTGAACGGGCCGGCCATCCTGCACTACAAGTCCGACTCGACGTTCCGTGCTACCAAGCGCATCACGCTGGGCGCAGCGGGATTCTCCACGGCGCCTGCTCGCGCCGAAGCCACCACGCGCCTCCATCCCCTAAGCATCGAATCGGGGAGTCCAGGGTTGATGGGGCAATTGGTCGAACGCATCGCCCGGCGGCGCGTGGCCCAAACTCGCGCCCAAGCCGACGCGATCGCGTCGCGACACACTGCAGACATCGTCGCGGCAGACCTGAACCGCGGCCTCGAAAAATCGATCGGCGCGCTGGCCGCTTCGTTCACGCAAGCGGCAGGCCTCAAAGACGGAGACATCACCGCTCTGACGGCTCATCGGGCGGGCCAACCCATGCGGATGTACCTACGCACGACGCCGAACTACGTTGAAATGGTGATGTGCCCGATCGAAGCAACGTGGGAGGAGCTGTCGGCTGATCTACCCGACATCACGGGAAATCCGCTCGTCGCCCTGCGTGTCCATCGTTCCATCGCGACGCACGTGGCGACTGGGTCCGAATCGACCCCGGCGATCGCGCGATTGCTACTCACCGGCTTGCAGTCAAAGCTCGCGGATACAACGGCCTCGCCAACGCCGAAGCTAGAATACGCTCCGGCGACCACGTCCAAATGGTCGATCGACCGCGACTGGCTGGCCGTCGACGTCAACCACGGCGAAAAAGTATTGGGCCCATTGCACGACCTCCCCCCAAGCGCACCCACGCTTGCCGGTGCCGGCGCAATAGGCCAATAAAGCCGCGACCGGTCGTCGCGGTTCGATCTCGCCATCCGCCATCTCTCTTCTCCGCGAGAATTCTTTGCGCCTTCGCGTCATGGCGTGCGTCTCCCCGCTCTCTCCACCATCAGAGGGGCGGCCAATTCTGCCCTCTTCCCTCTCCCGCCATCCTATGATAGAAACACATATACACTATCAGAAGCCGTTGGCGTCTAGCTCGTAGCCAATCGCTGTTGGCGCAGGACACCAACGTCCTTACGCCGCTGGCTGCGCTCGCGGTCCGCGGGAACATCGTCGACCGAATCGCCAGCGGGGAACCGGCCAATGCACCGTCGAATAACTTGTCGCCTTCGAGAAACCTGTCGCCTTCCAGTTCCACCCGCCACCAACGCGGTCATTCGTCAATTCGTCATTCCCTGACCCCCGACCCCTGCACCCCGACCCCTTTCCGTCGTGACCCCTTCGAAACTTTAACGACTTACGACGACGACTGGAGACCTCTTCGGAAAAACAAGGCACTTTTTGACTGGCATGCGAGGCATCTTCGGAAAAACACGGTGAAATTGGAGCACCGGCAGCAAGGGACTTTGAGAATGCGAGTTGAGAGTCTCAACCTATCGCGGACGTCGACGTGGCGACTACGCGCCAATCGCCTGCAATCCCGCCAGGAGCGGTTCGTGCAGCGGGCCGTTCGTGGCCAGGATGCCACGGTTGGCCGTGAGCGACCGGCCGAGAGAGAAGTCGAGCGCTCGGCCATCGAGATCGGTGATTCGGCCGCCGGCTTCGGTGATCACGAGCGATCCGGCCGCCTGGTCCCAGATTTTTTCCTTGTAATTCGGCTGCTTGGGCGAGATCAGCCGCAACAGCACGTCGCCCGCCCCGGCAGCGAGCACCGCGTACTTTGCTTGGCTATCGAGCGGCACCGGCGCGGCAGTGATGCCAAGGTGCTCGGCCAGGCGGCCGATTTCGTCGGTGTTCGTGTGGGCCTTTTCGACCGAGCGGAGTACGCGGGCACTCGCGGCATCGGCGCGATTCGAAACATGCAGCCGCTGCCACTCGCCGCCGCCATTGCCGACGAGCGGCTGCCACCAGGCACCTTGCCCGCGGACTGCCACGACGAGCGAGCCCTCGCCGCCCGGCGCGGACTCGCGACTCTTCGCCAATTCTGGGCAGCCGAGGACGCCGATCGTGACGATGCCGTTCTCGATCTTGCCCAGCGCGACCGCATATTGGACGCGGCGCAAGAAACCATAGGTGCCGTCGATCGGATCGAGCGTCCAGAATTCGGCCGGCGGGTCGTCAGCGCCGGGAGTCACGTTGCCGCGGTCGATCAAGCCGCAGACTTCCTCCGGCGTCGCGTCCGGAACCAGCCGGCGGACGAAATGCGTGACTTGCTCCAGCGTGTCGACACCCTCGGCGAGCCGCAATGCCTCGGCCGACTCCTCGCCAATCAGCTCCGAACCGGGCAGATATTCTGCGAGCCGCCGAGCCACGACGGCCTGGACCGCGAAATCGCCCACCGTCACTGGCGAGCGGTCGTCCTTGGTCAGCGCCGGCGTGACGAGCTCTTTCTGAACCGCCCGGGCCAAGATCGCGGCCTCGCGGACCGCGGATATCGCACACGCTATTTCAGAGGAATCAAACATCACGTACGTCAGGCTTTCCCGCCTGACATTAAGAGTTCCTGTCAGGCTAGAAAGCCTAATGTACCAAGCTACCCGGCAAGGATTCGAACCTTGAATGAGGGAATCAAAATCCCTAGTGTTACCATTACACTACCGGGTAAAGGGGAAGCTATTAGCTCTTGGCTGTTGGCTTTTAGCCAGCAAAATCGACGGCTCTGGCTAACTGCTAATAGCTATTTGCTAACAGCTTTTGTCCCGATTCGCAACGGAGAACGAGATCTGCTCGAGCTCGGTGGCGAGGTCCACGCCCACCAAGCTCACGTCATCTGGTACAGAGAGCGTCACCGGAGCGAAGTTCACGATGCCCGAGACGCCGGCCTTGATGGCCAGGTCGGCGACCGCTTGGGCCGCCGCGGCCGGCACCGTGATCATCGCCAACTGAATCTGCTGGCGGGCGACAATTTCCTCGAGTCGATCCATCGGATAGACGCGGATGCTGTCGATCGTGGCGCCCGCCTTGCGGGGGTCTTCATCAAACGCGGCCACGATCTGGAAGCCCTTCGCACCGAAGCCCTTATACCCCAACAGGGCCCGACCGAGATTGCCGACGCCGAACAGGGCGACCGTCCAGTTGCGGTCGGTGCCCAGGATGCGGCGGATCGCGGCCACCAGCTCTTCGCAGCGGTAGCCGATTCCCGGGTGGCCGAAGTGGCCGAAACAGGTCAGATCCTTGCGGACTTGAGCATCGGTGAAGCCCAACAGCCGGCCCAGTTGGCTGGAGCTGATCGTCGTCTTGCCGTTTCGCAACAGATGCTGCAACTCGCGCAGGTAAAGGCTGAGCCGGTTGATCACCGCCTTGGGCACATCATCGGGATCAAGATGCGCCAGCTTGTGTTTTCCCGAGCTCATGCCGAACCGGCGACCGCCGGCGCCCTAGGAGGGGTAACGTCGAATGCTGTCCCTGCCACTGTAAATGAGCGATTTGCGATCAGCAAGTCGCTGGATAGCGTCTACAGAGCGCAGGTCCAGGTACGGCAATCGTTTACAGCACGGCCCGCTCGCTCCGCACCAGGGCCATTCTGCTCCCGGCTACCGCCCTATTCCAGTGCCCTCGTTACAGACGGTCCGCCCGTTTTTTCCGCTCTAAGCATTGCAATTGGCCGGCACCGACGGGGCGTTCCCAGCCGTTCTAGTCGTGTAAAGCTTTGCGTGCTAGCAGGTTGGTACGGTTTAACTTGTGACGGAGACGGTAACAGGGATAAGTGCGGTAAGCACGGAATTTACGTAAAACAGTTAAGGTACGTGGATTTGCCGGCCCGAATTAAGTACGGACGGGCGACTACATGTTCGCTCGATCGACCAGCTTTTGGACCCACGTATTTTTGGACTCACTTGAAGGAGGCGAAGGAGATGAGAGGATGCACTTTAGCGCCGCTTGTCGCCGCCCTGGCTCTGATGTTGACCCCGCTGGGGGCAGACGCCGGGTGGTGCGGTTTGGCGCGCTACTCATGCTGTGCACCCTGCTGTCGGACTGAATGCCACACCGTCATGAAAACGGTGAAGTGCATTGAGTACGAGAAGCAGGAAGTCACATGCCACAAAACTTGTTGGGAGCGGGTGTGCGAAAACAAAGTGATCAATTGCACCAAAATGGTGCCTGAGACACGCACCCGCGAGGTTTGCTACACGGTGTGCAAGCCGGTTTGGGAAACGCGCTGCCACAACTACACGGTCTGCAAGCCGGTGTGGGAGACGCGCTCGAAGGACATCTGCTACACGGTCTGCAAGCCGGTCTGGGAAACCAAGACCCATTGCTACACCGTCTGCAAGCCGGTGTGGGAGACTCGCACGAAGGAGATCTGCTACACGGTCTGCAAGCCGGTGTGGGAAGAGAAGACCCGTTGCTACACGGTCTGCAAGCCGGTTTGGGAAACCAAGACCCGCTGCTACACAGTGTGCAAGCCGGTCTGGGAAACCCGCTCGAAGGACATCTGCTACACGGTCTGCAAGCCGGTTTGGGAAGAGAAGACCAAGTGCTACACGGTTTGCAAGCCAGTTTGGGAAACCCGGTCGAAAGACATCAACTATTGTGTCAGCGTACCGGTTCACTATACGAAGACGATCACGTGCCAGTCTGGTCACTGGGAAACCCAGCAATATGAAGTTCCCGGTCCGACGCGGAAGCGCGTCGTCCGCGAGCCTGGTTGCTGGTCGTACAACCCCTGCACCTGCTGCTGCTGCTATCACCCTGGCAAGTGCCACACCGAGTGTGTGCAGTGCCCGCCGGTGAAGTGCTGCAAAAAGGTCTGGGTTCCCGAGTGC
>JANNTD010000524.1:0-11578 GCA_031403315.1 Planctomycetota bacterium
CGCGACGATGGCGAGCGGCCGAGACAATTTGCGATCCGTGAACATTGCGTGTTCCCCCCCGAGGTTTGACCGGTGAACCCTATCGAGTGCAGGTTCAGACGGCAGCGCAGCGTGCGCCGCCGATACGGAAACATAGCTCACGGGTGGTAGATTCTAGGGGCCCGGCGCGGACCACTTTGGCTCTCAAGCGGCCGGAGGTGCGGGTCGTGTCGAATGGTTCAGGGCGTTCGTGCCGAACGCGACATGTTGCGTTTTTGCGACTACCGCCAGCGGAGCGACTACCGCCAGCGGAACCAGCGCAGGGCGAGCACGAACGAAACGGCGCCCCAGGCACACATGATGCCGATTCGCGTGAGTTGGGCCGTCAGCGGCGCCCCCTCCAGCATCACGGCCCGCAGTGCGTCGATCAGCGGCGTGAGCGGAATCACCTTGATGATCGGCTGGATCGCGTCGGGGAACCGCTCGGATGAAAAGAAAATGCCGGAGAAGATCCACATCGGCACCATCATCAGGTTCATCAATCCCGAGACCATCTCAATCGTCTTCGCGCGGCTGGCCAATAGCAGGCCGATGCCCGAGAACATCACCGCCCCGAGCAGGATCAACAACACCACCGTGACGAGACTGCTGTGGATCACGACGCCGAACGCATAGCGGGCAAACACCAACAGGATCAGCACCTCGGGCACCATGAACAGCATCCGGCTGACCATCAGGCCGGCGAGGAAATGGCTCTTCTTCATCGGCGTGGCGAGGAATCGCTTGAGCAGGTTGCGTCGCCGCATGTCGACCGTGACGAACCCCACGCCCCACATCCCGCCGCCCATTAGACTCATGCCCAAGAGCCCCGGCACCAAGAAGTCGATGTACCGGCTGCCCGGCGCGTCGACCGCGACCAGTTTCACTTCCGCCACGTCGCGTCGCCCCGCCGCTCGCTGCAGTTGATCGTCGACCGCACTCCGCGCGAGCACGCTCTTCGGCTGCGTCGCGTCGAAGCGATATTCATAGTGCGGCTGGCCGTCCGCGTTCGCAGCGCCGGGCACGACCACCAGATCGGTCCGTCCGGTGCGAAGCCGCGTCGCCGTTTCCGCCTCAGGCAGCACGCGCGTCTTGAATCGCTCGGGGCTGTCCGACTTAGAGAGGTCATCCTCCGTCGCCTCAGCGGCCGGCCCAGCCACGACGTCAACAACAATCTGCTCGACCGGCTGATTGCGAAACGCGATCCCGAGCGCGAGCGTCATCAGAATCGGGAACCCATAGACCCAAAACAGCGCCTCCGGCTCGCGCATCAATTCCAAGAGCCGCGCGAGCACCAATTGCGCCGGCGGCCAATAGCGATACCAGGGATGTTTCGGCGAATCGCTCACTTCACTTCTTGCTCATCATCCGTCAAATGCCGTCCTGCGAGCTTCACGAACACGTCTTCCAAACTCGCATGTCGCGTCGACAGGCTGGTGAGCTCATAGCCCAGCTCCTGCACCCGCGCGATCACGGCTGGCAAAGCGACATGCAGCTCGCGTACCGACAAACACACACGTCCATCCTCCACCCGCGCGGAGCTGACCCCCGGCAAATCGGCAAATTTCGCCGCGTCGATCCGTTGATCGCCATTCGCGCTCGAGTAGGTGAACTCGACGACATGATCGCCGCCCAAGCTGGCAATCAGCCCGCGCGGCGAGTCGAGCGCCATCAGCCGACCATGATCGACGATCGCCACCCGGTCGCAGAGCCGTTCGGCTTCGTCCATGTAGTGGGTCGTGAGCAAGATGGTCCTGCCCGATTCGCGGAACCCGCGAATCAGTTCCCACAATTGCCGCCGCGAGTTGGGGTCGAGCCCCGTCGTCGGCTCGTCGAGAAACAGCAACTCCGGATCACCCACCAGCGCGCAGGCCACCGCGAGCCGCTGCTTTTGCCCACCAGAGAGACTTGCCACTCGCGAGTCGCCTTTCTCTTCGAGCGACACGCGGGCCATCGTCTCTTCGGGCTCGAGTCCCTGCCGGTAAAAGCTGCGAAACAGGGTCAGTGTTTCGCGGACCGTGAGCTTCTCCGAGAGCCGCGTTTCTTGCAGCGAGATGCCGATCCGTTGTCGAATCTCGTCATCCTGTTTGCCCCAACGATAGCCGAGCACCTCGACCTCGCCGGAAGTTGCCTCGAGCAGGCCTTCGAGGATTTCGATCGTCGTTGTTTTCCCCGCGCCGTTCGGACCCAACAGACCGAAACACTCGCCCTCATTGACAGCCAGATCGAGACCGCGCACCGCCTCCACCGGCGGCTTGCCGTCGTAACGCTTCACCAGGTCCTTGCAGCGAATGGCCAGCATTTCTTTGCCTGCTCGCTCGACTCGACTTTTGCCGCGTGTCTCTTGTACGATGGGTCGGAGACAGTCTAGCGTAAGCAAACTCCAACCGCGACCCGCCGATTGTGAATGGTGTGTGAAATGAATCACGGACGCCGTCCCTATTGGCGCAGCATTCGGACGTATTGGTACTGGTTCGCAGTCATCGCGCTATTGGTCTTCCAGTGGATCATGTACCCGCCCGTGCCGGGCCCGGCGCCGCCGCCCACCGGTCGCGACGTGCTCACCGAAGGCGTGCACCGCGTCCGTCGCGTCGTCGACGGCGACACGCTCTTGATGCAATCTGGCGCGCGGGTCCGACTCGAAGGCGTCGACACTCCGGAAACCGTCCGCGAAGACTATCCGGTCGAACCGTGGGGCCCCGAGGCCAGCGCGTTCACGAAAGAGTTCGTCCAAGAGGCCGGCGACCGCGTGAAGCTCACCTTCGGCAACGAACGGCTCGACGACTACGGCCGCTACCTGGCCTTCGTCTGGGACGGCGACAAAATGCTCAACGAAGAGCTGGTCCGCGCCGGCCTGGCCGAAGCCCGACTCGGCTGGCACTTCAGCAGTACCCTCAAACGCCGCCTCCGTCTGGCCCAGGAAGAAGCCAAGCGCGCCAAACGCGGCATTTGGTCGAACGCCAAGTCCGCGCCAACGACCCCCCGTCCGTGATAGAATCATGGCAGGATAAATTCGAAGAGGCGCCGCATGCTGCTTTCACCACGACTCTCTGCAAAAGCCTTGGGTGAGCTCAGCCACCGGCTGGCGGTCGAGACTGAGTCGGGCATCGACATTCGCCGCACCTGGAAACGCGAAGCCGAGTCGGCCCCCGCGCGCGTCCGCGGCGACTTCCAGCACATCAGCGACGCCGTGAACCGCGGCGACAGCCTTTCGGCCGCCCTGTCCGGCACCGGTCAGCTCTTTCCGCCGCTGTTTCGCGAGATCGTCGGCGTCGGCGAGACGACGGGAACGCTCGGTCGCGTGCTCGACCGCCTGTCGCGCCACTTTCGCAAGAGCGTCGAATTGCAGCGGATGTTCTTTTTGGCGATCGCCTGGCCGATGATCGAATTGGTGCTGGCGATCCTCGTCATCGGCCTGATGATCTGGGTTCTCGGCATCGTCGCCCAGCGGAACAACGGCCAGGCGATCGACGTTCTGGGCTTTGGCCTGATCGGCAACCGCGGCCTGTTGATCTACACGAACTTCATCATCGCCGTGGGGCTTTGCATTGCGGGATTGGTGGTCGCGATTCGCCGCGGCGTATTCTGGACGCGGCCGCTCGAGCGGGCTGTGATGCGGATCCCCGTCCTCGGCGGCAGCCTCGAAAAATTGGCGCTAGCGCGGCTCACCTGGGCCCTGCATCTGACGATGAACGTCGACATGGACCTGCGCCGCGTCGTGCCGCTCGTGCTGCGGGCCACGGGCAACGACTACTATATCCAGCATACGCCCGAGGCCGTGTCGCTCGTCGCCAGCGGCCATCCGCTCCACGAAGCTTTCGCGGCCACCGACGTGTTCCCCGACACTTTCATCGAGGCGCTCGAGGTGGCCGAGGAGAGCGGCGCGGTCGTCGAGTCGATGGAGCGGCTCTCGAAACGCTACGAGGACGAAGCGGAGACGGCGCTCAAGGTGCTCACAACACTCGCTGGCGTCGGCGTCGCGATGTTGGTGATGGGGCTGATCATCCTGATGATCTTCCGCATCGCCGGCTTCTACATCGGCACAATCAACGACGCGCTCGATATGACGCGCTAGACGCAGTCACTATTATGGCGACTGCTTGATCCGATTCTGCGGCTGACGCGACTCCTGCGAGCGAATGATCTGATCGCTCATGTCGCTCAGGCGGATATCGGCCTCGGTGAGACTCAACGCGGAGTACTTCTTGACCTTCTCGCCCGGCTTGTAGACGACGAGGATCGCGTTCTTCTGCCACTGCTTGACGAATTCCCAGTTCGCCATGCGAATGTTGCCGCGGATCGGATCGGCCAGGTAGACCCAGTCGCCGAACGTGCCCTTGAGCACCACGAAGTGTTTGTGCCCGCTCGGCTGGATGCCGACAATCGCAGGCACTTTCATCTCGCCGAGCTTGACGAAGGTCGTGGTGCCAACGACCGACTGGTAGCCCATCTTCACCGCCGCCCGCCGCAGATCGCTCATCGCCAGACCGTTCTTGATGCGGTCTTCCGTTTCTTCGGCGGTGAGCAAAATGTCGAGCGGCTCGAGGACCATTTCCTCGGTGACGTCGTCGCCCCAATAGTACCGGCAAATCGTCGCCAGGCAGGCGGCGCCGCAGGAAAAGTCGCGCTGCTGCATCACGATGTTCCGCTGCCGGATGGCGACGTAGTTCGGCACCTTCAGCTGGAACTGATGCTGACCGTCGCGGATCGGGGCCGTTTGGCTGGGGTCGGCCTTCTGACCGCGCAGCTCGCGCTTCAGCGTTTGCATCTGCCGCTCGACGGTCTGCGGCTCTGCGTCGTTGTCATCATCATCGTCGTCGTCATTCGACGCGCGCTGTTGCCCCGATTGCCCCGCCGGCTGCGGCGCGGCCTGCGGCTGCACGTCGACTTCTTGAGCGACGACGAGGCCGACCGGCAGCAGCCACACCAGCGCGGCCGCACACAACATCAGTCGACCGGCAGAATTCCGCATGGCTAATACGTCCACGTGATGCCGAAATTCGCCGAAATCGCGTCGTCGGTGAGGCCGAATGCCACGAACGGCTCCACGATCCGATTGCACGGCTTGGCGAGCGTCAGCGCCAGCCGCAAGTTGATCGGTTCTTGGATCGTGCCCTCGACGCGCTCGCCGTTGGCCTTCAGCTCTTCGATGAACGAGCCAAAGAACTGGGCGCTGAGCGTCACTCGTTCGTTGACGGCGAAGCCCGAGCCGAACGTGTAGTTGTATTCCGCGCCCGGTTGGAAATCGATACCGAGATATTCGTGCGAGAACTGGTAACGTGCTCCCAAGCCGTAGAACACGACGACGGGGTCGTACCGCGTTTGCACCCAGAGCAAATTGGCCGAGATCGCCCAGAACCCGTTGCCGAGCGAAGGTGCATTCGGCGAAATCTGACCAAAGACGCCGAACGGTTCGCCACCGGTCGGCGCGAGGCCGGCGACGGTGCCAATCAAATACGGGCAGTCCTTGTAGGCGTCGCGGAGCTGCATCGTCAGGCCGAAGCCGACGTCGCCGATGCCGCCGTCACTTTCATATTCATCGTAGTCGTTGATGGCCGCCTGCACGTTGGCCCAGCCGACAGGCACTTGAATGAAGCCCTGCACGCGATTCAACAGCCCGTAGCGCAGCTCCATCGGCACCGTCAATTCGCGGCCTTTGAATTCGACGTTGTCGACGCCCACCACGTTGCCCATCCCATCGGTCAGCAGGATCGGGAAATCGTTTTCGCTGAGCGTGTATTGGAGGCCGATGTCGAATTGCGATTTGCCGGGCTCCAAGAGCACGGTTTGTGTACGCAGGAACTCCAGCGTATTGTCTTCCGGTGCGGTGCCAATCGTCTTGGCGCCCACCAGCGTGTCATTCTCCTTCTTTTTCTCGCCGCCGGCCGGTGCGTCGTCAGCCGCATTGTCTTGACCGCCCGGCAGATCAACGTCATCCGGTGCGAGATTCCCCGCGGGCGGCGACGGCAGCGATTCTTGCAAGAAGGCGACCTGCGCGACGTCACCACCGCCGTAATTTGGCGGTACAGCCGTTTCGCTCAGCGTGAACGGATTCGCCATCAACGGCCACTGGACGGTCACCGTTCCGTCCCACGGTTGTTGGTCGCGCTGCGCCTCGGCTTTCATCGATGCGACGGCCGAAGTCCGCAAGTCCTCGTCGCTCATCATCGAGAGCTGCCGACCCAAAGAAGACTCGATGAATGCTGTGGTGACACTGCTCGGGACATCGGCGGTTTGATCGTTGGCAGCGCGACGCGACGTGGTCGGAGGCGGTGCATTGGTCACATAAAACGGCCGCAACAGACTCGGCACGCGCTGGGACTCGGGCAGCCGCGCTTGTTTGTCTGTGGCTGATTTCCGCAGATTCGGTCCGTCCGGCATCGCCACGGTCGGTTCGTCGTTCGTCATGCTGCTCAGCGGCCGCCACAGTGCCGCGGCAATGCCGTCGAGCGCACTGGTTGAAACGGTTGGCACACGCGGCACACCCACCATGTTTGGCGTCGACTCCGGCGAGCGCTCGATCGGCACATCCATTTGCGGAAACAATCCGGGCCTCGAGATTGTCATGCTCGTGGCCGGAGTCTTGGCTGCTTCGACGTCTTGCGCGGTCGGCTTGCGCTCGGTAGGCGGCGCGGCGATTTCCTTGTCCGCCGAGGTCAGCAAGAACGGATTCGTCAACTCGCTCACATCTGCTTTGGGTTGCTTCGCCGGCTGTGGTGGCGGCGAGCTCGTACCGAGCAACTGACTCAGCAGCGACCCGCCAGGGGTACTCGACGATGATTTTGCATTCGCACTCGCGGCCGTCGTGGTGTGCGACGGCGGTTTGGTCGCGGCCTGTGTCGCTGTCGTGTTCGCCGGCGCCGGCTGGCTCGGCCCCAACACGAACTCCCAGAACCGGGAAGTCTTCTTCGGCTCGGCATGCACGGTCGCGGGTTCAAACCTCCGTGGTGGCTTAAACATAGCCGGCAGTGTAGGTCTCGTCGAATTCGAGCCACTCGCGCCGTCGCTCACGAACACTTCGCTCACCGCTACCTCGCTCGCTGGCGCAGGTAGTTCGGGTGACACGAACTGCGGCTGCGCGATCACGCCGCCGGCCGACGGAAAACGAGTGCGCGGATAGGGCGATGCCCCCGGCAGCATCGCGGTTGGCTGAACTAGCCCTGGGGTCTTCGTTGCTGGCATGGGCAGCCAGACAGGCGACTGAGTCGAAGGCGTCGCGGCGGTATTTGGCGAATGCGATTGGGCCCCAGCAGCACCCGCCGCCACTGCCAGCATGGCGACGCCCACCAGACCGGCTACAGCAGGGCCGGCGATCATTCCCGCCCCAGCGCGCACCTGGTGCGCCCGGTTGCGTGATCGACCGCCAGAGAAGCGTGGGCTGCTGTGCATAGAGGAGCGTCTAGACGAGCGGCCTGCCGCGTCAAGCGACCCGGCAAGTTGGGAAAACACTTCGTATCGTATCGGTTCCGCCGGTTGTTCCGGCCGCACCCGTGGCGCAGACCTTTCCGGCTGTAACGGTAGATCGGTCTGGGCAAAGCTTTTTCTTGACGGCGATGGTGCCGCCGCACGAAATCGTCGCCGCTAGCTTGGTAAATTCGGGCGATTGGGAAGGTGCTGCCGAATCTGCTGGCGCGTCAAAGTCGTACCAAGCCTCAGAGTTTCGCCAGTTTTCTACCGCAGGTGTCAAACTCTGCGGCTTGTAACGGTTGTGCGCCCGGTCGGGCAAAATCTCGACCCTTCCCCCAAAGCGAGACGATCGTTGCCTGTACGGTGGCAAAGGCTGCCGTTTGTAACGAAAGTCGCTGCTGTAACGGAAACGACTGTTGCAGCGGTCCTCCGGCCTGTAACGCAAGTTGCGGTCGGGCAGGAACTGACTGCTGCAACAAAAATCCCGCTTTTCAAATCGATCCAATGAATCCTCCCCGGGGAAAAAAGTCGCACCGGGCCGCGCATGCGTTCGCGCAGCATGCCAAGCGGATTCGACATCAGGAGGAAAGATGAACATGAACGTCAGATTCGGTTGGAAATTCGTGCTGCTGACGCTAGTCTGTGTTGCCGGTCCGGCGACGGCCGGCGCAACCGATCGTGGCGGACCGGCGCTGGGCTATCCCGTCGCGTCCACCTCAGCGACTGCTGCCGACAAGGCCGCCGAAGCGAAACGATTGGCAGCGCAGGCCGCCGAACTTGCCCAGCGCGCTGCCGTGCTGGCCGCCGAAAGCCAGGCGGAGGAATCGGCTGCTGCGGCGCCCAAAACGATCAATGTCGTGACGCAATCGACGCCGTGGAGCACGCGCGGTGCGGCCGAAGTGCTCATCTCTGATTCCGATTCGCAGCCGGCGGCTAGCGCCATGCCGAGCACTGTTCCGAGCCCCGTGCCGACCATCGGCTGGCGGAGCCATCGCGGGGCACCGAATAGTGCCATCCGCTTCTCCGATCCTTCCGTGCCGGCCTCTTCGCCGACGACAAACTCGACGCCGACGATAAAAAAACCAGCCCCGATCGCGGCTTCCAGCCAACCGACGAATCCTCAGACTTCCGACGGCTTCGAACTGAAGCTCACCGAAGCGGCGCTGGCGGCGAAAATCTACAACTTGCACGGCGCGCCGATCGCCGCCGAACCGGCTCCCGCGGCGACGAACCCTGTCGCCACGGTTGATAACGCTGCTCCGAAAGCGGCTGCTGCGAAAACGACCACCACCTCCGCCGAGCCGCAGCCGCTCCAGGGTGAAGGCATTCGGCTGGCGACCACCAAGTTTGCCGATGCCGAAGTGAAGACCGCCGATAGTGAAGAGCCGATGCCGGTACCGACCACGCCCTATGCCAACGATCGGCCGTTGGGCAGCGGTGACGACGTGCCCAGCGAATGCCTCGACGGAGCTTGCTGCCCGCAGCCGCGGCCGCTGTTTTGGACGTCGGGCATCGAAGCCACGTTCCTGCGGCCCGATCTAAACGACGGCTTTGCCGGTTTCAGCGCTCTGGAGGTTGTCGACGAGCGGTTCGACGAGTTCAGCACCTCCACAGACGACGTGGACGATTTCTACATGTCGCCGCGGATCTGGGTCGGCGTCCAAGGCTGCCTGTGGGGCGCCAATCTCCGCTACTTTCATTTGCGTGCTGGCGAGGGCAGCTTCGACCCCACGCTCGGCAGCGACGGCCAGTGGGACGGCCCGAACTGCGGCACTCCCGATTTTGGCTACACCAGCTGCAACGACCTTGAAGCCTACACGGTCGATCTCGAGATCACCCGCCGGGTTTGCCTCCACGATTGCTGGATGCAGTTCTCGGCCGGTGTTCGGCATGCTGAGATCGAACACGACGCGTCGCTGATCGCCACGGCGCTTGCCGACGATTCGGTTATATTCGGCTTTGCCGGGGCTCATCGCCAGACGCGTGGTACGGGTATCGTGCTCGGCTGGTACGGCCGCAAGCCGATCTTCCCCTGCTCGTGCGTCCATTGGTTCTACAACTTCCATTGGTCGGCGGTCTGGGGACCGACCGAGACGGCTGCCGAAACCGGCGTGCTGCTCTCGCTCACCTCGCAAGATCCCGATGCGATCGCGACTGCCGGCTCGGTGAACGGCGCCTCGACCTCTGTCGACGACAACCTGTTCATTGGCGAAATCCAGCTCGGCCTCGAATGGGACTATGCCCTGCGGTGCCTGCCGGCCAACGCCTTCTGCCGCGTGGCGTTGGAATACCAACGCTGGTCGGGTGGACAAGGTTTCTCGGCGGCCAATTCGTTCGCCGGTGCTGCGATCGACGACGGCAGCACGGTCACGACGACAACGATCGGCGACGCCTTGGCCTTGGCCGACGCGCCGGAACTCGACCTGATCGGCTTGGCGGTCAGCACCGGCTTGACCTGGTAGCCGTACTGCAAATAGTGGGGAGCTAACCGGCGGGCTTGTCCCGCCGCGGATTAGCAACCATGTGTAAATAAACAAGGCGTCCTGCAACCATCCGGCTGCAGGACGCCTTTATTCATTTACGATCCAAAGGAAGGATCGGGTTTCAACTTAGAAGCTCACTTAGAAGCTCATCGACGAGCTGCTGCCACCGGCCCAAACCTTGGTGGTGCAGATCGTGGTGACGCTCTTCAGCACGCCGCCGATGTCGACGATCTCGACGTTCGTGACTTGTGAAGCGGCTTCCGAGTAGTTTTCACCCGAAGCGGCGTACGGGCCTTCGGCGAAGTAGCCGTTCTCGCTATGCGCGCC
Source organism: Planctomycetota bacterium (assembly GCA_031403315.1). Taxonomy (GTDB): domain Bacteria; phylum Planctomycetota; class Planctomycetia; order Pirellulales; family Lacipirellulaceae; genus DASYDU01. Next base: position 10,236 of record JANNTD010000524.1, read on the forward strand.
GCCGTCCTTGATGTCGATCGTGGCGAACGAGTTGCCGAACGCCTTCGAGTACGGGCTCACCTTGCCGCGCGGACCGCAGCTCTTGCAACCCTTGCTCATGTGGCCGCCGTTGAAACCCATGCCACGAACGGCCAGCGCATCGCTATCCGACATGACGGTCATGCCCGACAGACCCATTTCGCTCAGGGTGCTGGTCGAGATGCCTTGGTCCGCACGGGCGGTACCGGCCAAGCAAACAAGCGTGGCCACCAGCGAAAGAATGTACTTGCTCATCTTAGGTGTCTTCTCCATGGAAAAGGGGAGGTGGGAGGGGAGGGAGGGAGCGTTGAGCAGACCAGCCGGCAGAACTACGTCGTTCTTACGCGCTGTGACCTCCCACGCGAACAGAATGTGATCTTAGGCAGAGTCACAAATTACGTCAACTACCCAAAAACCGCATGATACGCAGATTTAATGACCCATATCTCCAGCACCCCCAAATGGTAGAAATATCCCCCACAACCGCGCGCCATAGTTCCGGCAGTGACGGTTGTAACACCACGCCATGGTGTGGCAGATCGTAGAAAACGACCACCTCGAGATTCCGTGCAGCGATTCGTGACCTACACTCGGTGTGAAAAAGCCCCAACGGGCGCCGCGCAAGATATGCACAAGGCAGAAAAGTGCGTTACGAACGGATTGCCGACGCGAGTCATTGCTTGCCGCTGCCGGACCGCCGCTTGCGGTTTAGCTCCGGCCTACCGCAACCCGGCCAGTTCCTGCAGCAGATGCCAATTTTCGAGCCGGTCTTCCTTCGCCGCGAGCAGCGTCGGCGAAGGATTGCCGTCGCGATCAAATTGCTTGGCGAATCGGCCTTCGCTCCGCGCGAAGTCGATGAAGTCGACCACCTCGCCGGTCTTCGGATTGGAGAACCAATCCTCTTTCATCGCCGGGTTGCCTTGCAGCGAGAGCCGCTTGCGGATCGTATCGCCAGCCCGCGGATCGTAGATGAGTAGCGGGAAAGCGCGCGCGTCGACCGCCAACCGCGCCAGCTCGCCCGCCATGTTGTCGGCCACGCCATGTTCCGGCTGGCAGGTCGTGTAGCAGGTCACCAGCGCCGGCCCGTCGAATTCGAGCGCTCCGAGCACCGCCTTGTAGAAGTGGTTCATGTGGGCACAAGTAGTTTGGGCCACGTAGCTCCGCGGATGCATCATCGCGATCTGCGCGATCTCCTTGCGGCGCTCTTGCTTGCCGGCGATCACCTTGCCGTGGATGCTCATCTTCGTGTTCTGGCCGGTGAAGCTGCTGGTGGACGCCTGCCCGCCGGTGTTCGAGTAGACCTGCGTATCGAGCACGAAGCACTT
>JANNTD010000525.1:0-26838 GCA_031403315.1 Planctomycetota bacterium
CCTCGTCGTGGTACGCGGCCATCAACTCGCCGCCGCGGGTACCCCAATCGCATCGTTCTACCGGCTTCTTCGCCATGGTTCGGTCCAAGTCAGCTCGGTCCAGGTCGTCAATGTGACGGCGTCTCCGCTTCACAACGCTCGAAGACGTAGAACAAACTAGGATACTCGTTGTCGGCGTCGGCATCGACTTGTTCCGTCTCAATGCGAGCCCACGTTTCCCAATCGACTTCGGGAAACTTCGTATCGCCTTCCACTTCGGCGAGCACCAGCGTCATGTAAAGCCGATCAGCTCGGGGCAATGCCAGCCGATAGATCTCCGCCCCACCGATGACGAACGCTTCGTCGTCGCCAGCCGCACGAGCGATTGCCAGTGCATCCTCAAGATTGACAGCAACTTCCACGCCATCCGCAAGGTAGCCACTCTGCCGCGTGATGACGACCATCCGCCGCCCGGCGAGTGGCCGGGCGATCGACTCCCACGTTTTGCGACCCATCACGATCGTATGGCCCAGCGTGAGCCGCTTGAAGCGCTTGAGGTCCGCCGAAAGGTGCCAGGGCAATTGTCCACCGCGGCCGATGACGCCATTCTCAGCCATGGCCGCAAGGATCGAAATTCGCATCGGGGAGCACCAAAAAAAGCACGTCGCAAGCGACGCGGCTAAACGGCTATGGGGGCGGAAATGTGCGGATGTGGATTGTAATTCTCGAGCTGGAAGTTTTCGAACTCGAAATCGAACATCGAGCGGACGGTCGGATCGATTCGCATCGTCGGGAGCGGACGCGGTTCGCGCGAGAGCTGCAGCCGAGCTTGTTCGAGATGGTTGTCGTAGAGGTGGGCGTCGCCGAGTGTGTGGATGAAGTCGCCCGGCGCGTAGCCAGTGACTTGGGCGACCATCATCGTGAGTAGTGCATAGGAAGCAATGTTGAACGGCACGCCGAGGAACACGTCGGCGCTGCGCTGGTACATCTGGCAGGAGAGCCGGCCGTCGGCCACGTAGAACTGAAACAGCAAGTGACACGGCGGGAGCGCCATCGACGGCACATCGGCCACGTTCCAAGCGCTGACGACGAGCCGCCTTGAATCGGGGTTCGTCTGAATCTGCTCGATGACTTCGCTAATCTGATCGATCGACTCGCCGGCGTGCCCCGGCCAGGAGCGCCACTGGTAGCCGTACACGGGACCGAGCTCGCCTGCCGCATCGGCCCATTCGTTCCAGATCGTGACGCCATGGTCCGCGAGGTAACGGACGTTCGACTCGCCACGGAGAAACCAGAGCAACTCGTAGACGATCGATTTCAAGTGCAGCTTCTTGGTGGTCACGAGCGGAAAGCCGTCCGCCAGATCGAATCGCATCTGGTGGCCGAAGACGCTGCGCGTGCCGGTGCCGGTGCGATCGCTTTTGGCGACGCCTTCGTCGAGAATTCGCTGCACGAGATCGAGATATTGCCGCATACAAAGAATTGTACCGGAAAGTCGGGGTCCGACCAACGCTGCGCGTCGGTGCCCGCGACCCGGCTCGCAAACTCTACTTTTGCTTTGCGATCAGCTCTTCGACGAGCTTCGCCAGCAGCGCCGGGTTATCCTGCTTTTGCAGATGCTCGATCCGATCGGCGGGAATTTCCAGTTTTTGGAGCGCGCTCGTGATGAACTTCCACTGCTTCTCGCGGCCCTTCCCCTCGGCCAGGTACAGCTCGGTCACGAGCTCGCTGAGCCGCTGGAGCGAAATCGACTCGCGGTTATCGTAGTAGTTCTTGATGATATTCTGCTGATGTTTGCTGTACTTCTGGTTCATGGGAGGGTCCGTCCTGGAAAGGGGAAAGGTCCCGAGGGGCCGCCTTTTCGGCCGCCGGGAGGCGCGGTAAAGTAGTAGGCTACTCGGTTAGCCATTTCCGTCAACCATCCGCATTACGGTCCATCGACATGCCGCTTGTCAAGTTCATCAAAGAGAACAAGGAAATCCACGTTCCCGAAGGCGCGAATCTCCGCAAGGAAGCAATCAATGCGGGCATTAATGTCCATCAGGGCGTGAATGGCTTCGGCGCGACGGTCAACAAGTTTTTGAACTGCCACGGCATTAGCTTTTGTGGCACGTGCCGCGTGAAGATCACGAAAGGCATGGAGAACGCTAGTCCGATGGGGATGTTCGAGAAAGCACGGTTCTACAATCCGCTGCCCGATCCGATTCCTTGCATGTCGTTCATCGGCAACGAAGACACGATGCGGCTCTCTTGCCAGACCTTGGTGTACGGCGACATGGAAGTCGAAACCGGCCCGCCATTGAACCTGTTCGGCGATAATTTCTTCAGCTGAGGTGGAAGCTATTAGCTATTAGCCGTTAGCTATTAGCCAAACCAAGTTCAGGCGACATCCTTTCTGGCTAAAGGCTAACAGCTAAGAGCTAACAGCTTCCTCCCCCCATGAAACAAGTCGTCGCCATCGTCAAGCCGTTCCTAGTTGAGAAGATTCTCGACGCCCTGCGCCGAGCTCCGCTCGAAGCCGTGAGCGTCCGCGAAGTAAAAGGCATGGGCAAGCAGAAGACCTATCTCGACGCCTACGCCGACTCGGAGTACTCGCAGACGTTTCTTCCCAAAGTCGAGATCACGCTCTGGGTCGACGACACGCGAGCCGAAGACGTGGCCCGCAAGATCGTCGAAATCGCCCGCACCGGCCGCATGGGTGATGGCAAGATTTTTATCCTGCCGGCCGAATCGTACGAAGCGGTGATCGACATCGCCGGATAATCGTCGATTTCGCCATGACGTGTGAAAATCTACTGTCCTAAAGTCGGGGGTCGGACTTTAGGACAGTAGATTTGGCAGCGCTCAGTTCCGCTCCGCGGCGTCGAACAGCCGATTGAATCGCACGCGGTTCTCGCTGAACGTGTGCTCTGCCTCGGCGACCAGATCGCTCGAATCGCCATAGCCGAGCAGAAAGGCGAGCTTCGCCAGCTCCTTTGGGTTGTCGGGCAGTTCGTGCCGGCCGGCGGCATTCATCAGGCGGATGCGGGCCTCGACGCTCCGTTGGAAGCGGTAGCTGCGGCGGAAATAATCGGCATCGTCGCTCGCGAGGTAGCCACCCGCTTCGAGCGCTTCGAGGGCCTCGACCGTGCCGGGCCGGCGAATCGACGAATCGGCCCCGCCGTATTTGAGTTGCAGCATCTGCACCAAAAACTCGATGTCGACCGTGCCGCCGGGGCCACGCTTGAGGTTGCGCTGCGACGCGGTTTCTTCGAGCCGCATCCGCATTTGTCGAATTTCGGTCGCGAATTGCGGCGTCCAGGCCGGGCCGAACGCAGCGTCGGCAACCGCCTGCATGGCGTATTCGGCCGCAGCCGGCGCGCCGAGCACGACGCGGGCCTTGCAGAGCGCCTGCCGTTCCCAAAGCTGCCCTCTTCCTTCGGAAAAATAGCGGGCGAAAGCGTCGATCGGCACTGCAAGCAAGCCGCTTTTGCCCGTCGGCCGCAGCCGGGCGTCGACTTCGTAGAGCCTGCCGTGCGGGCCGAGATGGCTCATCATGCGGATCACACGTTGGCCGAACTCGCTGAAGAAGTGGCCGTTGGTGGTGCTGCCGTGCGAACCGCGCTGCCGGCCGAGCGTGTTGCCGCCGGCTTCGTACAGGAAAATGAGGTCCAGGTCACTGTGATAATTCGGCTCGCGGCCGCCAAGCTTGCCGAGCGCGAGCACCACCGGCTCGCAGGCGTCACCTTCGCGATCGGCAAAGCGTTGCCACTGCTGCAGTGCGCCGGCCGTTGGCGGTTCCGATTCGCTGGGGATCAAAATCGTCGGCTCGCCAAACTTTTCGACCAGCTTGGAATACTCGCTGGCAGCAATCTGCTTGAGGCACGCTTCGGCGACGTCGGCAAGCGCGGAGTGCGTCGAGCGGACGTCGTCCTTGCCCAACACGTCGCGCACGCCGACTCGCAGATGCTGGGCATTCTTGAAACTGTGCAAGATTGGGTCGAGGTCCTCCGCCCCGCGGCTCAACTCGGCGAGCGTTTGCTCCAACATTTCGAGCGTCGGCAAATGCTCGACCAGCAGGCTGTCCATGAGTTCGTCGATCATGCCCGGATTGCTGGTCAAGATGCCAGCCAGGTAAGGGCACGCGGCGCAAAGCGTGACGTACAGGTTGAGCGACGGCCGGTTGCTGCTAAAGAGCTCCCACAGCGCCGCCTTGCCGCCGAGCGAATCGCTCACTCGGCTCAAGTTCACCAGTGTCGTATCGGGCTCGGGCGTGGCAGCGATCGCGGCGAGCAATCGCGGCGCGATCGCGGCGAGGAAGTGCCGACACCGCCGCGTCGAGAGGAAGCGAATCTTCTCGGTCGCCAGCGCCATCAAATTCTGATAAGCGGCCCCAACGTCCTCAAACGGGTACCGGCCGAGCACCTGCTCGATTCGCTCCGGCGGCGGATCGGGATCGTTCACCAGGTCGACTTCCGGCTCGATGGTCCCGTCGCCCGAAAACGCGTCGTGCAGCAAGTGGTCGAGAATCTTGCGATTGACGGTTGTGCGATGCCCGTAGTCCGACGTGAACGACACCAGCGCCGTGCGATGGGGCGTGCTGGGATAGCCCATCCGCACCGCCAGCTTCGCCAGCTCGTCGCGTTGCGAAGGCAACAGGTGCGTCTGCAGATCGAACATGATCTGCAAGCGGTGCTCCAGCTTGCGCAGGAAGCTGTAGTTGTCTTCGAGAATCGAGCGTTCCTGGTGCGTGAGGCAACCCGATTGCTCCAACTTGGCGATGGCGTCGAGGGTGTTGCCAGTGCGAACTTCGGGCAGAGCTCCGCCATTCAAGAGTTGCAGAAACTGGATCACGAATTCGACGTCGCGAATGCCGCCGCGGCCGGTCTTCACGTTCCGCAAGTCGGCCCCTTCGCTCTCGGCCCGTCGTTCGATTCGCCGCTTGAGCGACTTGATGCCGGAGATATCGGTGAGGCTTAAGTAACGGCGATAGATCCAGGGCTCAAGCCGTTCGAGCAATTCGCCACCCAGCTCGCGGTCGCCGGCAATCGGCCGTGCTTTGACATACGCCTGCCGCTCCCAAGTGCGGCCCTTGGTGTCGTAATACGAGAGCGTTGTATCGAAGCTCAGGCACAACGGGCCGCGCGAACCTTCGGGCCGCAACCGCATGTCGACGCGGTAGGTCGAACCCAAATCCGTCGTTTCGGTGAGCAACCGGATGAGGTCCTTCGCCAGTCGCTCGAAGAACTCTTCGTTGGTCACAGTTCGCCGAGCGTCGGTCTGACCGTCCTGTTCGTACATGAACACCAAGTCGACGTCGCTCGAGTAGTTTAGCTCCAGACCGCCGAGCTTTCCGAGCGCGAGCACCACGAAGCGGCATGGACTGCCATCGCTCCGCAGTGGATGACCATATTGCTCCTCGCAATGCCGCTGGGCAAATTCGAGGGCTCCTTCGACGATCGCATCCGCAAGATACGAAAGCTGGCGGGCAACAGTCGACACCGGCTGTCCGCGAACGATGTCGCCATAGGCGATCCGCATGAGTTCTCGGCGCTTGAACCGCCGCAGCGCGGCCGAGACGTCGGTGTGATTCTTGAGCGTCCGTGCGTCGCCGACCAACTCTTCGACGAGCGCCTCGCGCGATACCGGTTGGCCTTCGGTCATCCGCAACAGGTCGTACGCCTCGCGGTCGACCACCAACAGGTCGCTCAAATACTGGCTGGTCGAGAAAATCTGCAGCAGATTCGGCAGAGCTTCGGGGTCGCGCTCGAACAGCGCGGCCGTGGCCATCGGGTTCCGCGAGGCGGCGATGAACCGCTCGAGATTGTTGATCGCCATGTCGGGATCTGCGAGCCCCGGGGCTGCCGCCGCCAGTTGATCGCCGATCTGGGCGAGCAGATCGAGCGTGACGCCCTGGGTCGCCATCCGCGTAAGATTGGCGTGGGCGGCGTTGGGATTTGCAACGTATAGAGACCGAAGCCACGGCTCGGCTTCGTTCGCGTCGTCGAGATAATTGCGCAGGCGGTCGATGTCGATCATGACAAGGGAGAGATTACCGGTTCGACCTCAGCCGAATCGCTGTTGGTCGAGGATTTACGCTAGGGAGCATGCCGGCGGAATCGTTCACGCGGCCTGCCGAGCGTCAGAATGTTCCTAGGTGATCGCCTGCTGAATAGGAATTCCATTGTAGCACGGTTTCGTGCAAATGCCATTCACACTTTTTGACCGCCCGTCGCGGCGAGCGGCAGCGAGAGCCCAAAAACCTCCGGGCCGACGTGCTGCGTCACGATTTCGCCGAACAATGTGTGTGCATTGGCATCGTAAATGACAGCCGGCAGGAAGCGGCCAATCTGGCGGCGATTTCCCTCGAAAACGACGATTCGGTCGCAATTCGTCCGGCCCGTAAGTTGCAGGCGGTCGCCGTGATCCGGGGTCGAGGACGACCCGGCTCGCTGGGCCGATTTGCTCGGTCCCTCGACGAGCACCGTCATTTCGCGGCCGAGGAAGGCGTGATTGTCTTCCTCGCAGATTTGATTCTGCAGGGCCAGCAGCGAGTTGTTCCGGCGGCGTTTCACGTCTTCGGGCACATCGTCGGCATACAGCTCCGCCCCCTTGGTGCCGGGCCGCTCGCTGTATTTGAAGATGTAGCTGTTCTTGAACCGCGATTCCTGTACGAGGTCGACCGTCTGCTGGAAGTCCTCGTCGGTCTCGCCGCAGAAGCCGACGATGAAGTCGCTCGTAACTGCTACACCCGGGATCGATTCGTAGGTGTGGGCGAGCATCTCGCGATAATCCTCGACCGTGTAGCCGCGCTTCATCCGCTTGAGCACGGCGTTCGAGCCGCTCTGCACAGGAACATGCAGGTACTTGCTGCACTTGGGCAGGTCGCGGACGGCGGCCAAAAGATCGTCCGTCATGTCCTTGGGATAATTCGTGATGAATTTGATCCGCTGGATGCCGTCGACTTCATGCAAGGCTTCGAGCAGATCGCTCATCCGCCACGTGCGATCGCCCTCACGATACTTGTAGCTGTTGACCGTCTGGCCCAGCAGCGTGATCTCAAGGCAGCCTTCGCCGGCAAGTTGCCGGGTTTCGGCCAGGATCGCGGCGGGCGGGCGGCTCTGCTCGGGACCGCGGACGCTCGGCACGATGCAATAGGTGCAAAACTTATCGCAGCCGATCATGATCCGCACGTAGGCCTGGTACGGCGTCGGCCGCATCGCGGGATCGCGCAAGGGGTCGAAGCTCTCGTGGCTCTGCTCGATCTCGTCGCGTGAACCGTCGGTTCGACCGAGACTGACTTCCATCCGCTGGCGTCGCTCGGCCCGGACTTCACGCACGAGCGCCGGCACCTGATGCAGCTGCCCAGGGCCGACGACGAGATCGACGTAAGGCGCCCGCTTGAAGATCAGGCCCTGGTCTTTCTGAGCCATGCACCCCAACACGCCGATCACCTTGTTCGGATGTTCGCGCTTGGCGTTCTTGAGTCGGCCCAGCGCGCTGTAGATCTTGTCCTCAGCATGTTGGCGAACGCTGCAAGTGTTGAATAGGATCGTGTCGGCGTCGGCCGCGGTTGCCGTCAACTCGTAACCATCTTTGCGCAAGCTGGCCACGACGAGCTCGCTGTCGAGCATGTTCATTTGGCAGCCAACGGTTTCAATGTAGAGCTTGGGCATGACCAATCCTGGCTACGCGGCGTCGCGACTTTTCGAGCCGCGGCGCTTGTTCTTCGATTGTTTGCGGAGCGATTCCATTTGTCGTTCGACTTCGGCTACGTCTTGGTCCCGTCGCCGAGCCATGAGCCGCACGATCGTCATCACCGCGACGTACGCGGCAACGAGCAATAGCACAATGTCCCAGCGGTCGATCCATCCCATTGAGAATCCTCCGTGACGAGCCTGTCTATGATACCGCGCCGCGCGAGGCCCCGGCGAGGGCGATTTACGCAGGACCTAAGCGGTCGCCGACGGAAACGCGATTACCACGCAGGAAATCTGCTGAAGTCATGGCGCGCTTGCCGGCGGGTTGGAGTTCGAGGAGCTCTAGGATGCCGTCGCCCGTGGAGACCAAGAGGTGGTTTGTCGCGTCCACGACTTCCCCGCTCGCTGAAGCGAGCTCGCCGGCAGTCGCTCGCTCCACGCGATCGATGTTGAGTCGTATTGGTTCGCCCTCGCTCCGGTGCCAGAACGTGTAGGCCCGGGGCCACGGCCGAACCGCTCGCACCAGGTTCTTGATCTCGAGCGCGGATCGAGTCCAGTCGATCGCGCCGTGCTCCTTGGTGAGTCGCGGCGCTTTCGAGGCCTCGCCCGGATTCTGCGCGACTGGCCGCGCCGTTCCGGCCGCGAGTTCGTCGACGACGCGAAGCACGAGCCTCGCGCCGAGCGCTGCCAAACGCGTTTCGAGCATCGCCGCGTCTTCATCGGGATCGATCGGCGTCCGCGCCTGCGCGAGGCAGGGACCGGCGTCGAGGCCGGGTGTCATTTGGATCACGCTGTTTCCAGTCTCGGTCTCGCCGTGCAGAATCGCGCTTTGGACGGGAGCCGCTCCGCGATATTTCGGGAGCAGCGAGCCGTGCAGGTTGATGCCACCAAGGCGGGTCGTGGCAAGCGTTGCCGGGCGGAGGATTTCGCCGTAGTCGCAGACGACGAGCAGGTCGGCGGCGAGCGACGCGAGGCGAGTTTGGGATTCGAGGAGGTTGACGCTTTCGGGTGTCCAGGTTTCGAGGCCGAGCGATTCACCCGCCCGTTGAAGCGGGCTCGCCTGGGCGTCGCGGCCGCGGGGTGGACGTGCGACTACTAGCACGACCTCGTGCGCCGACGACGCGAGCGCCTCGAGTGTCGGCACCGCAAACGGACCCGTTCCCAACATGACTAGTCGCATGTGTATCTCTGCTCGAGCTCGCGCCACCGCGCCGCGATCGCATCGTCGCTGGGCAACTCGCCCGTCTCACGCCGGCTCGCGAACGCCAGTTCGAACTCGTACAGCCTATCTTTGATCGCGGCTAACTCCGTCGGGCTGAGCCGATCGATAAACAGTTTGCCGTCGAGGTGATCGGTCTCGTGCTGCAAGATCCGAGCCATCAACCCCTCGGCCTCGGCGTGAATGAGATTTCCGTCAAGGTCGTAGGCTTCGACTTCGATCGTCGCGTTGCGAACGACCGGCGCGCGGACCTCGGGAATGCTCAGACAGCCTTCTTCATCTTCCGCTTGCCCTTTGCCTTTGCGGAGCACGGGGTTGATGAATACGAACTCGGCATCCTTCTTCGCCGGGTCGCCTTCCGAATTAGCCACGAACAGCCGATACGGCAAATTGACTTGATTCGCCGCGAGTCCGACGCCTTCGTGCGCGTACATCAGATCAAACATCTCGGCGACGATCTTCCGCAATTCGGCGTCGACCTTCGTGAGAGGCCGAGAGACGTGCCGCAGCGTCGGATGGGGATATTGGATGACTTCGAGGCTCAAGGGGCGTCCGCCGTGGTGGGAAGTTAAGGGTCGGCCGAGGGGTGTGAAGCATTGATTATAGGGCCGCGATTGCGTTCGGCCAACGCCCGGCGACGTGCTGGCGGCTGCCCCCGGCTCGCGTTGACCCGACCACCGCGCGGCGCTAGAATCGCGCAGTAGGGACGCTTTCTCCTCCATTGGCCGCTCCGCTGGAAAGTCGACGGGCGGTTCGACGCGATGTCCAACTTTTCACCATCCACCGCAGTGGGCTCGAAGCGCTGGATCGCGGCGTCGGTGCTCTCTTCGATCTTCCATCTCAGCGCTGTCGTGCTGATTGTTGCCGCGATCGACGCCAGACCCCAAGGTGCGGGAAAGTTTTCGAGCGGCGAAATTGGCATCGTGCTCAGCGACAACGGCGGCGGGTCGGATTCAAAAGAACCGGCGTCGCAACCGCCGCCGGCCGCGAGCCCCGTAGTGCCGGCCGAGCCTCCTCCGCGCGTCACCCCGGTCGCAGCGCCGGCTGCCGTCTTAGCAGCGCCCATACTTTCAAACACACCGCGCGTCGCGCAGGCGCCAGCCGGCGAAGCGGGCAACTACGGCCCGCCGGGCGACGGCCAAACGAGCGTCCGCGTCTTCGGCGTCGAGGGAAAGGGCACGAAGTTTGTCTACGTCTTCGACCGCTCGAGCAGCATGGAGGGCGCGCCGTTGGCGACTGCGAAGCAACAACTCGTTCAAAGCCTCGAATCGCTCTCCAGCGTCCACCAGTTCCACATCATCTTCTTCAACCAGCGGGTGCGGAGCTCGGACCTGAGCGGCGGCGGAAGGCGGATCGCGTTCGCCACCGACCGCAACAAAAAGCTGGCGGAACGCTTCGTCGGCGGGATTACGGCTGACGGCGGAACTGACCGTCTGCCGGCGCTGCGCGCCGCCGTGCAGATGCAACCCGACGTGATTTTCTTTCTCACCGACGCCGACGACCCGATGCCGGCAAGCGAGCTCGCGGAAATTGCCGAACTCAACCGCCGCGCGGGCGTCGTGATCTCGACGATCGAGTTCGGCCGCGGCCCGGCCAATCAGGCGAAGAATTTTCTCATCGAGCTGGCACGGATGACTGGCGGGCAGTACGGCTACGTCGATACGCAAAGCTTGCGCAGTCCAACGCAGTAAGCGTGCATATCCGCTGTTAGCCGTCTACCAAGGTGCGCGGACGTTGTAGACGCCGAACTGCGTGGTGTCACTGGGCCAGATCGGCGTCGTGCGCGTCGCGCCGCCGAAGCCGCCCGGGCCTGGGTAGTTGCGGCCGAACTGGTGGTCGAGCCGCTCGAGGCGCGAGCTGCCGACGCCCCAACCCCAGTTGGTTTGCATCGTCGCGGTCGGCGGGACCACGAGCGACACGGGCGCTCCGTAGGCGGTGTGCGCGTAGGGCTTGTTCCAGTCGTAGTAGCGCGAACGGCGAACGGGCCACACGACGGGAGCGGCGGCGAACGTTTCTGCCGCGCTGGCCACGATCAGGGCGACCGCGAGCAGCGAGAGTGCAAGTCGTCGGTTCATCTTAGTCTCCGAATGAATGCGATCAAATGCGGGGGTAGTGCGAACTCTGTAAGAACCGGCGTGGCCGCCGGCGCTAACTTGTTTGCCGCTTACCAGCGCTGGCCCGGGTAATAGAAATCGTTGTGTAACGCGGTGATGTTGTTCGACATCGGGTAGTGCCAATCGCTCCAGAAACCCCTGAGGGGCTCGCAGCACGTGCCGTAGCGAACGTTGGTCCGCGTCCAGCCGGCGCCGCGATTGTAGGTGTAGTATGCTCGCTGATGTTTGTACATGTATTCGTGCGGCATGTACGGTTGGTAGGTCGTGTAAGTGTGCCCGACGTTCGCCGGCACCGGCAAAGGGGAAACGTACATTTGCGAGGGCGTGTTGTAGAACGGCCCCGGCTGGGCGTAATAGTTGTAGAACAAGTCTTTCTGTTGCTGGTAGCTGATCCGTCGCTTGCCGTCCCAGCCGGCGTGGTCCGCGTAGCACTGGCCCGCGCTAGCGACGTGCCAAAGGATGGCGACAAGCACCAGGTACACACAAGTCGAGACAACATTTCGCCGCATTGGATTGGTCCTTCAGGCGTTTTTGTACGTTAGCCTTTCCAGGCTGACACGAACCAGCAAGGAAGCTGAATTGTCGGGGAATGTCAGGCTGGAAAGCCTGACGTACGGGCCGCGGGCGGCAGGCGAGTTCTGGGTCGGCGCCGCCCGGTGGGAAGGTCTACCAATGGTGTCGGCCACGATACGTCGTGCGGGTGAATCTTTGTGTAGCGGATAATCCCAATGCAGGCGGCGAAGCGATTGTACGGGCTGAAATCTCCCTGGGTTGCGGGGATTCGGCAGGTTATAATCGGCACGACCCATACAGTTTTACAACTTGGCAAAGCACAGTCCGAGCGGAGATTTTCGATTGGCCGTCCAGCGTAAGAAAAAGACCACCAAGCAAGGCACCACCAAGAGACAACCCAGCGAACCGCTGCGCGTCTCCGCAGCGCCGAGCACCAACGGCGACGCCCCTCATGCCAAGAACGGCGACGCGGAAACGGCGGAGGAAGCGGACGAAGTCGTCGCGCCTAGCCGGCGCCGCCGTGCCACGGCCAAGAGCATGGCCGCCGCGCAGCGCGACATTTCCGTGAGCGAGTTCTTCGCCAAGAATCGCCACCTGCTAGGCTTCGATAATCCACGCAAAGCGCTGTTGACCACGGTCAAGGAGGCGGTCGACAACTCGCTCGACGCCTGCGAAGAGGCCGGCATCCTGCCCGAGATTTGGGTCCACATCGAGCAAACCGGCACCGACCGATTCAAAGTCGGCATCCAGGACAACGGTCCGGGCATCCTCAAGAAGCAGATTCCGCTGATCTTCGGCAAGCTGCTCTACGGCTCGAAATTCCATCGGCTGCGCCAGAGCCGCGGGCAGCAAGGCATCGGCATCTCGGCGGCCGGCATGTATGGCGTGCAGACGACCGGCAAGCCCGTAAAGATCATCTCGCGGGTTGACGCCAAGAAGCCGGCCCACTACTACGAAATTCAAATCGATACAAAAAAGAACGAGCCGCGGATTCTCAACGGCGGCGGCGACGGCGTCGACATCCCGCCCGGCGCGAAAGGGGCGGCCGCGATCGCCAAGCACGGCATCGAGTGGGTCGATCAGCCGCACGGCACGCGGGTGACCATCGAGCTTGAGGCCAAGTTCGTTCGCGGCCGCGGCAGCGTCGACGAATACCTCACACAGACGGCGATCGCCAATCCGCACGTTACGCTGCACTATGTCGACGCCGACGGCCAATCGCGCGACTTTTCGCGGTCAGCCAAGGTCCTGCCGCCGGAGCCGAAGGAAATCAAGCCGCATCCATACGGCGTTGAGCTTGGCCGGCTGGCCGCGATGCTGCAGGAAGACGCCGGCGAGTCGATTGCCCAGTTTTTGACAACCAAGTTTTCCCGCGTGTCGTCCGGCGTGGCGCGAAAGATCTGCGCGACGGCCAAAGTGTCGACCCGCGCGAACACGCGGAAGATGGGCCGCAAAGAGGCGGAATCGCTGTATCAGGCGATACAAGGCACTCGAATCGCCCCGCCGGCGACCGATTGCATTTCGCCGATTGGCGAGGAGCTGATTCTCAAAGGCTTGCATCAGGTGGTGCCCGGCGAGTTTTACGCGGCGGCGACCCGCCCGCCGGCCGTGTATCGCGGCAATCCGTTTCAAATCGAAGTCGGCCTCGCGTTCGGCGGCCAGGCGGCGACGCAAAACGTCACCAAGGAGTTGCTCCGCGATCTGATCGAAGAGACTGACGCCCGCACGATTCGTCAGTTTCTCATCCACACGTTCAACGGCCTCGGCGCCGACTCCGCGGACAAGATTCTCAAAGAATCGGGCCTCGGCACGCGCCAGTCGCCCTCGGGCCTCAAGCCGAAGGAAGTCGACATACTCCTTGCCGCGATGAAGGGAGTCAACGTGGCGGAAGGGCAGACGATGGAGGTCTTCCGCTATGCCAACCGTGTGCCGCTGCAATTCCAGCCGGCGAGCTGCGCGATCACGCAGACGGTGGTTGCCACCAATTGGCGGAGTTACGGCTTGTCGCAGTCGCGCGGTTCCGTGCCCAAGGGGCCGGTCACGCTGATGGTCCACATCGCCAGCGTCTGGGTGCCGTTCACCAGCGAGTCGAAGGAAGCCGTCGCCAGCTATCCCGAAATCCAAAAGGAGCTGCGGCTCGCGCTGCAGGCGGTCGGCCGCAACCTCGGCATGTACGTCCGCCGCCGCCTCAAAGTGAAGCAGCAAGGCGACCGCCGGCAGATTTTCCTGCGTTACCTGGGCGAAGTGGCGACGGCGGTAAGCGACATCAACAGTGTCGACCGCGGCGCGCTGTACGACCAACTGGTCTCGGTGGCCAGGAAGCGGACCGCCGACGCCGACATGAAACTCGACGAGCGCGGCCGCCCGATCGAAGACGCCGAATTGGAAATGGGCAAGAACGTGCTAATCGTCGACCCACTCGACTCCGCCGCCGCGATCAACCGCATTCCCATCGCCGCCGAAGAATCAAGTTAATTGTCTCTCGCAGAGACGCAGAGTCGCAGAGGAAATCCAAGAATTATTGCTTTTCTTTCTCCGCGTCTCTGCGTCTCTGCGAGAAAATTCGCCTGACATTGAGAGACAACATGACTAAGAGAATAAGTCGCAAGCGCGGCGCCGTTGCCGAAGCGAAAGTGATTGCCGCGAAGCTCTCGCCGCGGGACAAGAAAACGATGGGCAGCATCGTCGGGTTGGCCGACGGAGTGGTCGTTGCCGCCGAAAAACGCCGCGATCCGCACGTCGATATTCCATCACGCACGCTTTCGAACGTCCGCTACAGCCCCCGTAAGCGGATTCTCGAGATGGGTAGTGCGACCAACCGAAGGCAGCTGTTCGATCTCTCCCAAGCCAAGGCCTACATGCGCACGATGCTGGTTGCGAGCGGCTGCAAAACCTTACTGACTCGGGATAAGTCAACCAGCCTCCGGGGCATGTACTACATGCTCAAGCACACGATCGAGGGCACGAAGGAAAACACTTTCGACGACCAGAGCGAATGTGACACGGTGATCGAAGACGTCGAGGTGTTGCTCGCCAGCCTGCGCGAGGAGCTGCACCTGTATGCCGACAAACGCGGCGAAATGGTCGGCAACATCATCCTCAACGACAGCGGCGACGACATCGATTGCTCCCGCATGGGTTCGGGAGGCTATGCGATTCCGTCGATCGTCGAGCCGGAAGTGATCAAGTTCGATCCCAAAAAATGCGACGCCGATTTCGTGTTGCACGTCGAAAAAGGCACGGTTTGGCAGCGGTTCAACGAAGACAAGTTCTGGAGAAAACACCGCTGCATCCTCACGCACGGCGCCGGCCAGCCGCCACGGGGCGTCCGTCGCATGCTCCATCGGCTGCACAACGAATTGAAGCTGCCGATCTACTGTGTGCTCGATAACGACCCGTGGGGATACTACATCTACAGCGTGTTGAAGCAGGGCTCGATCAACCTCGCGTTCGAGTCGCAACGGATGGCGATTCCCGACGCCCGCTATCTCGGACTACGAAGCAAGGACTTCGAGCGCTGCCAGCTTTCGGACAGCGTGAAAATCGCCCTCAACGACAACGACCGCAAGCGGGCCAAACAAATCGCCGCCTACCCCTGGTTCGCCAAGAAACGCGACTGGCAACGCGAAATCGAAAAGATGCTCAAAAACGACTTCAAACTGGAAGTCGAATCGCTGATCTCGAAGGACATCAGCTACGTGACGGAGCAGTACGTCCCGGCTCGGCTCGAGGACAAGGATTGGTTGGACTGAACGCGCTCAGCGAGCCGGGTCGCGGGCACCAACGCGCAGCGTTGGTCGGACCCCGACCGTTGGCATCGGCGGCCACAAAGAATTAACCCTGCGATAGCGATGCCCACCAACACGACACTCACGGGCTCAGGCACCGCCGCATCCAAGGGCGAAATTCCCGCCGAGACGCTGCCCGCACCCTGACCAAAATTCGCTTTCCAAACGCTGTAGTCGCTCGCCGAATACGCGGCACCAAGCCCGTCGTGCCAGACCGTGTAGTCCGCCGCGTCGACAACGCCGTTGCCACTAAAATCGCCGGGAATGCCGCCCCCAAGTTCGACGGAGTAGAGTTCAAACTCCTCATTGGTGTCCTGATCGGCGCGATACACAACGCGACGGCTATCCGGGCTGATCTGCCAGTCGGTCACGTCGCCATCACTCACTAGCGGCCCGCTTAGCTTTTCAACAATTCCACCAGCAATCGAAACCGTGTACAGCTCGAATTCTTGGTCCAGATCCTGATCGGCCAGATAGACAACGCGGCTGCCGTCTGGCGTAATTTGGAATGACGCAACATCACCGTTCGATGCGAGCGATGTGTTGAGCTTGACGAGTGAATCACCGGTGCTGGCTACGCTGTAGAGTTCGAACACGTCGTTGTCATCTTGGTCAGCGCGATAGACGACGCGGCCGCCGTCGGCATTGAATTGGGCGACGCCGACATTGCCGCCATTGACGAGCGCGCCGTTGAGCTTTAGCGGCGTGCCACCAACGCTTGGCACGACAAACACTTCAAACCGACTATCGATATCTTGATCGGCCACGTAAAGAACGCGACTGCCATCCGCGCTGAATTGCAACGACCCATCCAGCACGTCTCCGTTGGTCACCAGCGGACCGTTGAGCTTTATCGAGGCACCGCCCGCGATCGGCACGCTAAAAACTTCAACCGTCTGGTCAGTATCTTGATCCGCCAGATAAAGCACGCGGTTGCCGAGCAGGCTGAGTTGAATCGGATATGCCGATACATTTCCGCCGGCGACCAGCGGCGCGTTGAGCCGCACCGGCGTGCCGCCCGCCGTCGGAACGCTGAACAGTTCAAGGACCCCATCGGTTGCCTCATCGGCCAGATAAACGGCGCGGCTGCCATCCGCGCTAATGCACACTACACAGGAACTATCAACCATAACGTCGCCATTGGGTATCATGTCGCCGCTGAGCTTGATGGATGGGCCGCCGCTCACAGGAGCGGCATACAATTCCATTACCTGATCCACCTCCTGATCGGCAACATAAATGACTTTGTCCACCGTCGAGTTCACACTGCCCATGAAGGCATCGCCGCCAGCAACCAATGTTCCGTTGACCTTAACCGCGGCGCCGCCGGCCGTCGGCACGCTAAATAACTCAACAACCGTCACCGCATCCTGATCAGCGGAATACACCACGCGGCTGCTATCGGGCGTGAATTGAAACGAAAACGTGTCGCGGCCTGTAAGAAACGGGCCGTTAAGTTTCGCCGGCACGCCGCCGCTCGTCGGCAAGCTGTACAACTCGACAGAACTCACATCGTCTTGATTTGCACGGTAGACAATGTACTGGCCATTCGGACTGAATTTGGCGTTGTTCACGTCGCCGCCGTTAGCGAGCGTACCATTCACCTTCAGCGGCGTGCCGCCAGCGCTCGGAACCAGGAATACTTCCAAGACCGTATCCACGTCCTGGTCCGCGAGATATAGCAAATCATTACCACTCGGACTGAATTGCAGGCTGGACGTTACGTTGCCGCCGGCGGTCAGCGGTCCGTTGAGTTTCACAGGCACCGCAGCGCAGGTCTGCCCGACGCCGACACTCAGCAGCACGTACGCTGCGAAATATGTGATTCTTGCTCAGCTCACTAGACGGTCACCCCTCTAAAGGCGAGAGCAAATGATGGCCGTCCTTGGGAAGTAGTCCTGGACAACAGTAAGAGGGGCATTTTAGCCAGCCGCCAAATGAAGATTCAAGCATCAAATTGCGTAAAATACAGTGCCTGAGGCGACTGGCGCTGATGCCTACGCCGCCTGATTCTCTAGCAGGCAATGCCCACAAATCGGGCTATCGCAACCCAAATATCCTGCCTGGCTTGCCAACCTCGGCCAAAAACACCCCTTTTTTGCCAAAATTGACATTCCTCGGCCGGCATCGAACTTGCAAATAGAGTCCAATTGCGAGCAAGGAACCGCGCTCGAAATCTATTCGCTTCATAGGCTCCCGGGGAAGCGGAGCGTGGAGCAGTTTGCGGCAGCTCGTCCGGCCACAGCCGGATTCGAACCGCTTGTTCGGGGGACGACTCCCAAGGGAAGGCAATCGTGAGTACGACGTATTCGACCAATGAATCTGAGGCAGCGGTGCGAAATGGTGCGGCGTCGCCAAACAGCCAAATTTCGCATGGCGGATCCGTGCGGATGGCGGCCATTTCCGCGGTCACCAACTATCGACCGATCTCGCCCCCCTTGAATTTCACGCAAACCCCGGCCCAGGAGCTATTCGGTTCAAACGTCTTCGGCAAGGCGCAGATGAAGGCCCGGCTGCCGAAGCCGATCTACAAGTCACTGCTTAAGACCATCGAAGTGGGCGAGAAGCTCGATCCGGCGATTGCCGACGTCGTCGCCGCCGCGATGAAGGATTGGGCCATTGAAAAAGGCGCGACGCATTATGCTCACGTCTTCTTCCCGCTTACCGGCCTCACCGCCGAGAAGCACGACAGCTTTCTCACGCCCGATGGCGATGGCGGCGCGTTCGCGGAGTTCAGTGGCAAGCAATTGATCCAAGGCGAACCGGACGGATCGAGTTTCCCCTCGGGCGGCATTCGCGCCACATTCGAAGCGCGCGGCTACACGATCTGGGACGTCACCAGCCCGGCCTACATTCTGGAGAACCCCAATGGCACGACGCTCTGCATTCCGACGGCGTTCGTCTCCTGGACCGGCGAAGCGCTCGACAAGAAAACGCCGCTGTTGCGTTCCATGCAAGCGCTTAACGGCCAAGCGCAGCGGATTCTCAAGCTCTTCGGCAAGAAAGACGGCGCGTTTGTCGCGTCGACCGCCGGACCCGAGCAAGAATATTTCTTGATCGATCGACACTTCTTCTTCGCCCGGCCCGACTTGCTGAATGCGGGTCGCACGCTGTTCGGTGCCAAGCCGCCGAAGGGCCAAGAATTTGAAGACCATTACTTTGGTGCGATTCCCGAGCGCGTGTTGGCGTTTATGCTCGACGTCGAGCGTGAGTTGGCCAAGCTGGGAATTCCCATCAAGACGCGGCACAACGAGGTCGCACCCGCGCAATACGAAATTGCGCCGGTCTTCGAATCGGCCAACCTGGCGAACGATCACCAGCAGCTGACCATGATCACGCTGAAGCGCGTGGCCGAGAAGTATGGCATGACCTGCCTGACGCACGAGAAGCCGTTCGCCGGCGTCAATGGTTCAGGCAAGCACGTCAACTGGTCGCTCGGCAGCGCCTCCCAAGGCAACCTGCTCGACCCGGGCGATACGCCCCACGACAATGCCCAGTTTCTGGTGTTTTGTGCGGCCGTCATGCGCGCCGTCAACAAATACCAAGGCTTGTTGCGGGCCGTGGTGGCCACGGCTGGGAACGATCACCGGCTCGGAGCCAACGAGGCCCCGCCGGCGATCATGTCGATTTTCCTTGGTGATCAGCTCTCCGACGTGTTCAACCAGATCAAGGCGGGCGGCGCGAAATCGTCGCTCTCCAAGGGAACACTCAACGTCGGCGTCGACGTGCTGCCGCCGCTGCCGAAGGACGCCGGCGACCGCAACCGCACCAGCCCGTTTGCCTTTACGGGCAATCGGTTCGAGTTCCGGGCGGTGGGCGCCAACCAGTCGATTGCCGGTCCGCTCGTGGCGATGAACACGATCATCGCCGAGTCGCTCGACTACTGTGCGACGAAGCTCGAAAAGGTCGCCGGTGACGACAAGTCGAAGCTCAACGCCGCGATCCAGTCGCTGCTCACGGAGATCTACACCGAGTGCGAGCCAATTGTCTTCAATGGCGACGGCTACTCGGAGGCCTGGCACAAAGAGGCTGAGAAACGCGGTCTATTGAACCTCAAGTCTTCGGTCGACGCGCTGCCGCAAATCAGCACGCCCGAGACGAAAGCCCTGTTCGCGAAGTACAACGTGCTTTCGGAGCGCGAAGTCGACAGCCGGCTCGACATCTATCTGCACCAGTACTGCCTCACGGTGATGACCGAAGCCAAGTTAATGCTTGGGATTGCCAAAACCTCGATTTTCCCGGCGGCGATCCGCTTCCAGAACGAGTTGGCGGCGACCTGTGCCAACTTGAAGCTCGTCGGCTACGAGTTTGACACCGACACACTCGATCAAGTGACCGAGCTGGTGAAATCGATGCAGGACAGCATCGGAGTTCTCAAGAAGGCTGTGGCTCACCACGGCGACGGGAACCTGCTCGAAGAGGCACGTTACTGCAATGACGAGATCCTGCCGGCCATGGGAATGGTTCGCAAGTACGCCGACGAACTCGAAGGCTGGGTGGCCGACGACCTCTGGCCGCTGCCGACCTACCAGGAAATGTTGTTCATCAAGTAGCAGTTACCGAACGAGCCTCGCACGATGCAGAGGAGCCATCGCCGGCTCCTCTGCTTTTTTATGCGCGGTGGGAATGCGGTACGGTATATGGCGCCCATGGGCTCATCGACCGTCGCCCATTTGTTGAGCAATTCGGCCGGAGTGCCCGGCACGGTGCTGAGTTGCTCTTGGCTCGTGCAGTGTAGAAAACTGCTGAATCGCGGCAGAAATGTGAACGAAGCGTGGATCTTGATAAATTCTTGAGGTTGCGCACGCGATTTGCTTGCATGCTGGCAAAGCGGTTTTTTCGTATCGACGCTGGGGACGACACTTTGAGCGTGCGAACGTCTCGCCATTTGCTTGCCCGATATGCCACTGCTGCGCTGATCTTTGCGCTAGTTGGAATGGTCGCTCTTCTGGGCATTTATCCCTTGCGACTCGAAGGCCACAGAGCCGTCGTATGTCATGTCGGTCAGCAGTTGCAGCATCCGCTGGCGATGCTTTGGTCCGTGTCGTTTTCTCCAAAACTGCGCCAGTCGACGCAGAGGACGGAGCGAACCGAGCGGGAGGAACATCCCGAAGTTGGGCCAATAGTCCGGACAATTCCTGGCTCTGACTTGATTTCGATCCGCCGGGCCCAATCCGTTTTCATTGCCGCGCCCGATCACTTGATCGAGCTTCCTGGCACTCCTCCGCCTAGCTTCGTCTAGGCGCTAAGGGATTGTCAGCGATCACAAGCCGCGCCTTGCCGCACTAATTCTTAGTGAAAGATGCCGGCGACTCTTGGGAAAGGATTTCCCCAGTCGGGCCGCTGTTTCCTGTTTAGCGTTTTTGTCGTCTGCCTGTGCAGACGCTTGTTGTAACCCGCGCTCGGCGTTGCCGCCAGCGCATTCCATCCTTCTGGAAAGGGAGACGTTTGTTATGGGTCGAATGAAAGAACGAAAACGACGAAAGCTCTGGCGACCATTAGTGCTGGTGGCGGCCGCGCTAGTGGTAGGCGCACTCGCCGGGAATTGGACGAGGGCACAAGAGGCGGAAGCGCCTGCCGCGACGGAACCCGCGGCAGCCGTGGAAACAGCGGCGGCTCCGGCACCTACTCTGCCGGATTACTACGACGGCCACGCCACGGATACCAACGGCGATGGCGCCATTGACGAAAAAGACTCTCCCAAATGGCCCGATGCCGCCGGTTTCGCGGCCGGCTATTGGACGACTCCCGCGGCGTCTCCGGGCGACGACGACCCGGCTGCGCTAACCATCCCCGGACTCTACGACCGCATCGCCCACAACGTGTTTTCGATCAACATGGTGTGGGTCTTGGTCGCCGGCTTCCTGGTGATGTTCATGCAGGCTGGTTTCGCGATGGTGGAAACAGGCTTGTGCCGTTCGAAGAACGCCGGCCACACCATGGCGATGAACATGATGATCTACCCCCTCGGGTGTTTCGCGTTTTACGTGTATGGCTTTGCGCTGGGCTGGGGCAACTGGTGGAATGGCCCGGTGCCGCCAGGCTGGTATGCCTCGCTCGGCCCAGGCGTGTCGCTGCTCAATGCAGGTTGGGGGCTCGACGGAGCGGCCGGAGTCTTCAAGTACGGCATCATCGGCACGAAGGGCTTCTGTCTCTACGGGATGGAGGACGTCAGCGTGCTGGCGCTGTTCTTCTTCATGATGGTGTTCATGGACACCACGGCCACCATTCCCACGGGCGTCATGGCGGAACGCTGGGCCTGGAAGAATTTTTGCCTCTTTGGTCTGTGGGTGGCCCTGCCTTACTGCATTTATGCCAACTGGGTCTGGGGCGGCGGCTGGCTCGCTCAGGCCGGCAAGAATTGGGGCCTCGGGCACGGGGCCGTCGACTTTGCCGGCTCTGGTGTCGTCCACGCAATGGGCGGCGTGATTGGACTCGCCGGAGGACTCATCATCGGACCTCGCATCGGCAAATACGTGGACGGCAAAATCCATCCGATTGCACCGCACAGTATTCCGATGGCGATCGCTGGCACGTTCATCCTGGCGTTTGGCTGGTTCGGGTTTAATCCCGGCTCCACGCTCTCTGGCACCGATCTGCGGATCAGCGCCGTCGTGGTGAACACGATGCTCGCCAGTGTCACCGGTGCCCTGGCCACGATGGTGTATTTGATGTTCACCGGCAAGAAGCCCGATCCGTCGATGATGCTCAATGGCATGCTCGCCGGGTTGGTGGCCATCACCGCACCGTGCGCGTTTGTCGATAGCTGGGCCGCCTGCGTGATCGGCGCCATTGCTGGCGTGCTGGTCGTGTGGGCCGTGAACTTTTTTGACAAATTCGTCGACGACCCCGTGGGCGCCATTTCGGTCCACGGTGTCAACGGGGTTTGGGGGCTCATCTCGCTGGGCATCTTTG
Source organism: Planctomycetota bacterium (assembly GCA_031403315.1). Lineage (GTDB taxonomy): Bacteria > Planctomycetota > Planctomycetia > Pirellulales > Lacipirellulaceae > DASYDU01. The sequence continues at coordinate 22,208 of JANNTD010000525.1, forward strand.
CCACTGGCAAATATGGCGCCGGCTGGAACGGAGTCATCCGCGAAGAGATGGTGGAAAAGTACGGTTCCGACGGCGTCCGAGGCTTCCTCTACGGCGACGCCAGCCAACTCTGGGCCCAGTTGCTCAACGCTGGTGTGGTCCTCGTGTTTGGCTTCTCCATGGCTTGGGTCTGGTTCAAGTTCAGCAACTTGATCACTCCCATCCGTGTGCCGCGCGAGGTAGAGATCGAAGGGCTCGACATGCCCGAGATGGGTGTGTTGGGTTACTCCGGCTTCGCCGTGGATCCGTCCGCGCAATGACCCATTTCCATCACGTGGAAATTACTGGAGTTCCAGTTGTTTGAAAACCTTTGACCGGTAGAACACCGGCGCCATGGGAGGGCGAGGCTGCCGTCGGATTCGATTTAGTCGTCCCATTCGACCAAGCAGCTTCGCCCCTCCCTTTCGGAATACCTCCGGCGAGCCGTGATATCGCGGGAACCGGCCGACAATACAATTACAAAACATGAAATCTCATTCGGAGTCAATGTTATGAAGAAAATTGAAGCTATTGTGCGTCACCATAAGCTTGAGGAGGTGAAGGACGCACTCACCGCCAAGGGCGTCACGGGAATGACCATCACCGAAGTCCGCGGCTTCGGTCGCCAGAAAGGACACACGGAAGTCTATCGCGGCACCGAGTACACCGTCGATTTCGTGCCCAAAGTGAAGATCGAAGTCGTCGTCGACGACGGCAAACTTGCGGCGGTCATCGACACGGTCGTCAAGGCAGCCCAAACCGGCCAGGTCGGCGACGGAAAGATCTTCGTCTCCGATCTGTCGGACGCCATCCGCATCCGCACCGCCGAAACGGGTGCCAGCGCACTTTGAATCGTAGAAATTACAGCACGGATTAGCCAATCGTACTGCGGGCAGCGGGGTAGGCACGCTTCTCTTAAGCGCGGGGAGTCGGCCGACGCGCCGCTCAATGCTTAAGCACGTTTGCTGCCCCCTGCCCGTTTCTTAGTCACGCCTCCGAGTCGCTCAACCGGGCAAGAAACTGCCGAAATCTCGAAGAATTCGCCGTTTCTTAAGAATTATCGTCCATTCGCACGGCATTTGCATGCGGTGCTGGCTCGCGAGGCGGTTGTTTTCAGTCGTCTCGTCTTATTTGATTCCCCGCGCTAGTTTCACCTCGATTCACAACGCCGCCGCCGTTGGCAAATATGCGCTATGCGCTGCCAGCCGGGTGACGGTAGGTTTGCGCATTGAGTTTCCGTCGCCTGTGTACTGCAACTCGCTTTTTCCAACATCAAACTGTCGTCGCCACGGCCGCCGGATTCTCATCGATCGCCGGAGTTCGCAGCGATGCCAAGTCCATATGAGCCAACCTTCTGATTCATCCGGCGCGTGGCCGGAGTGAATCCAACCCTTCTGGAAATGGGAGATTTGTACGATGGGACGACTTACTGAATTTGATCGTGGAAAGTGGTGGCTGCCGCTAATGATGACGGTGGCCACGCTGACAGTTGGAATGGCGGCCAACTGGGCGATTGCGCAGGAAGCGGCAGAGGAAGCCGCCGTAGAAACGGCCGAAGCGGCGGCCGAACCGGCGGCACCACCGACCTTGGAGGAAGTCAACGCCAAGGCCGACGCCGCAGCGCTCGCGGGCCACAATTCCTTCATGCTGGTGTGCAGCGCGCTCGTGCTCTTCATGACGGCTCCGGGACTCGCCATGTTCTACGGCGGTTTGGTCCGCAAGAAGAACGTACTCAGCGTCATCATGCAGTGTCTGTTCCTGATGTGTCTGATGACGACGATCTGGGCACTCTACGGCTACTCGCTCTCGTTTGGCGGGACCGATTCTTACATCGGCAATGGCGACTTCTTGTTCATGAAAGGCGTCGAGCGCACTTTTGATGAGGCAACCAACGCGCCGGTCGATCCGCCCCTGTTTGGTGTCATTCCGCGATCGACGCACATGCTCTTCCAGGGCATGTTCTTCATCATCACGCCGGCGCTGATTTGTGGTGCGTTCGCCGAACGGATGAAATTTAGCGCGATGGTGTTGTTTTCGATTCTGTGGGGCACGATCGTTTACTGTCCGCTCTGCCATTGGGTGTGGGGCGGCGGAATCCTGGCCTATGTCCCCTCTGCCGGGGTCAAGCCTTGGGGCGGCGGCGCCCTCGACTTTGCTGGCGGCACCGTTGTTCACATTAGCTCTGGTGTCTCGGCGCTGGTTTGTGCGCTGTTGATCGGCAAACGCGTCGGCTTCGGCCGCGAAGACATGCGGCCTCACAATCTGACCTATACCGCCCTGGGTGCCGGCATGCTGTGGGTTGGCTGGTTCGGCTTTAACGCCGGCAGCGAGCTCGCGTCCGATACGCTCGCCTCAAGCGCCTTTGCCACGACGCACTTTGCCGCGGCCGCTGGCGGACTGGCCTGGGCACTCTACGAGTTCTTCTCGCGCGGTAAGCCCAGCGTGCTCGGCGTCGCTTCCGGAATTGTCGCCGGGCTCGTCTGCATTACACCCGCGGCCGGCTTCGTCAATTTGATGCCTGCGGTGATCATGGGTTTCATTGCCGGCATCGTTTGTGCCTTTGCTTGCAGCAAGATCAAGGGCATGTTCGGCTACGACGACGCCCTCGACGCCTTTGGCGTGCACGGTGTCGGTGGAACGCTCGGTGCCATCCTCACCGGCGTCTTCGCGACGCGCGCTTGCTGGGACATCGGTGCACTTAACGGTGCGCCAGGCACGAAGCTCGGACTGCTCGAAGGCGGCAACGTTCTCACCGGTCAGTTGGTGGCCGTCGGCGTGACCTGGGTATTCAGCATCGTGGCCACCTTCATCATTTTGAAGATCATCGATGCCGTCGTCGGACTGCGTGCGTCGGAGCAAGAGGAGCGGGTTGGACTAGACATGAGCCAACATGAGGAGGAAGGCTACATCTTTGCGTAGCAAAGTTGCCAATGTCGAAACGTGCCGGCACGCTTCGCCGTGCCGGCACGTTTTATCCGGCTAGCTGAAACGTGACAGTCAAACAATCACAACTCAAAATGATACAAGTATCGGAGTTATTCGCATGAAAAAAATTGAAGCCATTGTGCGGCATCACAAATTGGAGGACGTCAAGAATGCGCTCTCCGCAGCCGGCGTCACCGGCATGACGATTACTGAAGTCCGCGGTTTCGGTCGTCAGAAGGGGCACACGGAAGTCTACCGAGGCACCGAATACACCGTCGATTTCGTGCCCAAGGTGAAGATCGAGGTCGTTGTCGACGACGGCAAGTTGAAGACGGCAATCGACACGATTGTCAAGTCGGCGCAAACCGGCCAGGTCGGCGACGGAAAAATCTTCGTCTCCGATTTGTTGGACGCCATCCGCATCCGCACCGCGGAAACGGGCGCCAGCGCGCTGTAGTCACGCCGTTGCTGTCACGCAATCGCCGCGTACTCGCACCCGGCGACGGTTCAATCGCTGCTTAGCACCGATTGGCCTGTCGCCGGGTTTTTTCGTGCGCTTCCGTCCGACCGGTTCCACGCTCCCAAATGGGCGGTATTCTCAGGCCTTCTTGAGCTTGACCCCAAATCGCCGGCTCGGGAAGATAGGCCGCCCCCCGTCGATCCGGCGCAGGGCCGCAGCGCATGTCCGCTTGTATCCCTATCTCTCGAGTCCATCACGGGTACGCCGATGTCAAAACTGTCGCAACTAATCCGCAAGGGCCGCCCGACCAGCCGTCCAGCGAACTCTTCCCACGCGCCCAGTTGGTTCGAGACGCGTCGACAGTTTTCTCCAACCGTCGGCACCGCGGCGCAGCTCTATCGCCAACGGGAACAGGTGGATCGCATCGACCCGAGAATTCGTGCTTTATTGGACGAACCGGCAACGCTCCGAGCCATCGAGCGCGATCAAATTCCGCTGCCGGCCACGATTGACCGTGAAGGATACCACGGCGACCTCCACTTCGCCTATTGGTTGAGCGGTGTCGAGGATCTGCGGATGGTCGAGCGACTGCTGCCGCAGGCCTCGTTCCGCCACGTGCTCGACTTCGGTGGCGCCTCCGGCCGGTTCGCGCGACACGTGGTTCTCGCCGACGAGTCCGCCAAAGTCACGATCGCGGATCTAAACGTGAATCACGTCGAGTGGGTCGATCAGCATTTCGGACCGTCGGTCCGCGCCGTCAAAGTCAGTCCCTACCCCTATTTTCCGCTTGCCGACGGCAGCGTGACGCTCTGCGTCGGCCTGTCGGTGTTCACGCACATCGACAGTTACGAGACCGGTTGGCTGGCGGAGGTGCACCGGGTGCTGGCCGACGGCGGCTATGCACTTTTGACAGTTCACTCAGAACAAACTTGGAACGTGCTGCCGGCGCAGGCCGAGCTGCTCAAGCGGTTACTGCGCGACCCAGATTTCAAGGAAGCCTTCCGGCCAGGCGAACCGATGCCCGCCGGAAGGCACGTCTATACCTCGAACCCGAATTCGATCGAACACAACTGCAACGTGTTCATGGATTCAAACTATATCCGCCAGCGTTGGGGCCGGTGGTTCGAAGTCGTCGACGTCGCGCACCGCGCCCATCACAATTTCCAGGGCGCGGTAATTCTGCGGAAGACGAGCGGTTCTCGATAGAACTCTCGGGGCCTTAGCGCCG
>JANNTD010000526.1:0-4535 GCA_031403315.1 Planctomycetota bacterium
CCATACGCCCCCTGCCCTGCCCGCTGGCTCCGAGATCGGCAACCTCAGTCTCTTGGGCTACAACCCGTTCGAGTACTTCACCGGCCGTGCGCCGATGGAGGCGGCCGCGCAGGGCATCGAGCTTGGTCCGCACGACTGGGCAATCCGCTGCAACCTGGTCACGGTCGAAGACCAAATAATGCGCGATTTCACGGCGGACCACATCAGCACCGAAGAAAGCACGCAACTCCTGGCGTCGGCTCAGGAGGCGATCGCCAGCGACACGAAGTTCCGCGGGGCAATCCAGTTCACGCCTGGCGTCAGCTATCGCAACCTCTTGATCTGGCGCGGCGAGAAACTCGCTCCGCCGTTCTCGAACGACACTCGCACCCGCGCCCCGCACGACATCACCGACCAATCGGTGCTCGAAGAACATCCGCGCGGTCCGGGCAGCAACGTGCTGGCCGAGTTGATGACTGCTAGCGAGGGCGTGTTCCGCGACCATCCGGTGAACGCTGCCCGACGGAAGGCCGGTAAGCGGCCGGCGACGAACGTCTGGCTCTGGGGCCAGGGCCAGGCTCCGCGGCTGCGGCCCTTCACGGAGCAATATGGCCCCCGTGGCGCGATGATCTCGGCGGTCGACCTGTTGCGTGGCATCGCGGCCCTGATCGGCTGGGATCGCATCGAGGTGGCCGGGGCGACCGGCTATTTGGACACCGATTATGCGGCCAAAGGGCGGGCAGCGGTTGACGCCCTGAAGAAGTACGATATCGTGTGCGTTCACGTCGAGGCGCCCGACGAGGCATCCCACAAAGGCCGTTGCGACGAGAAGGTCAAAGCGATCGAGGAGATCGACCGACACGTCGTCGGACCGCTGCTGGCAGCGCTCGAGACGCACGGCGATTGGCGGCTGATGATCTCGCCCGACCACCCCACGTTTTTGCGAACCAAAGTCCACACGCACGGCAACGTACCGGTGGCCATGGCCGGCACCGGCATCGCGCCCGACGAATTCACCGCCTACGGCGACACGAACGCCGCACGCTCGAAGTTGGCATTTGATGAGGGTTGGCGGACGATGGGTTGGTTTATAGGAAAGAAGTAAACCGCCAAGGTCGCCAAGAATTGAAGAGAATTCGCGATGCGCGAGCCCAGTCAGCGAGTTGATGATTTAGCGAGGCAAGTGATTGGAGCAGCGATCGAAGTACACCGCATACTTGGTCCCGGCTTTTTGGAATCGGTGTATGAAGAAGCACTTGCGATCGAATTCACATTGCGAAATATTCCATTCGAACGGCAAAAACCAGTCGTATTGATGTACAAGGATAAGCCGGTTGGAGACTCGCGGCTAGATTTTTTGGTAGGACAAGAACTTGTCATTGAGCTCAAAGCCATCGAAATCGTTCATCCAATTCATCCTGCAAAAGTGATCAATTACCTAAAAATGACCGGCTTAGACCTCGGCCTAATCATCAACTTCCACGTCGAACAATTAAAGGATGGTATCAAGCGAATCGTAGTCACATGACCAACTCCCCCTTGGCGAACTTGGCGTCCTTGGCGGTTCTAAAATTTCTTATTGGATTGAAGCAATGGGCATTATCGTTCAAAAGTTTGGCGGCACGAGTGTCGCCAATGCGGAGAAAATTCAGGCGGCGGCGCGGCGGGCGATTCGCGCGCAGCAGGACGGCAATCAGGTTGTGATGGTCGTGAGCGCGATGGGCCATCAGACCGACGTGCTGGTGGACCTCGCCAAGCAGATTTGCGACGACCCGCCAGCACGCGAGATGGACATGCTGCTCTCCACCGGCGAGCAGGTCAGCGTCGCGCTAATGGCGATGGCGATCCACGCGCTCGGCTACGAGGCGGTGAGTCTCACCGGCGCTCAGATCGGCATCCGCACCGACAGCACGCACACCAAGGCCCGCATTCAGTCGATCTCGACCGACCGCATGCGGAAGCTGCTCGACGAGGGCAAGATTGTCATCGCGGCCGGCTTTCAGGGCATCGACGAAGATTACAATATCACGACGCTTGGCCGCGGCGGTAGCGATACGACGGCCGTCGCGCTCGCGGCGGTGCTCAACGCCGACGTCTGCGAGATATACACCGACGTCGACGGTGTCTACACGACCGATCCGAGGTTGGTGGCCGACGCCCGCAAGTTGAGCCGCATCAGCCACGACGAAATTCTCGAGCTCGCGAGCCTCGGCGCCGGCGTGATGCACAGCCGGTCGATCGAGTTCGGAAAGAAGTTCAGCGTGCCGATCCACGTTCGCAACAGCAGTTCGTTCAGCGACGAGCCCGGCACGATCATCGGCACGTCATCCGAGTCGGCGGACCGGGCCGTGAGCGGCGCGGCGCTCACGAAGAACGAGGCCCAAATCACGATCGCCGGCGTCCCCGACACGCCGGGCAGCAGCCTCACGATTTTCTCGAAGCTCGCGGCGCTCAACCTGGCGGTCGACATGATCGTACAGAACATGGGCGCCGAAGGGCACGCCGACATTTCGTTCACCGTGCTCGAGGACGAGCTGCCGAAGGCGCTCGCGGCGGTCGAAAAGGCGGCCAAGGAGCTCAAGGCCGAGGGCGTCACGTACAACGCGGATCTCGCCAAGGTCTCGATCGTCGGCCTCGGCATGAAGACGCAGACGGGCGTCGCTGACCGGATGTTTCGCGTGCTCGCCGACGAAGGGATCAACATCGAGGCGATCACCACCAGCGACATCAAGGTCTCGGCTCTAGTGGCCCGCGACAAGGCGCTTGATGCCCTGCGGGCCGTCCATGCCGAGTTCGAGCTCGACAAGCCGCCTAGCGACCGCGTGGCCTTCGGCGATTTGCCCCACACTCCCAAAGACGCCAGCCCGGTCGACATCGTGGCCCGGCTGCAGCGGATGGAAGACCTCACAATCGACAGCATCTCGCTCGACGAATCGCAGGCCCAACTGACGCTGTACGACGTGCCCGACCGCCCCGGCATCGCGGCCACGATCTTCGAAGCGATTGCCCGCGAAAACGTGCTGGTGGACATGATCGTCCAGAGCATGGGCCGCGACGACCTCGCGGACGTCAGCTGCACCGTGCCGCGCAAAGAGCTCGATCACAGCCTGTCGGTCGTAAAGAAGCTGGCGGCGGAGCTCGGCGGCGAAGTGACGCACGAGCCGGCCGTGGCGATCCTCACGGTCACCGGCATCGGCATCCGCAGCCACACCGGCGTGGGCCTCCGCATGTTCAAGGCACTCACCGAGGCCAAGATCAACGTCGAGATGGTGAGCACGAGCGAAGTCCGCGTGAACATGGTCGTCGCGGCGGACAAGGGCAAGGCGGGTCTAGCGGCGCTCAAGTATGCGTTCGCGGATGTCCTAGCGTAAGCGAGTAGCAGTCCGACGAAGATCTGTCATTGGTCATTTGTCATTTCAAATTTGGCCATTTTGGAAATCGCCAAATGACCAATGACCAATTTGCAATGACAAATCTCTTTGCCTGCGTCCAGATATAGATATTACGACTGCTCGCCCAACACGTCATTGAGCACATCTTCCGACACATAGATCGGCAGCGGCGGATCGCACGTCACGGCGACCGCGATCGCGTCGCTCGGCCGGGCGTCGATCTCCGTGAGCTCACCATCGAGCCGCACGCGGAGCTTGGCGTAATACGTGTGCTCGCGGAGTTCGCTGATGACCACGTCCTGAAACTCGGCCCCCAGCGCTTCGATCGCGTTCACGAGCAAATCATGCGTCAGCGGCCGGGGCGCATCGAAGCCCTTCACGCGTCGGTCGATGCTCGTGGCCTCGAAGATGCCAATCAGAATCGGAAACATCCGGTTGCCGTCGACTTCTTTGAGATAGATCACCTGCTGATCGTTGATCTCGCTGATGATGATCCGGGCAAGTTCCATTGCGACGGGCATGGGGCGATCCTTGGGCGTTGGCGGCGGTCGAGCGGCTGTCCAACTTCATTATAGACGCAGGGTGGGTCAAGTTCCACGAGACCCACCAAGATCGCCGCGGCGCGGGCTACTTCAGCTTCTTGAGCGCTGCTTCGACCGATGCCAATTGGGCGGCCAGTTCGGCCCGCTTGTTGCGTTGCTGCTGCACGAGGTCGGCAGGAGCTCTGTCTACGAAGGCGGCGTTAGAGAGTTTAGTGTCGATCGACTTCACGAACTTGGTGACCTCGTCGCGCTGCCTCTCCAGTCGCTTGCGTTCGGCGTCGACGTCGATGAAGCGGCTTACGTCGACGTGGACCTCAAACGGACCCGACTGACTGGAGAGCGTGGCGCTCGCCGACACATCGGGCGGAGTGACGCTCGGGCCCCAAGCGGTGCCGGTCGCCTTGGCCATTTGCGTGAAGTAGGGCTGCATCGGTTCGAGACGCTTGGCGGTTGCGGCGTCGCAGCGGACCGAAAACAAGAGATCTTCCTTGAATGGGATATTCTGGCTCTTGCGAATCTCGCGGACGGCGCCGAGCACCGCCTGGAAGTCGGCGAATTGGGCCTCGATCGTGGCATCCTGCCGCGCTTTGTCCGGCGTCGGCCAAGCGGCGATGCAGATGCT
>JANNTD010000527.1:0-8011 GCA_031403315.1 Planctomycetota bacterium
TCAATCCGGCAACTGTGAAATTGCCTGCGGTTGCCGTGATGTTGAAAATCCGCGACTGCTGCTGGGCATCGATCGTCAGCAAACTCGCGCCGGGGCCGTTGATTGCTAATTCTTCGGCAATGACGAACTCGCCATGCGTGAGCAGCATCGTCGCGGGGCCGCCGGCGGTGAGCGACGGCGCAAACTCGATCGTGTCGGCCCCCGGGACGGTATTGGCAGCGAAGATCGCCTCGCGGAGCGACGTCACTCCGTCGTTGAAATCGACCGTGTCGGCGAGCGTGTTGACCGTGACTACGGCCAAGAGCCGCCGGTCCTCGAGCGGCTCCAGCCGCAGCCGGCGGCGGTAGAGAGAGCGGCCGAGGGACGATACTGCGGAATGAGTGCGAGTGCGTGCCGACCGCCGTTGGGCGGCCTTGCGCCAAGTGCTGCGCCGTGACATGGTTCGTGCCTCCAGAATAATGAATGAAAAACAGATATGAGTTCCACGCTCGCGAGAATCGAATAATGCGAGCTGTGGACGGTACACGAAAGAAATGGCTGGCCGGCGTTGTCATATGGCCTGCCAGTCGGGCACATCAAACCGCGAAGGGCACCGCGCCGTAGGCGTGGTCTTGTCGCGGGAACATTTGGGAGCAAGAAACGATGCGATCGCAGGGCCGCAATGAGATATGCAGCCACCCAAAGACACGCATTCGGCGTGGTTACCGCCATCGTTGTTCCGCCAGTCGCCCACCCGGAAAGTTCTGGCCCACCGGGCGGCGACGCCCCTCACTGTAGGGGAGATTCGCCCAAAAGGCAAGTTTTATTCCCGGCACCGGAAAAACGAAAGAGAGAACACTGATCTTCGCTAATCAAGTCCAATGGACCCAGTGCAATCGACCGTCGATCCCCTTCGATTAGCGACAATTAGCGCCGATTAGTGTTCCTTCTCGTCGCCAGGGGGTGGCCAAATTTGCCCTCTTGCATTGCCCACCAGAACGTTATATATATACGTACACTAATAGGTTAGCCGTCAGCTTTTAGCACTTAGCCAATCGCCGCTGGCTGCGCTCGCGGTGCGCGCAGTCGTCGTCGGCCAAACAGCCAGTGACACTCTAGCCAAATCACCCTCAAACTACTTGGCCCCTTGGAGAGAAACTTGGCCCCTTCGCAAAAACGCGAGGATTATCCACCATGAACATCCTGTCGCCTTCGAGAAACCTGTCGCCTTCCAGTTCCACCCGCCACCAACGCGGTCATTCGTCATTCCCTGACCCCCGACCCCTGCACCCCGACCCCTTTCCGTCGTGACCCCTTCGAAACTTTAACGACTTACGGCGACGACTGGTGACCCCTTCGGAAAAACATGGCACTTTTTGAATGGCATGCGAGGCATCTTCAGAAAAACACGGCATTTTTTACGTTCCGGCCGCGGCGATTTGCTCGGCGATCGCCGCCGTGTCCGGCTCGCCCGCAATGTCGACGAACCGGCATTCGGAGAGACTGCGGAACCAGGTGCCTTGCCGCTTGGCGAACCGCCGCGTGCGGACTTGCATCTGTGTGAGCATTTGATCGTGATCGATTTCACCCGCCAAAAACCCGAGTGCTTCGCGGTAACCGACCGCCTGGCTCGCCGTCCGCCCAAGTGGTTTCCGGCCCAGCCGTTTGCCGTCGGTGGTCAGTCCGCGGACCTCGTCGACCAATCCCGCTTCGATCATCGCTTCGACGCGGCCCTCGATCCGCCGATGCAATTCCGACCGCTCGCGTCGCAGCACGAACACACGGCATTCCTCCGCCGGCCGGCCATCGTCGAACTGCATCTGCTGATGGCTCAAGGGCTCGCCCGTCGCGCGGTACACTTCGAGCGCCCGGATCATCCGCCGCGTGTCGTGCGGATGAATCGCCGAGGCCGCGACCGGATCGACTTGCGTCAACCGCTCGTGGAGCGCCGCTTGTCCCACCGCTTCGAGTTCCGCCTCGATCTCTTCGCGGAGGTCCCAATTCGCCGGCGGTCCGTCGAACAGCCCACGCAGCAAACTCTTGAGATAGAGCGGCGTCCCGCCGACGAACAGCACCTCGCGGCCGCGGGCCCGAATCGCGCGCACCGTGGCCGCCGCATCCTCCAAATACTGCGCGACGCTGTACTCGTCGGCCGGGTCGACAATGTCGAGCAAATGATGCGGCACGCGGGAGCGCTCGTCGGCCGTCGGCTTCGCGGTGCCGACGTCCATGCCGCGGTAGACCGTCATCGAATCGAGCGACACGATCTCCGCACCAAGCCGCTCCGCAAGCGCCAGCGCCACGCCCGTCTTGCCCGTAGCAGTCGCTCCAGAGAGGAACCAGCATTCATCCAACGTGTCGGTCATGATGTTCCGCGACCGACGGTCGCGGCTTTATACGGCCAAGTCGTCGCTTGCGGCTTAGCGCGTTGCCCCCTAAACTGGACGATTCGCAATTTGTCTCAATTGCCGCTCTCCCTGATTCTCCCCTCCGCTCCCCGATTTGGAAAGGCGACCGTGCCCACACGTTCCGCTCCGCTCGAAAAGTTAGAACGCACCATCCACGCTCGGGCCAAGAAGCCCAACGCGAAATCGTATACCAGCCAATTGCTTGCGGGCGGTGTGCCCAAGATTGGGGCCAAGATTGTCGAAGAAGCAGCCGAATTGGTCGAGGCGGCCGGCGAGCCCGGCCCGGCCGGCCACGAGCATTTCATCCGCGAGATGGGCGACCTGTTTTATCACCTGCTCGTGATGCTCTGCCACAAAAACTGCAACTTACACGACGTCGAGGCCGAACTCGGCCGCCGCTTCGGCGTCTCTGGTATTGAAGAAAAGGCCTCGCGCAATAAATCGAACGCGGTGCCGGCGGCAACAACTGCCAAGCCGGTGAAGAAAACCGTTAAAAAGAAAGTCGCCAAGACCGTCGCCACTCCCATCAAAAAGGCGCGTAGAAAAACTCGCCTTTAGTCGCTCCTGACCTCTGATCTCTGATCTCCGACCTCTTCCCCATGAACCTCCGCATTGGCATTCCGAGCAAGGGCCGCTTGGCCGAACTGGCCGCCGAGTTGCTCGTCGACGCCGGCCTCAAGTTCCGCCGCCAGGAGCGGAGCCTGTTCGCCCGGGTCCGCGACATGCCGATCGACGTCACGTTTCTCCGCACCGACGACATCCCCGTGCTTTGTGCGGAGGGTGCGATTGATCTCGGCATCACCGGCAGCGATCTGGTCGAGGAATCGGGTGCCGAGCTTGCAACGCGACTCTCGCTCGGCCTCGGCAACTGTCGGCTTGCGTTTTGTGTGCCGGAAGAAAGCAGCATCCAGAAGCCCGCCGATCTCGCGGGCGCGCGGATCGCCACCAGTTTCCCGAGCGTCACCGAGCGGTACCTCGCTCGTCACAAAGTAACGGGCCACATCGTCCAGCTCACCGGCTCGGTGGAAGTGATGATCGCGCTCGGCGTGGCCGACGCCATCGTCGACCTCGTGGAAACCGGCAGCACGCTGGCCGCCAACCGACTCCGCATCCTCGACGAAATCGGCCAATACGAAACCGTCCTCGTGCAGAATCCAGCAACAAAGCAGTCGCAACTTTGCGACCGCGTCGTCCGCCGGCTCGAAGGCGTTGTCATCGCCCGCAGCTACTCGCTGCTCGAATACAACGTCCCCGAGGCCAAACTCGCCGCCGCCGAGAAAATCACGCCGGGCTTCGAGTCGCCGACGATCAGCAAGCTCGAAGAAGCCGGCTGGTTCGCCATCCGCGCGATGGTCAAGCGGAGCGAAGTCATCGAGATCATGGAACAGCTCGACACGCTGGGGGCGACCGCAATCCTCGAAACCGCAATCACCAATTGCCGGCTTTAGAGAAGCTAGCATGCTGCCGCTGTTCCATCATTGGCGCCGTCAATTGCATCCGCTACACTCCGCGGCTTTTCTATCGACTCATCGTGCTTTCTTTTTCGTCAGCGAGCATGCGCACTGCCGCATCCCGATCTTGCTGCCACGTCGCTGCGCGCTTCGCGTGCCTGGCTGTGTTCGCGCTTGTGCTCTCGGCCGGTTGCCGCAGCGCGGAGAAAGTATTCGCGCCGTCGAACTTCCGCGATTGGACGCCGGAGCAAGCCTTGCTGCCGACCGCCGAGGTTCACGGCAACCAAGTCACTATCCGCAACGTCCGCAACTGCCAATACTTCGCCACCGACACGTACCTCGTCGACTACTACGACAAGTCGTTCGATCTCGCGGCGGTCCGCGGCGTCGATTTCCTGATGGTGCCGTTCGAGTCGATGCCGGCCGTGGCCCACACGATGCTCAGTTTCGAAGTCGCCCGGCCGGACGGCAGATCGGACCATCTCGCGGTGAGCGTCGAAGTCCGCAAAGAGAAGCACGAGACTTACAGTCCCGTGAAGGGCAGCGCCCGGCAATTCGAGTTGATGTACGTCGTCGCCGACGAGCGCGACGTCATTCGCCAGCGAACCAACTACCGCCGCGAGAATGTCTATCTCTATCGCACAACCGCGACGCCCGAGGTCGCCCGGCTGCTCTTGGCCGACGTGCTCGGCCGAGTGAACGACTTGGCGAAGAAGCCCGAGTTCTACGACACGCTGACCAACAACTGCACCACGAACATCGTCCGCCACATCGACCGCGTCCGCCCGAACCGCGTGACGTACGACGTGCGAATGCTGCTCCCCGGCTACTCCGATGAGATCGCCTACAACCAGGGCCTGATTGTGCCCAACGGCACCTTCGAACAAACGCGCCAGCGGGCCTACATCAATCCGCTCGCCGAACGCTACGCCGACCGCGAAGACTTTTCGGAGCTCATTCGCCGTTAGTACGTCAGGCTGTCCAGCCTGACATTTAACGGAAAGTGTCAGGCTGGAAAGCCTGACGTACGGCATCATTCGCCGATGATCTTCACGAGCACGCGTTTCTTGCGTCGGCCGTCGAATTCGCCGTAGAAGATTTGCTCCCACGGGCCGAAGTCGAGCTTGCCGGCCGTGACCGCGACCACCACCTCGCGGCCCATGATTTGCCGCTTGTGATGCGCGTCGGCGTTGTCCTCGCCGGTGCGGTTGTGGTGATACCGCTCCGGCGACGGTTCGAACGGCGCGAGCCCCTCGAGCCATTTCTTGTAATCACGCAAGAGCCCCGGCTCATCGTCGTTGATGAACACGCTCGCCGTGATGTGCATTGCATTCACCAGGCACAGCCCCTCGCGGATGCCGCTCTCGGCCAGTGCCGCTTCGACTTCCGGCGTGATGTTAACGAACTCCATCCGCGCCGGGAGATTGAACCACAATTCTTTGCGATACGACTTCATAACAGCCCATTTGCCGATGACGTTAGCGATGTCTTGCAGCGGCACGCTCCGTGGAATTCCGCGATTGCGTAAATATATGGTGCGAATCGCTTTGCGCCACCACGAATTGCTGGAATCCTCGGTAAATTCTGGATAAACTGAAGTGCGGGAAGGGCGGCGTGAGGAGACTCGGCGGAGGCCGCGGATCCATATGCAGGCGGGCCGGTTGGAACTCTTGGCGTCGACGCACGAACGGCAAATGGCCGACCGTCGAAACAACGCCCCAGGAAACAGGGAATTCTCCATGAATCGCATCGTGGCGTCGTTCGTATTCTGCGCGATTCTTGCCGCTCCCGCCTGGGCGGTCAACGGCAGCGTCCTGGCCCTTAATTCCGGCAGCGATGTCGCGACCAGCGCGCAGCTCAACAACAATGGCTACGCCGGCACCTACATCAAGCTGGCGGCGCCCGGGGCGGTGACTGTAACAGTCAACGCGCTAGGCACGGCCAGCGGCGGCGTCGATCCAAGGCTCTCCGTCGTGCTGAACGACACAGCGATGGGTTGGGACGTGGGCGGCTCGGCCGCCAACTACGAGCACACGTTTGATCTTCCTGCGGGAACGCATTTTCTCCGGGCGGAGTTCAACAACGACGGCGGTACCGGGCGGGCGCTCACGATCAACTCGCTTGACGTGAGCGGCGCGACGATCGAAGCTGCCAACACCAACGCGCTCGCGCTGGCGGCCGCCGAAACGTACACGGCAAATTATCGTAGGGGGCCGACGAGTCTGACGCTCGTGGGTGTCGCGCCGGGGACGCAGGTCGACGTTAAGCTCAAACGGCACGCGTTCAATTTCGGCACTACGGCGCCCAATAGCCAAACCGACACGCTGCTCATCAATAATCCCCTGCCCGGCAGCGACGCCGCCAGGTTTCAACAGGCGCTCGTTGACAACCGCTTCAATTCGCTGTCGGCCGAAAACGGGGGCAAATGGGATGCCAACGAAGGCACCCGCGACGTGCTGACCGCCAACGCGGTGAATCCCAACGGCGGACCGAACATCCCGTACATTGACCGCATCAGTGATTTCGCACAATCGCACGACATGGGTTATCGAGCTCACAATTTGATCTGGGGTCCGAATAACCAGCAGCCTTCATGGGTGGTTACGATGCTGAACAATCCCGCAGGCATCGATACTCACAATGCGGTCACGAATGCAAACGGGACAAACCTCTCGAACAGGGACGCGCTGTTCAGCAATCTCGTCGCACCGGCCGGTACTCCGAGTGCCGGCGAACCCAGCGAGATTCATGAACGCATCCAGTACTACGTGCGCGATCGGGCTCAACGCTTCTACGAGATCGACATCTACAACGAATCGTACCACACTGGCTCAAACGCTCCGGGAAGCAACACTTATTGGGACCTGTACGGGGCGTCAGGCGTTGCTGAGATCTATAAGCTTTCGCAGGACGCGATTGCGGCAGCCGGATCGAACGCGCAAACATTTGTCAACGAGTACTCCGTCCTTGAGAACCAAGGTGGCGATTACTATGCCAACTGGTACATGCGGCACATTGAAGGCATTCAGAACGCAGGGCAGTCAGCGTTCGGCCAGAATGTGGTCGGTGGAATCGGATTCCAATACTACGACGGCGGGACCGGAAACCACAACCCAGCCCGGATCTACGCCGACATGCAGAACCTGGCCGTGCAGGGGTTGCCCATGGCGCTGACGGAATGGGGAGTCAGGGGCACCGATAACGCCACCAACGAGGCAAACGCCGCCATCACGCTGGACGATACGACGCGGCTTGTGTTTGGCATGCCGGGAACGACAGGCATCACGCTATGGAATCTGCGAAATGTGCCTGGCGCCTTTGCGCCCGTGGGCACGCTGTACGACAACAATTGGGCGGTCCGTGATACTGCCATCGCTTGGCAGGCACTGATGGACGAGTGGGACACCGATTTGCAGGATTTGATCGTGAATGCCGACGGCACAATCGACTTCAATGGCTTCTATGGCGACTACGAGATCACGATCGACGGACAGACCTACGACCTGCAGCTCGCCAAGGGCGATACGCAGTATTCGCTCGTGATCGCGGCCGGCGATTACAACGCGAATGGTAGCGTCGACGCCGCCGACTACACCGTGTGGCGCGACACGCTGGGCTCGGTCGACGATCTGCGGGCCGACGGGAATGGCAACGGAGTCGTCGACGACGACGACTTTGCGGAATGGAGGACGCTGTTTGGTACGATCTACGGCAGCGGAAGTGGCGCGGCCGCCACTGTGCCTGAACCAACATGCATCGCGCTCGTTGCCGTGGCGAGCGGGCTCTTGGGTGCCAGCCGACGAAGGAAGTTCCAGGCCCACTCGTGAAATTCATAGTCGCCACGGCACTCACTGTCCTCCTGATCGCGGCCCCCGCCTGGGCGATCGATGGGAGCGCCCTGCAACTCAACTCGGGTGCGACGGCGGGCTTGAGCGCACAACTCAATAACAACGGTTACGCCGGAACGTATATCACGCTGGCCGCACCCGGCGACGTCACGGTGACGGTCAACGCGGCGGGTACTTCGTTTGGCGGCGTCGATCCACGGATGAACATCGTACTCGCCGACACGAAGGCGGGCTTCGACGTTGTCTCCGGCGGCTTCGACGTTGTCTCCGGCGGCAGCAACCCATACAGCCACGTCTTTCCGTCGCTTCCCGCCGGCAAGTACTT
>JANNTD010000528.1:0-16614 GCA_031403315.1 Planctomycetota bacterium
CGCCACGACCGACGTCGAGTACGTCCGTTGGACGCAGTGGATCTTCCTGCAGATT
Organism: Planctomycetota bacterium; assembly: GCA_031403315.1. Classification (GTDB taxonomy): domain Bacteria; phylum Planctomycetota; class Planctomycetia; order Pirellulales; family Lacipirellulaceae; genus DASYDU01. The sequence continues at coordinate 56 of JANNTD010000528.1, forward strand.
TACGACACCTGGTTCGACGCCGAACAGCAAAAGGGCCGGCCGATCGCTGAGCTGCCGATTCCTGCAGAAATCAAACAGCAAGGCGAAGACGCTGTCCGCGCGTATCAGGACGACCACCGCCTCGCCTTCCAGAGCGAAGCGCCGGTGAACTGGTGTCCGGCGCTCGGCACGGTGCTAGCCAACGAGGAAGTCATCGACGGCAAGAGCGAAGTCGGCGGCCATCCGGTGGTGCGGATGCCGCTGCGACAATGGATGCTGCGAATCACCGCCTACGCCGACCGACTTGAAAGCGATCTCGCGTCGCTCGACTGGTCCGAAGGCATCAAGGCGCTGCAGCGCAACTGGATCGGCCGCAGCACCGGCGCGGAAGTCGATTTCTACATCGGCGGCGAGAAAGGTTTCGATTCATGGAAACAGAGTCGCGCTAAAGCCGGCTTTCCACGTAAGCCTGCCGACGACGTGCTCCGCATCTACACCACGAGGCCCGACACGCTTTTCGGCGCAACCTACATGGTAATCGCGCCGGAGCATCCGTTCGTCGAGCGACTGACGCAGAACGGCGAACGAGCCGCCGTGAATGCTTACTGCGAGGCCTCCTCCCGCAAGAGCGACCTCGACCGCACCGAGCTCGCCAAAGAAAAAACCGGCGTCTTCACCGGCTCCTACGCGATCAACCCCGTCAACGGCCGCGAAGTGCCGATCTGGATCGCCGACTACGTGCTGGTAAGCTACGGCACCGGGGCGATCATGGCCGTCCCGGCCCACGACGAGCGTGACCTCGAATTCGCCCAGCAATTCAACCTCGACGTGGTCGCAGTGGTCGATCCGGTTGATGCGATTCCTGCAACGGAGCGGGCTGAAGTACTGGCGGGCAAACGCTGCTTTGCCGGATTGGGCGTCGCCATCAACTCCAGCAAGTACGACGGCCTCAAGACTGCCGACTTCAAAAAGAAAATCGCTGCCGATCTGGCGAAGGATGGTCTCGGCCGCGAGGCGGTCAACTACAAGCTCCGCGACTGGCTCTTTTCGCGGCAGCGGTTCTGGGGTGAGCCGTTTCCGATCCTGCACGAGCTCGATACAACGGGCAGACCGACTGGCCGCGTTCGCGCGGTCGACGCGACGGACTTGCCCGTTGATCTCCCGCACCTCGACGACTTCAAGCCCCACGGCCGGCCCGAGCCGCCCCTCGACAAAGCGCCCGACGACTGGCTCTACCCCGTCATCGACGGCAAACGCTACAAGCGCGAAACCAACACCATGCCGCAGTGGGCCGGCTCCTGCTGGTACTACCTGCGGTTTATCGATCCGACGAACACCACCGCGATGATCGACCCCGCGCTCGAAAAGGCCTGGATGCCGGTCGATCTCTACGTCGGCGGCGCGGAGCATGCGGTGCTGCACCTCCTCTACGCGCGGTTCTGGCACAAGGTGCTTTTCGACCGCGGCATCGTCTCGACCGCCGAGCCATTCCAAAAGCTCGTCAACCAGGGCATGATCCTTGGCGAAAACGGCGAGAAGATGTCGAAGAGCCGGGGCAACGTCATCAACCCCGACGTGATCGTCAAGGAATACGGCGCCGATTCGCTGCGGCTTTACGAGATGTACATGGGCCCGCTCGAGGACTCCAAGCCCTGGAGCATGCAGGACGTGAACGGGGTGCATAACTTTTTGAACCGCGTCTGGCGACTCTTGATCGACGACCGCGTCGAGTCGCTCGCGCTCAACGCCTCGGTCGTCGACCGCCCGCCGACCGCCGACGAAAACCGCGTGCTCCACCGCACGATCGAAGCGGTCACTGCCGACATCGACAAGCTCAAGTTCAACACGGCCATCGCCCGGATGATCGAGTTCACGAACTACTTCACCAAGCAAACCGAACGGCCGCGTGAAGTCCTCGAAAAATTCGTGCTCCTGCTCTCGCCCTTCGCACCTCACATGGCCGAAGAGCTTTGGCTGGCCCTCGGCCACACGGACACCCTCGCCAAAGGACCCTGGCCAAAATTTGACCCCGACCTCGCCCGCGAGGATACTATCGAGATTCCGGTGCAGGTGAACGGCAAGCTGCGGTCGAAGGTGGCGGTCGCAGCCGACGCCGACGCCAAAACCATCGAAGCCGCCGCCCATGCCGATGCCCGCGTCGCCGAGCTGCTGGCCGGCCGAGAAGTGCTCAAGACCATCGTCGTCCCCGGCCGACTCGTCAATTTTGTAATCAAGGGTTAGTACTACTGTGAAAAGAGTCGTCGCTGTAGTTCTGGGTGGTGGTCGCGGCACGCGGTTGCAGCCGCTCACGACGTTTCGTGCGAAGCCCGCCGTGCCGCTCGGCGGCAAATATCGCCTGATCGACATCCCGCTCTCCAATTGCCTCAACAGCGGCATCAACCAGGTCTACGTGCTCACGCAGTTCCAGTCGGTGAGCCTGCATCAGCACATCCGCGGCACCTACCGCTTCGACAACTTCAGCGGCGGCTTCGTCGAGATCTTGGCCGCCCAGCAGTCGCTCGCCGAGGACGGCAGCGTGCAGGACTGGTACCAAGGCACGGCCGACGCCGTGCGGAAGAATCTCCGCCACTTGATCGGACCCGGCATCGAATACGTGCTGATCCTCTCGGGCGACCAGCTCTACCGGATGGACTACGCCAAGATGCTCGCCACGCATGAGAATTTCGCGGCCGACGTGACCATCGCCGCCAAGCCGGTCGCCCGCTCCGAAGCCCACGCGCTGGGCATCATGCGCGTCGACAACGACGGCCGCGTCGTCGGCTTCCGCGAGAAGCCGGCCTCCGACGCCGAGCTGAACGACGTGGCGACCGACCCCGCGTGGATCGACGCCCACGGCATCCAAAGCGGCGGCCGCGATTGCCTGGCCAGCATGGGCATCTATCTCTTCCGCCGCGAGACACTCTTGGACGTGCTCGAGAAGACCAACTACCACGACTTCGGCCGCGAGGTCTTCCCCGCCTCGATCCGCGCGCGGCACGTGCAGCTCCATCTCTTCGACGGCTACTGGGAAGACATCGGCACGATCCGCTCGTTCTACGAGGCCAACCTGATGCTCGCCCAAGCCAACCCGCCATTTGAGCTGGCCTCCGCAACGGCGCCGATCTACACTCGGCCCCGCTTCCTGCCGCCGACGCGCTGCGACGGCGCCACGATCGAGCGCAGCCTGGTCGCCGACGGCTGCGTGATCGGCGCCGGCACGCGGATCGAAAACAGCGTGGTCGGCTTGCGCTGCCGCATCGGCCGCGACGTGATCATCCGCAATTCGGTGATCATGGGCGCCGACTACTACGAAACGCCCGGCCAGCTCTCGGCCGATTGCGTCGAGGGCCGCCCGCCGGTGGGCATCGGTGCGGGGGCGATCATCGACGGCGCGATCGTCGACAAGAATTGCCACATCGGCGCGGGCGCCAAGGTCTCGCCCGGCGAGCGTATGACGAGCTACGGCCTGGTGGGTCCCGACTGCACGATCCGCGACGGCATTCTCATCGTCGCCAAGAACGGCGTCGTCCCCGAAGGCTGGCACGTCTAACAGCGGCCTTTCCGGCCAGCAATTCCCCGCATAACCGCGACAATCTGCGCGGCTGACCGCGGTTCGTAGACGCCTGCGAACCGATATGCCATATTTGATCGTAGTAAAAGTCGCAGGGTAAGACAGGGTCTGACAGTCTCTTCTCGCCAGGAGTATTCGCACGCATGAATCGCTGGAATTCTATCGCGCCATGGCTCGCCGCCTGCGCCGTGGCACTCGTGTTTAGCTTTGGATCGATCAACGTGGCCTCGGCGGCCGAAGACGACGACCAGGACGCCGCGGCGATCAAACCGTACGAAGGCCCGCCCATTTTTCTCGACCAGCCGGAGTCGCCGCCACCGGCGTCGCTAGTCGAGAAGCGCGTCGACAGCGAAAAATATCCCGATGGCAAGGTCCGCTTCGAGCGCGAGATCGCCCGCTACTCGGATAACCATTTCGTCGCCGACGGCTACTACCGCGAGTTCTACCCCAACGGCGAGAAGTTCGCCGAAGGCCAATACAAGAACGGCCAGCAGGTCGGCACCTGGACCTATTGGCATGACAATGGCAAGGTGCAGCGCACCGTCACCTACAAGAACGGCCAGCCCGACGGCGGTTGGGACGTTCTTAATGCCGAGGGCGCGATCATCGCCAAGCGCAGCTTCAAGGGCGGCAAACGCGACGGCACCTGGGTCGTTTTCGACGCGGAGGGCAAGCTGCCCTTGCGCGAAGAAGTTTACACCGCTGGCAAAGCCAATGGCACCTGGAAAGTCTGGTTCCCCACCGGCAAGCTGAAAACCGAAGTTGGCATCAAAGACGGAGTCCGCGACGGCGCCTACACCGAGTGGGACGAAAAAGGCAACAAGCGAGCCGAGTTGACCTTCGTCGAAGGCAAAGTCGACGGCACCGCCACCCTGTGGGGCGCCGAAGGGCAGAAAGTGACCCAGCAGTACGACAACGGCAAACTGCTAAAGGAAACCAAAGAGTAGTCGACGCCACCCTTGCGCGACAGAGTGCCTGCGCGACAGAGTGCCTCTCTCTATTGCTTCGCTCCGTGCCACAGGAGGGCCGCATGATTCGTCATTTCGCCGGTGTCGCCGAAATCGTGGAAGACGTGAACGCGGCACTCGCCTTCTATCGCGACACGCTGGGCCTCGAAGTCAAGCAGCAGATGGGCGACGACTATGCGGTCGTGGCCGTGCCCGGCATCTTGCACTTCGGCATCTGGAATCGTGCCCACGCGGCGCTCTCGACCTTTGGCAGCCGCGACGCGGCCGATCGCATTCCGCTGGGCTTCACGATCGAATTCGAAGTCGACGACGTCGACACCGCGGCCGCTCGGGTGGCCGCCGGTGGCCTAGCCGTGGTCCAGCCGCCACACGTCGAGCCCTGGGGACAGAAAACCGCTCGCGCAATCGCGCTGGGCGGCGGGGTGCTGGGCTTCGCAGAGACCCCCTGGGGCCGAGCGCTCAAGCAACAAGTCGAGGCCGGGTAAAGCGATCGCTGCCGCCGCGACCCGACAGATTGCCCCCCTGCCGGGGACGGCAATCATTCTCGCGCTCGAAGCCATTCTTCACCAAATCTTCACACCTGGCCGGTACAAACCCTATCTCCTCGGGCCCGCGGGCGGCCGCTGGTAGGCCCCAAGGCGTTTGTAGCAGGTAATCCGTGTGCGCCGCCGCGGCGTGCCCCGCCAAACAGCACCGACCGGCGTGGTAATATTCATCAATGGATTCCGAGCCCACCACCTTCCTGCCCGAGCATTTCATCAACCGCGAGTTGAGCTGGCTCGAATTCAACGCCCGCGTGCTCGAGGAGGCCCAGAACGAGACCAATCCGCTCCTAGAGCGCGTGAAGTTTCTGGCGATCTTCGCATCGAATCTCGACGAGTTTTTCATGGTCCGCGTCGCGGGCCTCCGCGAACAAGCGTTCGGCGCCGAGCTGCCGCAGGACCAGCCCGCCGACGGCCTCGCGCCCCTCACACAAATCCAACGGATCGCCCAGCGCACCGAACAGCTCGTCGCCCAGCAATATGCCTGTTGGAACGAATCGATCCGGCCGGCGCTCACTGCTGCGGGCATCCACATCCACCGCGAGGCCGACCTCGATGTCAAGCATCGCAAGTCGCTCGACAAATACTTCCGCCAGGCGGTGTTTCCGGTGCTCACACCGATGGCGATCGATCCCAGCCACCCCAGCCCGCGGTTCCACAACCGCGGCCTGTACCTCGCGGCGATGCTCAAGCGCGTCTCGGGCATCGGGCCCGAGCGACTCTTCGCGGTGGTGCTCGTGCCACAGGTGTTGCCGCGGTTCGTGTCGGTCGAGCCCGACGACATGCAGAACTTTGTGCTCTTGGAAGACCTGATCGCCTGCCGCCTGCCGGAGCTCTTCGGTGGCTACGACATCGTCGACCACGCCACGTTCCGCTTGACGCGCGACATGGACATCAGCCTGCTGGAACAGGAAGCCGACGACATCCTGCGATCGATCGAGTCGCGCTTGCGCGTGCGGCAGCGGACCGAGGCCGTGCGACTCGAAATCTCCGCGAACATGAATCGGGCCTTCTTGGAGATGCTCATCAGCGAAGAAGAGATCCATTGCGAGACGAACTTTAGCGCCGTCGGCTACAACGAAGTTTATTCGATCCCCGGCCCGATCGACATGACGTCGCTGTTCGAGTTGGTGCAGAAGGTGGACCGCGGCGACCTCCGCGAACCGACGTTCGTGCCGAAGAAACCGCCGGAGCTCGAGGACGGCCACGACGTGTTCGCCGAGATTGCCGCTCACGACGTTTTGCTGCACCATCCGTACGATTCGTTCGGGCCCGTGGTGGAGTTCATCTCGCAGGCAGCCCGCGATCCGCATGTGTTGGCCATCAAGCAGACGCTCTATCGCACCAGCGGCGATAGCCCGATCGTGCGGGCCCTATCGGAGGCCGCGGAAAATGGCAAGCACGTCACCGCGCTCGTGGAGCTCAAGGCTCGGTTCGACGAAGCCAACAACATCGTCTGGGCCCGGCAGATGGAACGGGCCGGCGTGCACGTCGTGTTCGGCTTCATGGAATTCAAGACCCATTGCAAGCTGGCGATGGTCGTCCGCAAAGAGGGCAAGAAGGTCCGCCGCTACGTCCACTTGGGCACCGGCAACTACAACCCCACGACCGCGCTCATTTATACGGACCTGGGCCTGTTTACCGCCGACAAGACGATGGCCGACGATGTTTCGGCGCTGTTCAATTTCCTCACCGGCTATTCGCAGAATCACCAGTGGCAGAAGCTCGTGGTCGCCCCCCAGGATTTGAAGCAACGGACGATCGCGCTCATCGACGAGCAGGCCGAGCGAGCTCGACAGGGCAAAAAGGCTCGCATCTTCGCCAAGCTCAACTCGGTGGTCGACCGCCGCACGATCGAGGCCCTCTACCGCGCCAGCCAGGCCGGCGTGCCGATTGACCTGGTGATCCGCGGCATTTGCTGCCTGCGGCCGGGGCTACCCGGCATCTCAGAAAACATCCGCGTCCGCAGCATCGTCGATCGCTTTCTCGAACACAGCCGGATCCTGGTGTTCGGCGAGGGCGCGAAGCAACAGGTGTTTCTGTCGAGCGCCGACTGGATGCCGCGCAACTTCGACCGCCGCGTCGAGGTGATGTTTCCGGTCGAGGCCGAGGATTTGCGATGGCGGATCGTCGAGGAAATCCTCCCCGCCTATCTCCGCGACAATCGCCGGGCGCGGACGCTCTTGGCCGACGGCAGCTACGCGCACTCCGACCAACGCGACAGCGAAGTAGTCCTGCGCAGCCAGACAGAGTTGTTGAAAGCCACCACCATTCGCCAGCCGGGGCCGCCCGCCGAACTACCGCCGATCGTCGCCCCCGCCACGGTCTTCGAAGCCGTGACCGAAGCCAACGGCGCCCCGGAGCGCGAGAAGAAAAGAAAGAAGGACAAGGACAAGAAGGGCTCGCCCTCGCCGAAATGAGCGTGCGGCCGAGACTATGCCGCCCGTCGTCGTCGCTCGTTCGCCGGCGCGAACTTCGGCCGTTCGATCGACAAGAGCCGTCGCTCGACCGATTCCTCCTCTTTGACCGCCCGTACTATGTACTCGATGTAGCGCATGATCGAGTGGTCCGTGAAGTGGTCGAACTCGCGCAGCTTGAGCCCGCTCACGAAGCCCCGCCAGCGGTCCTTCATCCGCTGCCAGGCGGTGAGCTTGCGAATCTCGCCGTAGGCGTTGAGATACACTTCCTGCCCCTTGTGCCGGTAGCCGAGCCACCACGGCGGCACGCGCGCCACGATGTCGTTGTTGTTCACCCAGCGGTAGGCTTCGTACTGCACGTAGTCCACGTAGCGGCGGTTGCCGACGCGCGGACTGCCAAATGTGTAGAGTGCCCGCGGATTCGATTTGATGAACGAGAGCTGGCAGCGGCTCGCGCAGATCGTCGCCATCGCGCCGCCGAGCGAGTGACCGGCAAACCACAGCGGCCGCGTGTTGTTCACGAGCGCCTGTTCCAGCCGCGGCCAGAGATCGTCGACCTCCCGCTTGAACCCGCGGTGGACCCGCCCCGCCGTCTCAGCGATCACCGTCGCCAAGTCGAGATCGGCACGGATGTCGTTCCAATCGTTCGGCTCGGTGCCGCGGCAGACGATCACCCGATCGTCGTCGTTGCCGAAGATGTAGGCCTGCGCGCCATCGCGGTCGTAATAGCGAATCTCGGGGAAGCCCATCCGAAACGCCAACCGCCCTGCCTCGGCCCGCGACAGGTAGCAGATCGCCGAAAGCTCGGCGAACAACAAGGACCGCCGCAGCATGCCGAGCGCCCCGATCGGCCCCGCGACCTGCGAATGCACCGGCACCACGTCGCTCCAATCGGGAGCGATCGAGGCATCAAGTTTACGAACCGCAAAACCCATGACGAGACGAGCCGGCGACAAGAAAGCAGATGAGAGTATCCTCTCTTATGTCGGCAATCGAGGCACGAGCGATCCAGTTAGCGGGCGAGCTTGCTCGCCGATTCAATCCACGGTGGCCGATGCCAACAAGTCTTGGAAGAATTCTCGCGCCGAAGCCTGCTCTGCTAGCAATATTTCGCGCAGCGTCTCGTCGACGTCCTGGAGTCCACTGATTCGCGCCTCCGCCGCCGTGATCCAATCGAGGAAGAACTGCACACTCGCGCGGCTCACCCGCGGCTGGCTGCCTCGCTCGACGTAGTACGGGCCGCTGGAGGCGAACTGGTAGTTCTTCGCGTTGTTCGTCACGGCCCGCACCACAAACCAACCGCTATCATGGAATTCGACCGGCGGCAGCTTGCCCCCCGACTCGGCAAATTTATCCAACCGCACCTCGTACTCGACGCTGCCATCTTTGATGATCTGCAAGTACTCGACAGGCACGCGGGTCGCCAGCACGAGCCCGATCTCGAGCGCCAGCGGCCCATCGTCGACCGGATGGAACACGTACCCCGGCGACTGACCCTCGACCGTCGGCCGCAACAGCGGCCCGTTGGTGACAAACACCTGCCCGTCCTCGAGCCCTTCCCACCACCGCGCGGGAGAGAACTCGTCGCCGCAATGCACGTACACTCGGTTCGTGCCGAGTGGGCTATCGTTGGTGCCCGAACCGCTGCCGGCCGCGGGTGGAATTCGCAGCCCGCAATTGAGCACATGATAATAAATCACTTCCGACCATCGGCCGTTGCCATTGCGGCCGGGGAAAAATGTCTTGTCGCGCGGCCGGCCGTCGTTCTCGTTGTCGACCACCGCGTCGCGCAACGCGTGATGATGGATCAATTCGATCGCGTCGAGCTCACCGCTGGCGAGCCACACCGGCAGGTCCCACGCATACGGCATCTGCGCGACCACGTGCCCGCCGAGCTGCTTCGCGCTGCGGAGGACCTCGAGCGAAGTCTTGCTGTCAACGTCGAGCGGCTTCGAGAGACCGAACACCAAGAGCCCCGCCGCGAGCACGTTTTCACCTCGGTCGTCCCGATTCGGCACGTAGGAGAGCGACTCCGATCGCAGCGCCAGCGGCAAGTCTTCCGCCCGCCGCGCCGCGTCGAGATCGCCCGCCCACCAGCCTTCCTTCGCAAGGTCGGCGAAACGATGCATCTCGATCCGCTCGATGTCGTCGGCATGCCGCTCGATTTCGAAATGGCCGTTCCGCGTCCGATACTCGGGCCCCGCCTCCAGGTCGAACGTGTACTGTCCGACGCGCAGCCCCAGCGTGATCTTGCCGTCGATGTAGAAATGGTCCGCGTATTGATTGAGACCGACGACCCGCATTCGCACGGGCCTCCCGCGGCTGTTTTTGAGATGCATCCGCGCTGCCACCTGCTCGCCTGTCTCCGCGTCGACCACTTCGACGACGAGCTCTCCATCGCTGCGCGGCGTGGCCAGCGCCGGCCGGATAAACAAGACGACGCAAATCAATAACAAGCTAGTTTTCGAAGACTTCATCGAGCTGCGTGGGGAGTAGGGTGGGTCGAGTTCCACGAGACCCACCAGTTTTTAAAAATTGGTGGGTCTCGCACGACTCGACCCACCCTACGGCCTGCTACGGCCTACGATTAACTTTAGCATTCGCTCTGCCGCGCGAGTGGAGTACAAAGACCGCCACATCTCGGGTAGAATGGGTCGTTTCCCCAGCTTTCATCGATTCCCACGTCCCGCCCGTCATGGCCAAAAACCCCTACGAAACCCTCGGCGTCAAGCGCGACGCCTCGGCCGACGACATCCAGAAGGCCTATCGCAAGCTGGCGCGGAAGTACCATCCGGACATGAACCCCGACGACGTCTCGGCCAAGACCAAGTTTCAAGAGGTCCAAAGCGCCTTCGAAATCCTCAGCGACGTCGAGAAACGCCAGCACTACGACCAATATGGTGACGCCGATCCACGCTTCGGCGGAGCGGGCGGTACTGGTGGAGCCGGCGGCCCGCGCTGGACTTACTCGACCGGTCCGCAAACCTATCCGTACGATCTCAACGACATTCTTGGTGGCGGAGGCGCGGGCGACGAGGGAGCCGGCGGGTTTGCCGACCTGTTCAAGCAATTCCGCCGCAGCGGCGCGGGCGGCGGGCGGCGCGCGGCGCCGGCCTCGCGCGGCACCGATCTCAAGCATGAAATGACTGTCCCGTTCGCGACCGCAATCCGTGGCGGCGAAGCGGCCGTCTCGGTCCAACGAGCCGACGGCAACCTCGAAACGATCACCATCAAGATTCCCGCCGGCATCGACGACGGCAAACGCATCCGCGTCCGCGGCCAGGGCGAGCCGGGCGAGGGCGGAGCGCCGGCCGGCGACATCCTGGTCACGATCCGCACCAGCCCCCATCCGTTCTTCCGCCGCACCGGCAATCGGCTCGACGTCCGTGTGCCCGTGACGCTGGCCGAAGCCGCCCAGGGCGCGAAGATCGACGTTCCCACGCCCTGGGGCACGATCGCGCTCTCGATCCCGCCGGGCACCTCCAGCGGCAAGCGGCTCCGCGTGAAGGGGCACGGCGTGCGGCCCAAGAACGGCGAGCACGGCGACCTGTTCGCGGAAATACATATCGCCCTGCCCGCCGAACTTACGGAAGAGGAGCGGAATCAACTAGCCGAAATCTCGACCCGCCATCTTCAACACCCGCGCGCGGAACTACGATGGTAATCGGCGAAGCACTGCTGCGATTGACGGCCCGCCTCGTGGCGGTGCAGGATTCGGCAAAGTTGCCCCTCGAGCAGCTCGATCCACCGCGCCGCGCGGCGGTCGTGATGGCCATCTTGGCGCTGGTGCTCACCGGTATGGCGCTCGTGGCCTGCGTGATGATCGGTGGTCGCTGGGTCCGCCGCCTCGCGCGACACGAACATGGCCGCACGAAGCAAACGACCAACGTCGAAAATCAGCGGCTCCGCACGGCCCTCGAGCCGATCCTGCCCGCAGGGCAGGCCGGGGAAACCGTCGTCACCAAGCGTAACAGCAACGAGACCGTGGGTGACAGCTAAACCGCAAGCGGCGCGCAGCAATGAAATGGCAAATCTTCGTTTTCCCAAGCGGCTCAGGCTCCTCAGGCCGCCCGAGTTCGAGCGCGTGATGCAGGCCCGCACGTCGGCGACCGACGGCCTGGTGCGGATGTACGGCGCGGCGAACGATTTGGGCCACCCGCGGCTCGGGCTGACGGTCTCCCGCCGCGTGGGCCATGCGGCGACGCGAAACGTCTGGAAGCGTGCGTTCCGCGAAGCGTTCCGCCTCGCCCAACACGACCTCCCCGCGTGCGACCTTGTTTGCATTCCCCACCGCGACGCGGCCGCCGACGTCGCCCGGCTTGTCGAATCGTTCAAGAAGCTCGCCCACCGCATCGACGCAGAGCTGCGCCGCCGGAGCGTCCGATGAACCGGCTCGCGCGCGAGATCTGGTGCTTGCCCAGGCACGCACTCGTGGGCCTGGTGCGAATCTATCAATGGACGTTGAGCCCGCTGATTGGCCAACGATGCCGTTTCCAACCCACCTGCAGCGCGTATTTCATCCTCGCGGTGCAAAAATACGGGGCCATTCGGGGGGCACTCCGTGGACTAGCACGCATCGCCCGCTGCCACCCTTTTCATTCGGGCGGCTTCGATCCACCGTAGGGAAAATGACGAATGTCGAATGACGAACCAATTTGGCCTCAATTCTTCGCCATTCGCCATTTGTCATTCGTCATTCTCCCAAGGTGCTAGCATCAGGCTGGTCATAGTTTCTTCTCCACCTTGACCCTATTTCATGCAATCAGTACCCTTCGCCGGCCCGGATAGCAGTCCGCCCTCTCGAACGGCCGTTCGAGCGGCGTCTGATTTGCTGCGGGCCGCGGCTGCGCACGATGCGCGGCCCGCGATGAAACCATCCATCCAATCGCGCAGGAGCGCTGGGCATGAAGCGTCGCGCCCCAGACGAACATCGACTCCATGTTCGCCACCAAGTGGCTTGTTGCCTCGCGATTGCGCTGGCCGCGTGTCTCGGCTGCATGAATCCGATCCTGCGCCAGCAAAGCCCTGAGGCGCGTCTCGATTTGCCGCCGACGCCCGACGTCGCGCTCGTTTCCGACTACACGCATCCTTACGGCATGGACTACACGAAGGTGGAAGCGGTTTCGCTCGTGACGGGACTCGCGGGCACCGGTTCCGATCCACCCCCTTCGCCGCAGCGTGCCGTGCTGTTGGACGACATGAACCGCCGCGGCGTGACCAATCCCAACGACATCCTCGCGTCGCCCAACGCGTCGCTCGTGTTAGTGCGGGCCTATTTGCGGCCGGGCATCCAGGTCGGCGACCACTTCGACGTCGAGGTCCGCGTACCAAGCCGCAGCGAAACCACCAGCCTCCGCAGCGGCTGGCTGCTCCCGGCGCGGCTCACCGAAATGGCCGTCCTCGGCGAGCAAATCCGCCAGGGCAGCGTGCTCGGCATTGCTGAAGGCGCCGTGCTGGTCGATCCGTCGGCCGATCCGAAGAAAGATCCGGCGCTCGTCACGCGCGGCCGTGTGCTGGGCGGCGGCGTGGCGCGGAAGTCGCGTTCGCTCGGCCTGATCGTGAGTCATCAACACCAGTCGATCCGGCTGAGCCAACAAATGGCCGCCGCGATCAACAAGCGATTCTACATCCACGTCGACGGCCGCAAGCAAGGCGTGGCCGTGCCCAAGACGGAAGAATTCATCGAGCTGGCGCTCCACGCCCGCTACAAGGACAACGTCGGACGATTCATGCGCGTGGCCCGCAACGTTTCGGTCAACGAATCGGCCAAAGTGCTGCAAGACCGGCTGCAACTGCTCGAGCATCAGCTCGCCGATCCGCTCACGGCCGCCAACGCCGCCATCCGGCTGGAGGCCATCGGCAGCGATCAAGCCATCGAGATACTCACCACAGCGCTCGACACCAACGATCCCGAGGTGCGCTTCTATGCGGCCGAGGCGCTGGCGTACCTCGATCAGACGGCGGCCGTAGAAACGCTCGCCGCCGTGGCCCGCGACGAGCCCGCCTTCCGCGTCAACGCGCTGGCCGCTTTGAGCGCGATGGATGATGTGATGGCCTACGACGCCTTGCGCGACCTGTTGTCGGTGCCGAGTGCCGAAACGCGCTACGGTGCCTTCCGCGCGCTGTGGGCCATGAACGAAAACGACCCCTTGGTCCGCGGCGAAAAGCTGGGCGACCAATTCACCTATCACGCTCTGGACGTCGGCGGTCCCGCGATGGTCCACGTCACCAACAGCTATCGGCCCGAGGTCGTGCTGTTTGGCAAGGACCAACATTTCAACCTGCCGCTCGTGCTCGACGCCGGTCAGAACATCCTCGTGAACGGCCAGAGCGGCGGCACGATCATTGTCAGCCGCTTCACGCGCGGCCACCAGGAACCCGAGCAACGCACCGTTTCGACAAGCCTCAACGACGTGGTCCACGCAATCGTCGAGCTCGGCGGCACCTACCCCGACGTAGTCCAGGCCCTCCAGCAAGCCAAACACGATGGCGCGCTCTCGGGCCGGTTCCTGGTCGATGCGCTTCCCGAGGCCGGCCGACAGTACGACCGCGAAGCTGCAAAATACGAATCGGAAGACGAATTCGACGCGCCGCCCCAGACCGATCGACAGGACTCGCCGCTCGACGTCGCCACGCCGCTTCCGAATCTGTTCACGCAGCAGCGCTGAAAAGACAAGGGTCAAGAGTCGAGAGTCAAGAGCCAATCGCTTCTGGCTCTCGACTCTCGACTCTCCTCTCTCGACTCTCCCATGCTCAAAGCGCTCGAACTTTCTGGCTTCAAGAGCTTCGCCGACCGTACGCGGTTCGAGTTTCCCCATGGCGTGTCGATCGTCGTCGGGCCGAACGGCTCGGGCAAGTCGAACGTCGTCGACGCCTTGAAATGGGTGCTTGGCTCGCAGAGCGCTAAATCGCTCCGCGGCCAGGAGATGGTCGACGTCATCTTCAACGGCTGCGCTACGCGCGGGCCGCTCGGCACAGCCGAAGTCACGCTCACGCTCGACAATCAAGACGGCCAGCTCGCCATCGACGCCCGCGAAGTGCATGTCACCCGCCGTGTCTACCGCAGCGGCGAGGGCGAATATCTCATCAACCGCCAACCCTGCCGGCTCCGCGATATTCGCGAGTTGCTCGCCGGCACCGGCATCACAACCGAGGCCTATTGCATCATCGAACAAGGCAAGGTCGACGTACTCTTGCAGTCGTCGCCCCGCGATCGGCGGCTGATCTTCGAAGAGGCCGCCGGCATCAGCCAATTCAAAGCCAAGAAAGCGACTGCCGCGCGGCGGCTCGAGCGGGTCGAGCAAAACCTGCTCCGTCTCTCCGACATCGTCGACGAAGTCGAAAGCCGGCTGCGCAGCGTGCGGTCGCAGGCCGGCAAGGCCCGCCGCTACCGCGAGTGTGCCACACGGCTGCAGCTCCTACGGACGCAAGTCGGCCTGGTGGATTGGCGGGCCTTCACGAAACAAATCACGGCCCGCGAAGCCCAGCTCGCCGAGTTAGACCGCCGACACGCGGAACACGAGGCCGCGCTCGCCAAGCTGGAAGCCCACACGCTCGAACTCGACCTGGCACACGAAACCTCCGCCCATGCTCGCCGCGAGATCGAATCGCAAGCCTCGGCGACGCGGGCCGAGATCGCTGCGCTCGAGGCCGGCCTCGAATCGCAGGTGGCCCGCCGGGCCGACGTCGAACAAGAGATCGAACGCTTCCGCCGCCAACTCGTGGCGATGAGCACGCGGGCCGGCAGCGCGTCCGGTCAACTCCGCAACTCGGCCGCCGATTTGGCAGCGGCTGCCGCCGAACACGCTGCTGCCGACCAGGAGTATCGTGCGCAGCTTGAGCAATCCACCGCGGCCCAGCAGGAACTTAACGGCTTGCGCGCGTCGCTCGAACAGCTGCGCACCGAGCAAATGCAGGCCGTGCGGAACGCCGCGCTCCTGGCAAATCAAGTGACGGCGCTGGATTCACAATTGGTCGCGGCCCGCGTCGACCGCGAAAAGTGCCGCCAGCGGCTCGACGAGCTCCACGAGCAGCGCGACTCCCTGGCCGCCAAACTCGCGCAACTCCAGCGGCAGGAAACTGCGGCTCAAGCCCAATTCGACGCCTGCCAAGCCGAACGGCTCTCCAGCGAAGGGCGGCTCGCCGCGCTCGAGCGCGAAATCGTCCGCGTCGACAAACAGCACCGCCAATTGGAAAGTCAACTCACGCGGACCCGCGAACGGATCGACGTGCTCACCGAACTCCACGAGCGGCTCGAAGGCCTCAACTCCGGCGTGAAAGAAGTGCTAGTCGCCTCCCAAACCGATCCCAGCGGGCCCTACGGCGAGGTCCGCGGCGTGGTGGCCGATCTGTTTCACGTCGACGTCGATTCCGCGCCGCTGGTGGACGTCGCGCTGGGCGAATTCTCGCAGTATGTCGTTGTCGCGTCGGCAGGGCGGCTCTTCGATTGGCTCAACGACGAGCCGCTCCGCGTCACCGGTCGCGTCGGCTTTCTGCGCCTCGACAGCATCCAGCGCCGCGGCGAAGCGACACCGCTGGTCGACCTCAGCAGCGAGGCGGGCGTGATGGGCCGTGCCGACCAATTCGTTGAAACCGCGTCGGACCTGATGCCGCTGGCCGAGCGGCTGCTGGGCCGCACCTGGTTCGTCGACCGACTCTCGACGGCGCTGCGGCTCGCCCAAACCGCCGGTCGTGGGCTGGCCTTCGTCACCAGCGATGGCGAGCTCCTGGCCGCCGACGGTACGCTGGTGGTCGGCCCGCGGCAGGCTTCGGCCGGTCTGCTCTCGCGTCGCAGTGAACTGCGCGCTTGCCACGAACAGCTTGCAGCACTTGAGAAGCAACTCGCCCACCAGCAGGTCGTCCACGCCCGGCTCGAAAACGACCGCGCCGGCGAAGAGCAACAACTTGCCGCCAAATCCGCCAAGTCCGCCGAGTTCGCTGCCGAACTCGCCGAGCATCGCCAGCGCACGGCGGCCGCCCGCGGACAACACGAACAAGCGTCCCACGCCGCCCATCGCGTCGAACGCGAACTGCTGAATATCCAGGAGCAATGTGCGGTCAACGAATACGAAGTCGAGTCGAC
>JANNTD010000529.1:0-3449 GCA_031403315.1 Planctomycetota bacterium
GAGGCTGCTTGCTTCTTCATTGGAATCGCATTGACCGACTTCGGTCACGCGAACCGCTTTCGCCGGCCAATCGCCAGTTCGGCAGTCATTCCGACAATCATCAAGGCACAGCTTGTCGGTTCGGGCACAACGGTTACGAAGCCGCTGTAGAGATCGTAGTTTTGCCCTGCCTGAGCGATCCGACCATTTCCACCATAGGCACCTAACCAACGTACCGTGGTCGGCCCCGAGCCTGACGTCGTGAACTTGATTAGATGGGTTGGCGTTGCGGATGTGAAATACGTGCTTCCCTGGGCGACAAACATCCGGTCTCCGAGGATCGTGAGACCGTCCGCTGGGGGACCACCGAATGGAAACGGGCTGTTACCAAAATTCTCCATCGGCCACGCCACCGTATCGGCAATGGTCGCACTTAGTAAATGAACCGGGCTGTCAATCGTGAATCCGATCTCCAGCGCCAGCGAGCCGCCAATGCCATTCGGTGGATTGTTTGAAAAGAGGGCTGGATCGGGTGCGATATTGACGAACCACTCGCGGTTGCCGCCATTCAATCCGATGGGAACGACAGACAAGGTCGGTGCAGCTTGAGCGGCTTGCGCGACGAGCGCGCACAGCAGGGTGAAACATGCCATTCTCTTGACAGACATTAGCGTTCCTCCAAACAGGGACAAAGGAAGGAAAGAAATAAGAAACGAATCGACCGCCGGTTCGCCGGTGTGCCCTGCCCAGACGCCGACGAGTCGCCCCCATTGTGGGGCGGGACCGTACCCAAAACAAACATTTTTTCGTTAGAATTTCGTGAATTATTCCGTGGCGAGGCGAGGCGGCGGACGATCGCCGTGAATTGCCAGCAAGATAGACTGCCCATTGCGATAGGCAAGATTTGGCCAGGGATGTCACGGACAAACCGGCGTGGCAGTTGCGATTTTGGAAATCGGATCGCGGCGGCGGTCAGTCCGTGGCTTTGCCGCTGCCGATTTTGTACGCCGTAAAAAAGGCGAGCAGGCGCAAATTTGTGACGCAGGCTCGCAAGTCATGCTGCCGGCATGGGCGTCGAAACAGCCGCTGTTAGAAACGGCTTTGGCAATTCGTGCTAATCGACGCGCTGCCCAAACCGGTTCCAACGAATCTTACGCGGCGGTTCGGGAATGGGCCGCTGTCCGGGCAACAGAACTGGCGGGTCGAGCGCGGGAGCTTCGCGCGACCAAAGCACCACTTCAACTTTTCCCACGATGTCTTCGCGTGGAATGCTATCGAGCATTCTACTGTCGAGGCTGTTGCGACGGTTGTCGCCGAGGACAAAGTATTCGCCGTCGAATAGTGTGCGCTGCCTGGTGTCGCGCAATTCCGGCGCTAGCTGACGAGGATCGAGGACTTCCGCCTCGAAAACGTACGGCTCGTCGACAGGAGCGCCGTTGCGAAAAAGTTGTTCGTCTCGAATTTCGATTGTATTTCCAGGCGTTCCGACAACACGCTTGATATACATTTGACGGCCTTCGTTGACCTGCGTCCAGCGAGCACCGGGGACACGATTGTCGGACCAGAACACCACCACGTCACCATGGGCGATTGGTTTGAATCGGTAACGCAATTTGTCGACAAAGACTCGATCGCCGGGAAGCAGCGTGTTCTCCATGCTGCCGGTGGGCAGATAGAAGGCTTCCGCCCAATGGCTACGGGCTACGTGTGCAATGCCGCTTCCCGCCGCGTTGGCGAGCAACCAATAGACGACGTAGAACCACCAGCGCTGATACCATTTGTGAGCGGGTGTTCGATGCCGTGCAATGCGCACGGCATCAATGGCAATGCCGGCCCAATACGCCAAAATCACTATCGCGGAAAGAATCCAGACGATACGGCCGTTGGGAAAGTACAACAGCAGGCAACCGACGATTACAAGTACAAAGACGGATGCCAGCGACCACGCAATGGCGCGGAGCAATTTGCCGCAGTAGACTAGGCCGATGGTCCCGAACAACAAGGCCAGGATTGCGGCAAGATGCGGATTCCGCGGTCGACCCGTGTCCGTCACGCGAAGCTCAGGCGTTGAAGTCGTTTCCGAGGCGGCGCTCACTCTTCCTCGTCCTTGACCTTCGCCTGGGCGATGATCTGCTGCTGGACGTTGCCGGGAACGACGTCGTAGCGCGAGAACTCCATCGTGTAGCTGCCTTGGCCGCCGGTCATCGAGGAGAGCGTGCGGGCGTAGGTCATGACTTCGGCGAGTGGGGCCGTGGCTTCGACGGTCGTCATGCCGCCGCCGGCCGAATCCATGCCGACCATCTGGCCGCGGCGGCCGGAGAGGTCGCTCGAGACGTCGCCGACATTGCCGACCGGCACCGTAATCGCCAGCTTGACGATTGGCTCCAAGAGGCCCGGCTTGGCGAGCTTGAAGACGTTGGCAAAGGCCTGACGAGCGGCGATGCGGAACGCCGTTTCGTTCGAGTCGACGGGGTGATCCTTGCCGAAGTGGACCTCGACGCAGATGTTCTGCACGGGGTAGCCGGCCACGACGCCGGTGGCGATCTTTTCCAAAAAGCCTTTCTCGATCGCGGGCAAGAAGTTGCCAGGGATCGTGCCGCCGACCACCGTGTCGACCCAGAGGAAGTGATTTTTCTCGTGGTAGTGCTGCGACTTGAGATGGGGGAAGCGAGCCTTGATGGCGAAGTCTTCCGGCTTGGTGCCCTCGGGGAACGGGTACATGCGGATGTGGACTTCGCCGAACTGGCCGGAGCCGCCCGATTGCTTTTTGTGCCGGTAGCTCCCCTCGGCATTGACCTGGATCGTTTCGCGGTAGGGAATCTTGGGTTCCTTCACCTCGACCTCGACCTTGTCGCGGCGCTTGAGCCGTTCGCGGAGCAGCATCAGGTGCAGCTCGCTCATGCCGGTCAGCACCATTTCCTTGGTCTCGGCATCGTGTTGCAGGTGGACGGTGCTGTCCTCCTCGGTGATCTTGTGGAGTGCGCCGGAAAGTTTCGTTTCGTCGCCGCGGGTTTTGGGTGTGACCGCGAGCCCGACCATTGGCCTGGGGAATCTCAGAGCCGGCAATTCCAATTCGCCCAGCGACATGCCGGTATGCAGCTCTTCGTTCTTGGCCACAGCGACGATGTCGCCCGGGCCAGCTTCGTCGATGTTGGCCGTCTTGTCGGCCTGGACCGAGAGGAGCGGACCGATTTTGATCCCCTTGCGATGGCCCGGACAGGCGAGCGTGGAGTCCTTCTTGATCGTGCCGGAGTAAATGCGGATGAAGCTCAGTCGCTGGACGAACGGATCGATCCGCGTCTTGAAGACCTGTGCGGCAAGCGGCGCGGCGGGATCGGCTTTGAGCGTCACGGTGTCGCCGTCTTTGGTGGCGGTGCGGGTGACCGCGGTCGGCGCCAGCGAACATTGCGAGAGCACGGCAAGCAGTTCGTCGATGCCGACGCCGGCCTTGGTCGAAACACAAACGATCG
>JANNTD010000530.1:0-3970 GCA_031403315.1 Planctomycetota bacterium
CGAAGACCGCCTCGGTGACCAACGTGCTGGGCACGCCGAGGTCGAGCGCCAGTTGGCTCATCCACTTGCCGGTCCCCTTGGCGCCAGCCTTGTCGAGAATCTTGTCGACCAAGTAGCCGTCGCCCTCCTGATCTTTCACGCTGAAAATGTCGCGCGTGATCTCGATGAGGTAGCTGTCGAGCTCGCCGCGGTTCCACTGGTCGAAGACGTCGTATAGCTCGTCGTTCGAGAGGCCGAGGGCCTCCTTCATCATGAAATAGGCTTCGCAGATGAGCTGCATGTCGCCGTACTCGATGCCGTTGTGGACCATCTTCACGTAGTGGCCGGCACCGCGGGGGCCGACCCACTCGCAGCACGGGACGTCGTTCTTGGGACCGACTTTGGCGGCGATGGCCTGGAAGATCGGCTTCACGGCGGGCCAGGCGTCGACGCTGCCGCCGGGCATCATGCTGGGACCCTTGAGTGCGCCTTCTTCGCCGCCGGAGACGCCGGTGCCGACATAGAGCAGCCCCTTGCCCTCGACGTATTTGGTGCGCCGTTCGGTGTCGGCGTAGAAGGTATTGCCGCCGTCGATGATGATGTCGCCCTTGGACAACAGCGGCAGCAAATCCTCGATTAGCTCGTCGACCGCCGGACCGGCCTTGACCATCAGCATTACTTTGCGCGGCTTGGCGAGGTTGGCGACCAGGTCGGGGATCGTGTGGCAACCGGCAAAGTTGAGGCCCTTCGCCCGGCCGGCGATGAACTCGTCGACCTTGCTTGTGGTGCGGTTGAAGACGGCTACGCGATAACCGCGGCTTTCGATGTTCAACGCCAGGTTTTCGCCCATCACGGCCAGGCCAATCAAGCCGATGTCGCAATTTGCAGTCATGTCAGTTGTCCGTTGTCGGTGGTCAGTTGTTGTTTTCTGAATTATCTATTCACGATTCGTGAACAGGCCACGGAGGGCGCTCTGGCAGGTAGCTATCAAACTCTTCGAGCAGGCGTTTTTGGTAGACGCCGGCAAAGGTGCCCGTGAGGAACCGTTCGATGCCTTCTTCCAAGAGCCGCGTCCAGCTTGCTTCTTCGTGCCCGGGATTGATCGGAAAGAAGAGGGCGTTGTTGGCCACGGCCGCTTTGTAGTCGCCCGGTGCATCGCCGATCATCAGGATGTTCTCAGGGGAATACTTGCCTTTGCCGGCGGCGAGGGTTTCCGATTTGCTGCCGATCTCCTGTCCGCAAATCGCCTGCACATAGGGCGCGATGCCATGTTCGTCCCATTCGGCCTCGAGCGCGGCATTCGGCGTCTGCGAGCAAACGAGCATGTCGGCATGTTCGGAAAAGCAGTTGAGACAGGCCCGAACATTGGGAAATGGCGGCACGCCACGGACCATCTCAGCGATCGATTTGTTCACCGCGAGCGACCACTTGAGCGCCAGCTTCAAATCTGCGTCACCCGTCGCCACCACCGCCTGTTCGAGCGCTGGATTGCCGAGCTTCGTCTCCGTGGCTATCCATTTGATGAGGCCCTCCGGCTTCTGGACGTGCACGCCGCGGGCCCTCACTTCCGGCCGGCGCCGCAGCCAATCGAGCTGCTCGACGAGCCCCGGAAAGCGATTCACGCCGCGGCTCTTGGAATACAGATTGACAAATTCCGCCGCCTCGCGGGCAAACTTGCTGACGCCCTGCAACTCGTAGCAATTGATGAAATGCGGTACGAAACACTCTTTGTGCTTCAGCTCCATCGAGTCGAAAACACAACCGTCCGAGTCGATGCCGACCAGGAAGTCGTGACGCGGTGTAATGGAAAACATGAACGATCTACCGGGTCGCCTGGGGCGGCAGAAGCCGCGGAGGGTTGAAAGCCCGGATTGTACCGGCGCGAGCCCGCTCGGTCGAGGGTCGCGAATCCGCAAGGGCTACCGTTGGGACGCAATTTTCCCGTTGCGATACGTCGGCAATTGCAGCAGCCGCTGGTCGATCTGCTGTAGCTGGTGCCGGAAGCGATCGTCGGTCTGGGGACCGAATTGAGTCAGCAGTTGGGCGGCCGTGAGTCCCTCGGGGAGATCGGCGACCGAAGGCATGTAGGCGGGTACCGTGAATTCGTCGGCGACGGTCCGCAGCGAGAACCGCTTGTTCATTACGCCGCCGGCGAAGAGGATGCCGGCGCGGTTCGCGGCCATGTCGGCAAAGCTGAAGCCGCTGCCACCGTTCGAGTCGCTCAACTCCTTGGCCAAGCCAATGGCGGCGGCACCTGCGCTGCCCGTCATCGCCGCCAAGTGAGCGGAGACAAAGAAGTGCTGCGCCAAGTCGCGTCGTCCCAGCAACGTCGGCTCGCCGAGCGACGCAAGCCGCAGCGCTCGCTCGTTTTGCGGCTCGACCATTTGTACGAAGCCGCTAATCTTTGGATGATCGCGCAGCAACGTCGAGTCGTCGAGCGCGATTCCTAATCCCAACAAAAACGAAGTGCCCGCGACGTCGTCCGGCAGAAAGCGGGCGATGCCGGCCGCGTTTCGCACGTAGTATTCCGTGAGCGCGTCGCCCTCGCGGCGGGTTACGCTTCCGGCCGGCGCGTCGCCGGCCGCCGGCAGCGCGAGGTTCGACTGGGCAGAGCGCACCACCTGGGCAATCACTTGTTTCGTGCCGAGTAAGAGCGGCGTCGCGGTCGCGACTTCCATGCGCTGGACAAATTGGTTCGCTGCGGGATCTTTCGGCAGCGTCGGCGAGAGCGCCTGATAAATCTGCCGCAGCCGCAACTTCGTGCCAGTCGTCATTTCGGAGAGCTGCTGAATTCTGCGGCGGCGGAGCTCCTCGCCGACCATCGACATCACCAACGTGTTGACCGGATCGAAACGGACGCGAAAGCCCTTGCGGACCGCCTGCCGATCGCCGAGGACCGGCCGCATCACGCTGTCAGGCTCGGGGCTATGCGACGCGCCGAGAAAATGCCCCAGTTCGTGGACCAACAGCTCGAGCCGCTCCGGCTCGCTCATCTGCTTCGACCATTCGCGGACGAGAATGTGCGAATGGAGCGAGCCGCGCGTCCCGGCCATGTGCGTGCGGCCTTGAACCATTTGATACTGACTGGTGAAACCGATCGCCAACTGCGCTGGGAATGGTTTCACGTCGCGTTCGAATTCGCCGAGCGATTCAAAGAAGTCGTTGATCGCATCGTCCGAATCCCAACTGCCGACGGCCACTACTTTCAACCGCACGCGCGCATGTTTTTCGAGTACGGCGGACGCCGCCGCGACGCGTTCGCGGAGCCGACGCTCCCAATGATGCTGCCGGGCCGGCTCTTCTTCGTCGACAAGGACCTTCACCGGAATCGTCGCGATCGGCGCCGTTGCCGCACGGCCGGGCAGCGTGCGCCCTTGGGCCGTCGACTTGTCGTCGCCCAGGCCGATCTCGTGCAAATCGAGCCGCCCGTCCGCCGTCTGGCCGAAGTAGTAGGCCGAATTCGCGTGGAGTAGATAGCGCTTCATGCCCTCGCGCGACGCGAATGACACGTGCGCGGGGCCGTCGACGAACACGGGCGCACTATCGCCCGAAGTCAAAGTCAATCGCTGCGCCGCAGCCGCAGCTGGCTTCACTTCGACGGGGATTGCGTTTGGCGTGCGATTGGCCAACACGATCACGTCGGCAAATGCCGATTGAGCGATTGTGAAAAAGACAAGGAGAAGTGGAGACAAGGAGACAAGGAGAATGCGACGAGGGGCCGATCTCCCTGTCTCCAAGTTTCCTTGTCTCCTTATATTTTCACGACTGGCTCGCATGGCTTCATTGTACACGGCCGGTCGGCGGCGTGGCCGAATTGTCGAGGAGTGCCTGCAATTCCTGCATCGCCAGAAGGTCTCGCTCCCGGCCGAGCGAGGCGAAGGCGGCCTGCAAATTCACGAGCATCCGAGCGAGCCATTGCCGGCCGGTTGCACGAGCAAGCCATTGGGGCGACGGCGGAATCTCCTGGCCGGTCGTTTCGGCGATGCGCTTG
>JANNTD010000531.1:0-4768 GCA_031403315.1 Planctomycetota bacterium
GCCTGCTCGCCGGCGAGGTCGAGCGTGAGCCGCACCGGTGCGCCGAGCAGTTCGGCGTTGGCGGCTTCGGCTCTCAGGAAGCCTTCGGCCTTGAGGCGGTCGATGTTCACGATCCGCAGCGCCTTCTGGCCCGGCTCGACCCATTCGCCGAGGCGGACGAAGACTTGCACCACGGTGCCGTCGAATGGAGCGACGATTTGCCGGCGGAGCCGCTGCACCTTGGCGGCGTCGAGTTCGTTTTCTGCCGTCTTCATTTCGAGCACGGCGATTTGTTGGTTGTGGTCGGCCTGCTCGGCTTCGAGCCCCGTCTTGTCGACGTTGAGGCGTTCGACGTCGAGCTGCGACTGCGAGACGCTCTTGGCAAAGCGGGCGACCGACTCGGTCGATCGTTGCAACTCGGCTTCAGCGACCTCGGCGGCCTTGCGAGCGAAGCGAACTTGCACGTCGTTCGTGGCCTTCTCATGTGCGACGTCGTACTTCAACTTGGCGGCCAACTCGGCCATCCGCGCGACTTGGTCGTCGATCTGAGCAAGCCGCGTGCCCTTTTTCACGGCGTCGCCCTCGCGCGCGGCCACGCTCGTCAGCACACCCGCTTCCTGCGCCGGCACGTCGGCTTCTGCCAAGAGGCGCAGCACGACCGATTGCACTTCGAGCGGCTTCGTGTTTTTCGCGGTTTCTGCAGCAATCAACTGCCCACTCAACGACGCTGCGAAAATAGTCACGCAGAGACGCAGAGACGCAGAGAAATCAATCCTCTTGCCTCTCTCTGCGTCTCTGCGTCTCTGCGTGAGAATTCCAGATTTGAATTTGAAGAGTTTCATGTCGCGTTAGAAGCGGAGCCAAGTGATGGCGGCGTCCCAGAGGTCGTGGAGCCAGACGTAGCCGAGCGCGCGGCGGCCGCAGTCGATTTCGGCGCGGGCCGTGACGCCGGGGCGGAGTTCGCGCTGGGCGGCTTCCGTGAGCTCGTTTTTGTCGAAGGCGACGACGACTTCGACTGTGGGTCGGGCGGCGGCCGCGTCTTTGGTGTCGACGCTGGCCGTCATGCCGATCGTTTCGACGTGGCCGGTGTTGGGGGCGTCGGCCGAACGGAGGCGGAAGCGGACGGGAAGGGCCTCGGATTGCTCGGCGGATTGTGCTGCCAGGACGTGGCCGATGCGGTCGTCGGCGACGGCGAGTTCTAACTGCCAGTCGGCGGAGAGGTCGGCTACCGTGACGAGCGCTTCGCCACGTTCGACGGGCCGCGCGTTGAGGCGGCCGGCGAGATCCCAAGTCAGCACGCGGCCGGCGATCGGGCTGCGGACGACGAGGTTCTCACGCTCTTGGTCGAGCAATGTCAGTTCGCTCTGGAGGTTTGCAAGCTGTTGTTCGAACTCGCGTTCGCTTGCGGAAAGTCGGTAGAGCTCGACGGCGCTCTCGTCGCGGACGTCGCGGCTGGTCTTCGTGGCACGGGCGGCTTCGAGCTGCCGGCGGACGGTTTCCATTTCGCCGTGGACGCGCTTCAGGTCGAGCTCGAGCGATGGGTCACGGAGTTGCACAAGTGGTTGGCCGGCGGTGACGTCGGCGCCCTGCGACACGAGCACTTCGTCAACGAGGCCGCTTCGCGGGGCGAAGACGTCTTGCCGCACGGCGGGTTCGAGTGTGCCGGTGGCTTCGATCGTGAAGTCGGCCGGTACGAGCACGAGGGCGGCGATCACCCCCGCGATGAGCGTGGCAATCGCGGTCGAACGGGCGACGTGGTTTGCGACTTGACGTTTAGCTTCCGCCAAAGGCCGCAGCAGCCAACGGAACGGCAACTGATCGACTTCGAGCGCGTTGTAAAGCGCCGTTGCCGAGAGTTCGGCGACTTCGAGCAGTCGCTCGGGTGTGAGGTTGCCGGTGCGGGCGTCGAATTGCTCGGCGATGAGTACGAAGGAGGGTTTGTCGTGGTGCGGGGCGTGCTTGTTTTCCCCGCTCGCTGAAGCGAGCTCGCCTGGTCGCGCGAGCGGTACGACGGCGACGTGGCGGGCGTGTGATTCCTCGGCGTGGGCTTCGAGGGCTTCGGCGATGGGGGGCAGGGCGTCGCTCTGGCCGTCGGCGTACCAGGCGGGTTCCGCGGTGGGACGCACCAGCTCGGCGAGCTGTTCCATTCGCCGCGCGGCGCCGCTGCGGCGTTCGACGTGGCTCGTGCCGCTGGTGGCTAAGAGGCGCGGCCGGCGACCGATCGTGGCGAGCACACTGAGCCGATCGCAGCCGATCACGCGGCGGCCTTCGTTGGCGACGGCGTAGGCCGTCGGCGTGAGCTCGATGCTGCGGTGAACGAGCGTGCTGAGCCGCACTAGTTCGTCGCGGTAATTTTCATTTTGTCGCAGCCGGGCGAGCTCGCGGAAAGCGTGGTACTCGGCGGCGAGGTCGCAGACGGCCGTGAGAAATTGTTCGAAGCCTCGAACGGTGGCCGGGCTGGCGTCGGCCCGGGGCGTGATTTCGAGGATGGCGACTGTTGTCAGCGTTGCGTCCGTTGCCGGATTATTGACGGGCATTTGCACCGGGGCGATCAGGATACCTGCGTCGCTGGAGACGGCGTGGCCGCTCATGGCGACACTTGATAGCAGTGCTTCATGCGCGCGACGGGCTTCGACGTCGGCGGCGATTCTGGTGCCTGGCCAATTGACGTGGGCCACCGGCCGCAGCGCACCATTGGATGCCCTCAACCAAGCCGCGCCGCCCACCGCCGAGAGCGCGCGAACGCACTCGACGAGAACTTGCTCGTAAAACTGTTCGGGGTCGATCGGCGAGCGGGCCAGTTGGCCGAGGCTAGCGAGGACTTCTTCCAGCTCTTGCCAGGCATCGGGGCCGCTGGCCGCACTCGCGGTGGAGAGAGGAGTCGGCATATTTTTCAGTATATCCAGTTGGGCGGTTGGCGAACCTGATCGGTGCGTCGGCGGGTGTTTGGAATGTGAGGGAAGGCGGTTTGATTGTCGATTGGGGCGATTTTGACGGCGGGAAACCTGCTCGGCGAAACCGGCGGGCAAGCCCGCCCACTAATTGGCTGGCTTGCTGGCAGTGACGGCGGAGTGGCTCTGGCCAACTGGTCTAGGCAGGTATTGCCGTCGCGAGTAATTTCCGCGTCCTCATCTGCCCAATCCGCGATTAACGCGCTCCGCTGCGCGTCGTGGAGAAGCGAATCTCGTCTGTCGACGCGTAATGCGCCGAGTGACCGCAACAAGTTCGGCCACGGTGATCGCCCCTCGTGCGGCGAGCCGTTCGCTGTATAGACATGGCATGAATCGCCTGCGAAAAATCATTGTCGTTGTATTGGCCGCGTCGACGGTTATGCCGACGGGCTGCCAGTGGGGCAACCGCAGCAACTTCAAGGGCGAGACAGACAAATACTTCGAAACCTTGTCGACGTCGATCGAGTATCCGGCCGAGTCGCCCGCGACACTCAATAACGGCGACGCCTCGCTCGCCGCTCCGCCGCCGGTGACGCTGTTGGACGCGGAGAATCCGGAGTATTGGAATCTCTCGCTGGCCGAAGTGATCGAGATTGCGCTCCAGAATTCACAGGTGCTCCGCGAACTCGGCGGCGCTGTGGTGCGAGCGCCGGACGCGACGCGGACGACTTACGACGCCGCGATCGCCGAGACCGACCCGCGCTTCGGCATGGAAGCGGCGCTGAGCGATTTCGACGCCCAGTGGCAATCGAGCCTGTTCTGGGAAAAGAACCACCGTGCGCTCAATAACGAATTCTTCGGCGGCGGCACCCGGATCCTATTCCAGGACGCGAGCGTGTTCCAGACGGCGATTACCAAGACGTCGGCCACCGGCTCGCAGCTCAGCGTCCGTCACAACATCGACTACGACGGGAACAACGCGCCGGGCAATCTGTTGCCGAGCGCGTGGAACGCGAACGTCGAGACGGAAATCCGCCAACCGTTGTTGCAGGGTTCCGGCGTGCAGTTCAATCGCATCGCCGGTCCGTTCTCGACGCCCGGTGTGTACAACGGCGTGCTGGTGGCGCGGATCAACACCGACGTGGCGCTGGTGGATTTCGAGATCGCGGTCCGCGATCTGATGAGCAACCTCGAGAACTCGTATTGGGATTTGTATTACGGCTACCGCGACTTGGACGCCAAGATCAAGGCTCGCGACGAAGCGCTCAAAACCTGGCGGAGCGTGTACGCGCTGTATGAAACGGGTCGCACGGGCGGCGAAGCGGCGAACGAAGCCCAGGCCCGCGAGCAGTATTTCCGCTTCCAGGAAGAAATGCAGACCGCGCTCGGCGGGGAGATCCTCGACGGCACGCGGGTCGGCAACGGCAGCGGCGGCGGCACGTTTCGTCCGACGGGCGGAGTGCTCGTGGCGGAGCGGCGGCTGCGGGTGCTGATGGGCCTGTCGCCGACCGATGGCCGGCTCGTTCGACCGTCGGACGAACCGATCATGGCCAAGGTGGATTTCGATTGGGAACAGGCGGCTGCTGAGTCGGCGGTGCGGCGTGCGGAACTGCGCCGTCAAAAATGGAACATTCGCCGCCGCGAGCTGGAGCTGATCGCCAGCAAGAACTTCCTCATGCCGCGGCTCGACGCGATCGGCCGTTACCGCTGGCGCGGCTTCGGCGACGATCTGACGGGCAACGAAAGCGGTGGGCTAGGGCAATTCGACAGCGCCTATGGCAACCTGGCGACCGGCAATTTCCAGGAATGGCAATTGGGCGTGGAGTTGTCGCTGCCGATCGGCTTTCGGCGGGCGCACGCGGGCGTCCGCAACGCCGAGCTGATCCTGGCCCGCGATC
>JANNTD010000532.1:0-22273 GCA_031403315.1 Planctomycetota bacterium
CCTCGTCTTCGTGAAAACGTAGTGCGACCAAGATACACGGTCCGCCGGCGATCACGTTGGCACCGGCTTGCTCCGCCAATTCGACGGCGGCGGGGCTCTCCGCGCCGGGTTGCATCCAGATGTTCTTGATGCCGAGGCCGAGTGCCTGGGCGACGACCCCGTCCGTGATCTTCGGCGGCGTGATGATCGAGACGCCGTCGATGGTGCCTGGGACGCTCGGCAGGTCGGGGTACGCGATGAGCCCTTCGATCTCGCCGCCCGCCGGATTCACCGGCACGACGTCGAGTTTGTTTTGCTGATAGACCCGCAGCACTTTGTTGCCATACTTCTCGCGGTTGGCCGACGCGCCGACCACGGCGAACCGCTGGCCTGCGAGAAACTGGTTGATTTTGCCTTGCTCCGTCATTGCGGACTCTCCATTTGCCGATCCAAGTATGTCACCGACCAAGTTTCCATTAGAATAATGGCCCCGCCTTTTTGACAGCCCCGCCCGAATTCCCACCGCACGCATCGGCACCCTCCATGGCCCTCATTCAGCTCAACGATATTTCGATCGGCTTTCGCGGGCCGGCGCTCTTGGACGGTGTGACGTGTGCGATCGAGCCTGGGCAGCGGATCGGCCTGTTGGGGCGGAACGGTTCCGGCAAGACGACGCTCATGCGGATTCTCTCCGGGCAGGTGCTGCCGGATCACGGAGTCTGCACGGTGACGGCGGGGGCCAAGGTCGCGCTCCTGCCGCAGGAAGTGCCGCACGGTTTGCGCGGCAGCGTCACCGACGTCGTGCTCGATGGCTTGCCGCCCGAAGACCGCGACGATTCGCATCTCTGGCAGGCCGAGGAGCGGGTCGAGCGGCTGCTGGGGCGGATGAACCTGGCCGGCGACCTCGAAGTCAGCCAGCTTTCGTCCGGCATGAAGCGGCGCGTGCTGTTGGCGCAGACGCTCGTCTCCGAGCCGGACATGCTGCTCTTGGATGAGCCGACGAACCATCTCGACATCGACGCCATCGGCTGGCTCGAAGACTTTTTGAGCCGCTGGCCCGCGACGCTGCTGTTCGTCACCCACGACCGCGCGTTCCTGCGCACGCTCGCCACGCGGATCCTCGAGATCGACCGCGGCCGGTTGTTCGACTGGTCGTGCGACTACGAGACGTTTCTCCAGCGGAAGGAAGCGGCGCTGGCGGCCGAGGAAAAGCAGAACGCGCTGTTCGACAAGAAACTCGCTCAAGAAGAAGTTTGGATTCGCCAAGGGATCAAAGCCCGCCGCACCCGCAACGAAGGCCGCGTGCGGGCGCTCAAGCAACTGCGGGTCGAGCGGAGCGAACGACGCGACAAGATCGGCACCTCGAAGCTCGACATCCAGGCGGGCCAGCGGAGCGGCGCGCTCGTGGCCAAGGTCGAAGGCATCTCGTTCGCATACGGCGACCGCGGAATCGTCCGCGACTTTTCGACCACGATCATGCGCGGCGACAAGATCGGCTTCATCGGTCCAAACGGCGCCGGCAAGACGACGCTGCTGCGGCTGTTGTTGGGCCAGCTCGAACCGCAGTCGGGCAGCGTCCGCCTGGGCACCAATCTCGAGATTGCCTACTTCGACCAACTCCGCGAACAGCTCAATGAAGATGCCACCGTGCAAGACAACGTCGGCGGCGGGGCCGAGATGCTTTCGATCAACGGCCAGTCGCGGCACATCTTGGGCTACTTGCAAGACTTTTTGTTCACGCCCGAGCGCGCCCGCACGCAGATCCGCTTCCTCTCCGGGGGCGAACGCAATCGCGTGCTCCTGGCGCGGCTGTTCTCGAAACCGGCCAACGTCGTCGTCCTCGACGAACCTACCAACGACCTCGACCTCGAAACGCTCGAACTGTTGGAAGAGCAACTCGTCCAGTTCGACGGCACGCTCTTGATGGTCAGCCACGACCGGGCGTTTCTCAACAACGTGGTCACGAGCACGATCGTGTTCGAGCCGGGCGGGGTCCGCGAATACGTCGGCGGCTACGACGATTGGCTGCGGCAGCGTTCGGAAGCAGTCGCGGCGGCGTGCGAACAAGAAGTAACCCTCGGCAAGGCGAACTCAGCGGGCGCAGCCAAGATATCATCCCCGGCCACGCGTCGTCGCACCTACAACGAAAAGCGCGAGCTCGAATTGCTGCCGGCCAAGATTGCCACGCTCGACGCAGAGATCGTCAAACTCCACGAAGAAATGGCCCGGCCCGAGTTTTATCAGCAGCCATCGCAGGCGATTGCCGAAAAATCCACCGAACTGAAGGATTTTGATCAACAGCTGGCAACCGCTTATACACGTTGGGAAGAGCTCGAACAACTCGGCGAATAATTCGCGCCTGATTTGCAGCGGCGATCTACACTTAAATTATGTGGGTGCCGGGGCAGCTTCCACCATCGCTGACATTTCTGATTGTGATCTCACCGTGGCCGCGTCGGGGCAGACGCGGGCGAGACGCGAAGAAACTGCGTCCCGTCGAATTCACCGCCATTGAGCGGCGCCGGGTCCGGCGTCACTCGGGCAGCTCGAAGCGATAGCCGATGTCGCGGATTGTGTGGATGAACGTCGGCTTGCGCGGGTCCGGCTCGATCTTGCTGCGGAGCGTCGTGATGCATCGGTCGACGCTTCGAGAAGTGACGATGATCGATCGGCCCCAGACGTGGTCGATGATATCGCTGCGGGCGAGTGCCCGGTTGGGCCGCGCGACAAAATACTCGAGCATGCGGTATTCTTTGGTGGTGAGCGGAATTTCTTTGCCGTCGCGGGTGAGCTTGTGCGACACGAGGTCAAACGACGCGTCGCCGATCGCGTGGATCGTTTCGTCGCCTGCGCCTCGCCGCCGCAAGAGCGCTTTCACTCGCGCGAGTAGCTCGCGGATGCTGAACGGCTTGGTGACGTAGTCGTCGGCTCCGAGCTCGAGGCCGCGGATGATCTCTTCTTCCTGGCCCTTGGCGGTGAGCATGATGATCGGCAGTTCGAGCTTTCGCGCGCGAACCTGTCGGCAAATCTCGTAGCCGTTGAGCTTCGGCAGCATGATGTCGAGCAGCACCAGGTCCGGCGGCTCGCCGAGCACCGCGGCGAGTCCTGCGTTGCCGTCCGTCGCCGTCCGCACTTCGTAGCCCTGCGCGCGGAAATTGTCGGTCAGGCCGCGGAGCAGGGCGGGGTCGTCTTCGATGATCTGGATCGATTGATGGCTCATGGCATTCCAATGGCCGGCAGCGAGACCGTGAACTTCGTCCCCGCGCCGAGGCGGCTCTCGACGGTGACCTCGCCGCGGTGCGCTTCGACGATGTACTTCACGATGCTCAATCCCAGGCCGCAGCCGCCGTGCGACCGTGAGAGATGCTGATCGACCTGGTAGAAGCGGTCGAACACCCGCTGTGCGGCCCGGGGCGACAGGCCGATGCCGTTGTCGGCCACCGAGATCACGATCCGGTCGGCAGCTTGCCGCGCTGAGACGGCGACCTGCTTCGGCTCGTCGCTGTATTTCCAGGCGTTGTCGAGCAGGTTGACGACGACCGTCACCAGCGCGCCCGCGTCGCCTTCGAGCGCGAGCGGGCGGTCGACTTGGACGGTCAACTGATTCGTGTCGCCGTCAAAGCGTTCGGCCACGGCGGCGACCGCCTGGTCGACGATCGCGGCGGCGTCGTTCGGCTGGAAATCGAAGCGGTGCTTGCCCCGTTCCATCCGCGAGAAGGTGAGAAAGTTGTCGATCAATCGACTGAGGCGCATATTTTCTTTGGCGATCATTTCCAGGTATTCGCGGGCCCGCACCTGGTCGCCGAACGGAGCGTCGGGCGAGCCGTCGGCGTCGAGAAGTGTGTCGACCAGCAGCCGGATCGAAGCGAGCGGCGTTTTCAATTCGTGCGACACCGTGGCCACGAGATCGTTTTTCAAGCGCGTCAGCCGCGATTGCTCGCGGAGCATTCGAGCTACGAGCAGAGCGAGCGCCGCCGTGATCGCCACGACGACAACACCGGTCCAGAGAAAGAACGCCATCCGTTCGTTGGCGGCCGCGTCGAACGAGGCGGAGTCGGCGAGTCCCAGCGCTAGCCGCCAGCCAGGGAGCGTCGGAGCAAGCGACGCGCTTACCAGATCATTCGTCGCCCCTTCGGATTGAGCTGGTCCCCTTGCGACCACCACGACGCCCTCAGGAAATGGCTGCTCTGCCAAGGCGTCGCGAATGGCTTGCTCAAGCGTCGCCGATTCGACTAGCGCAATCACGCGGCCCGATGGAGAGCGAAGCTGAAACACATCGGCGATCCTTGTGGGACGCAATTCGTTCGGCGGCTCTGCTGCAATGGGATTCGCGACGAACTCGGCCGCCAGGTTTTCCGCTTGAAATGTCGTGAGTTTGATCGTCGGATCGAGGGCTCGCAGCGCGTGCATCAGGAAACGGCGCTGGTCCGCGGATGGGAGTGGTGGGTTGTAGTCGTTGAGTCGCTCGGCAAGACGCGCGGAAGCTTCATGCCAATCGGCCGAGTCGCGCTGTAAGAGTTCAAGCAGCCGCAACTCGGCATCGGCAGCCAATGACCGGCCGTGCGAATCAAAGGCCGCATCATCCTTGCTCAAGAATTGCAGCACTCGAATCGCGCCGCGTGTATCGCCGGCGCGAACGAGTGCCCGGGCCTGCGCCTGCCGGGCACGGGCGGCGACCGTTGCATTTGTCGCTCGCGTGGCAATGCTCTTGTAGACCTCCGCTGCATCCGCGGGATTGTCCTCCGTGAATTCCAGATGTTCCGCGGTTCGCCAATCGTCGCCGAGCTCGGTGCTGGCGGGGTCGGCGGCAGCGGAATTGGGATAAGCCACGTTTCCGCTGTCGTCAAGAAGCACAACGCTATCGACGGTGCTGCCGCGAATGCATTCGGCAAAGGCGCGCGCCGGTAATTCTTTGGCGGCGAGGGCGTCGAGCCGGACGAGAGTTTCCCGCCATTGCTCGTCGATCCGGCGTCGAGCGATTTCGAGCTGGGCGTGATACGCTTCGGCGAGCCGCTGCCGTACGGCGAACCGCTCGTTCTCCATCGCGGCGCGCATCATCC
This sequence comes from Planctomycetota bacterium, assembly GCA_031403315.1. Taxonomy (GTDB): domain Bacteria; phylum Planctomycetota; class Planctomycetia; order Pirellulales; family Lacipirellulaceae; genus DASYDU01. The sequence continues at coordinate 5,040 of JANNTD010000532.1, forward strand.
ACACGACGCCGGCCGACGGCACCAGCACCACCAGCAGTAGCAACAGCACAGGCCACAACGCAGAGTCGTGACCTGTGCCGAGCCGCAAGAATCGCTGTAACATCTGCCGCATCAGAGTCTCAGGGAAAACGGGCCACTAATTCAGCGTGAAGCTCTCGACGATCGCGTTGAAGTCTTTGCGGAGCGCGTCAAATTTATCGGCTTCCGCCGTGAATCGCATGGTCGCCGCCGACTTGTCGCCGATCACGGCCACGCCGAGCATCCGCATTTTCTTGCCGCCATCGTTGAAATTGGCCACGATCTGCGTTGCCGCGTGACCGCCGACTTTGGTCTCGACGAAACCGGCGTCCGTGACTTGGAAATCGGCGTACCGCTGCTTGATCTTGTCGACGAACGAGTCGGTCCAGACTTTGGTCGACGCGCGCTGCGACTCGTTGAGCGTCGACGCAGGCCCGACGGCGAGTTCGCTGCTGGTTTCCGCTTTCGGATCGAGCAAGGTGAGTTCGCGTTCCTGCGATTCCTCGTTGCTCTTGGGTTCATAGACGAGCCAGCCGGCGGGAAGCGTGAGCGAAAAGTCGCCGCCGCTGACTTTCTCCCCGGCGCCCGGCTCCGCCTGCCAGACCTTGGCCAGGTCGGCCGTCACTCCGCCCGCTGCGAAGCGCACCACGTAGCGGTGCTCGTCGGTGGAGACCCAGAACGTTTGGCCGATGTTGAGCACGAGCTTGTAGCATTCAAAAGTGCCGGCGGGGACGGTGAGTGTTTCCTTCTCGGGCACTTCGAGCCCCAAGCCCAGCTTGTTGCCACCGAGCGACGTGACAATCGTCACCGATGTCTTGTAGCCAACTTCGAGCGGCAGCCGGCGAAACAGTTCGAAGCCCTGCTCGTTATCGAACGCGGGCGGAGTGAAGTCGATCGTAAAAGGATCACTGCGCCCGGCGACGTTGATGGTCACTGAAGTATCGGCGTACTTGGCCGTCGCTTCGCCCAGCAGAGAGTGCTTCCAGAAGCTGTCGTATGGCTTGAAGCTCTCCGGTTCGCAGAGCACCCAGCTATAGCTCGAAGCGTTGTTGATCGTCACCAGTCCGCGGGTCGAACAGCGGGTGACGTCTTTGCCATCCCGCTTTGCGCCGTCGACCATGTAGATCATCGTGCCGATGTCGAGGCCGGTGGGCATTTTCATGTTGAGCTGCATCCGTTCGCCGAGGACCCACGGGGTGGGCAGCAGCTTGAGCGCGCTTGGCAGGTGCTTGCGCGCTTGGGCGATGAGGTCCTTGGCGTTCGGATAGTTCTCGATGAGCGTCTCGAAGGCGGCCTTCGCGTCGGCGTCGCGGCCCTTCTTCTGATAGCAGAGCGCGAGCCGATATTGGGCCTGAGCCGCCGACTCCTGACTGGCCGTTCCTTCGGCGATCACTTGCTGGTAGAGCTTCATCGCCTCGTCGAGATCGCCGACCGTCTCTTCCGTGTAGATCGCTTTTTGTAACAACTCGCTCGGCGAAGCGGCCGCCGCCGGCCCCGCCGCCAAGACAATCGTTACGGCAACCAGCACGAGCATGCTGCCGATCGCGGAACTTAGATTTCGCGTACACATGATCCGTCTCCTTTTGCTTAGAGTAACCAAAACCACTGTGGCCACATAGCAAAGGGTACAGAGTCAACCTTACCGATTTGTTACGGCGATGTACGGATTGTGTCCTATTTTAAGAGAAAAGCGGTCAAAGCGGCGGCCTAGCGCGGCTTGGCGGGGCCGGCGGTGGCCCGCACGACTTGCGTCCCGCTCACGCGCCGGACCAGCCGCCGCATTTCCAGCACGCTCACGGTCGAGAGGACGCGGTGGATCGGCAGTTCGCACGCCGACGCCACGGCGTCGAGCGAAATCGGCTGGCAGTCGATCGCTTGTAGCACCTGTTGCTCGATTTCGTTCAGCAGCAGTTCCGCCGGCTGCGCGACGATGCTGCCATCTTCGCGCGTGATGTGTTCGGCGAGCGGGCCGAGTTCGGCGAGCACGTCGTCGATCGTCTCGACGAGCTTGGCGCCGTCTTTGATCAGCGCATGACAGCCCTGCGAAAGCCGGCTGTCGATCGGCCCCGGGACGGCGAACACCTCGCGGCCTTGTTCGTAGGCGTGGCGGGCGGTGATGAGTGCGCCCGAGCGGTTCGCCGCCTCGACGACGATCGTACCGACCGTCATACCGCTGATGATGCGGTTGCGTTGCGGAAACGCGCCGCTGAGCGGGACCATCCGCGGCGGGGCTTCGCTCATCAGGCAACCGCTCGCCGCGACAGCGCGAGCCAGCCCTTCGTGCTCCGGCGGATATATGTTCAACAAACCGCTGCCGAGCACTGCAATCGTCCGCCCGCCGGCTTCCAGCGCGCCGCGATGGGCGGCGGCGTCGATCCCGCGCGCCAGTCCGCTCACGATCGTAAAACCGACGCGGGCCAGACTTCCCGCGAGCCGTTCGGCCTGCATGAGCCCATAGCGCGTGGCGTGCCGCGTACCCACGATGGCGATCGCCAATTCGTCTTGCGGCATGAAGGTGCCGCGACGAAACAACACGCCCGGTGGGTCGTGAATCTGGCGGAGCGTCCGCGGATAATCGTTGTCGGCCTCGGTGAGCACGTCAATTCCGTGTTCGTAAGCGAGGGCCAATTCGGCTTCGGCGTCGATTTCATCCCGCGCTGCTGCAATCCGCGCCGCAATCTTGGGCCCGATGCCGTTCACCGCCTGCAACTGATGGATACCCGCCGCCAGCACCGCCGCCGGCGAACCAAACTGCGCGAGCAAATCCTGCCGATGCCGCGGCCCCACGCCCGACACGAGCGCTAATCGCACGGCGTCGACGAGTTCATCGGTGGGTTCGGTTCTCACCATGTTCGGTGCGTGTTGAGACGACATAGGGGCCCAGTCTCCACCCATGGTAGCACGGGCCATTTCATCCTGAAAGCTTCCGCCGCCGGGCACGTCGACGTAACCCCGTCAGCAATGCGCTCTCGCAAGCTCGACGCAGCCTCACAGCTTTCCAATTGCCGCGCGCGCGACCGTTCCGGTCGCCACTTTCCGCTTTGTTCCAAATATAGCGGCGGACGATAGGACCTGTGGCGGAGATCGGGCCAACGGGCCTGCCGCTCCGCCTACTGCCCACTTTCCACTGTCTTTCCCACCTGATTGGAACTCGCGCCATGCGTCAGCTAGCGCTCACATACCTGACCGCTGCCGCCCTTGCCAGCGGCACGTCTTTCGCCGTCGCGACACAGCCAGTGCAACCGGCCAGCGTCCAGCCGAGCCAGGCTCGACAGTCCGCCTACGTCTACGATGACGGCGAGGACGACGTCGCGAATGCCGCGGCGAACGAGAGCAAGGAAATGGAACAATCGGCGGCTCCAGCGGAAGATGCCGACGACGCGGGCAGCTATAGCTCCGGCGATTCCTGCAATTGCGACTCTTGCAATAGTTGCGAGTGCGGCAACGACAGTTGGTGCGATTGCGCCGGGGACTTCACGCTCGACGGCGAACTCGGCTGGGAATGCAGCTCGTACAACATCGGCGGTTGGACCGAAATGGGCTACACCACCAACAACGTGCCGCTCTCGCAAGCGTACAACGACCTGTTATCGTTCAACGATGTGCCGGACAATGTGAACTTGAACCAGCAATGGATGTACATCGAGAAAACAGTCGACGGTTCGTGCGGCTGGGACCTCGGCGGTCGCATCGACGCGATCTACGGCACCGATGCTCAGAAGATGCAATCGTTCGGCAATCCTGAAGCGGGCATCCGCAACCGCGGCTTCTTTGACGCTTCCTGGGACCACAGTCAATACGGCTTCGCCATGCCGCAGCTATATGGTGAGGTCGCCTACCACGACCTGGCGGTGAAAGTCGGCCACTTTTTCACGCCGATGGGCTATGAAGTCGCTCCCGCCATCGGCAACTTCTTCTACACCCATTCGTACACGTTTTTCAACAGCGAGCCCTTCACCCACACCGGTGCGCTCGCCACCTACACCGGTTACGACGGCCTCACGCTCTACGGCGGTTGGACGCTCGGCTGGGACACCGGCTTCGATCAGCTCAATAGCGGCAGCAACTTCCTCGGCGGTTTTTCCTCCGAGTTGAACGATTCGATGACCTTCACCTACCTCTGCACCGCCGGCAACTTCGGCTGGCGCGACGGCGGCTCGAGCGACAGCTACAACCACAGCATCGTGCTGCTGGCCGACCTCAGCGAAGATTTGCAATACGTCTTCCAGAGCGACAACTTGCGGACCGACAATCCCGGCGTCAGCGCCTTCGACACGATAGGCGCCGTGAACTATCTGTTCTATTCGGTTGGCGAGAAATCGAAGCTCGGCGGCCGGATCGAATGGTGGAAGGCCGACGGCATCAGCTTCAACGAATTCACGATCGGCTGGAACTACAACGCACTCGCCAACCTGGTGATCCGGCCGGAATGGCGGCAAGACTGGGCGCCGGGCATCGGCCTCGACGAAGACACGTTTGCCATCGACGCCGTTTGGTCGTACTAACGCGAACGAAAGAAAAAGACGCAAGGTGCGTGCCTCGGCGGGCCGGATTAATCGCCGCCGCCCAAGGCCGTGCGAATATCGTCGCTCGACACGTCGCGGACGACCTCGACGTGTCCCAGCCGCGATGGCAGCACGAACCGCAGCTTGCCACGCTCGACCTTTTTGTCGTGGTACATCAGTTCGATCAGCTCGTCGTGCGCCACTTCGGGGACGCCCGTCGGCAGACCAAATGACTCGAGCAGATCCTGCTGCCGCTTCGTGAAGGCGGCGTCGACGCGGCCCAGCCGCTCGGCGAGCCGCGACGCGCAGAGCATGCCGATTGCCACGCCCTCGCCGTGCAACAGTTCTTCGTAGCCGGTCGCGGCCTCGAAGGCATGGCAGAAGGTGTGGCCGTAGTTGAGAATCGCCCGCAAGCCGGTCTCTTCCCGCTCGTCTTTTTCGACGACGTCCGCCTTCAGTCGGCAGCAGCGCTGGACGATGTGCGTGAGTACGGCCGCGTCGCGGCTGTTGATCGCATCGATGTGCCGCTCGAGATAGGCGAAGAACTCGGCGTCCTGGATCACGCCATACTTCACCACCTCGGCCATGCCGGCGCTGAACTCGCGTTCGGGGAGCGACTGCAGCACGTTCACGTCGATCAAGACACCGCGCGGCTGCCAGAACGAGCCAACCATGTTCTTTGCGCCGGGCAGATTGATGCCGACCTTGCCGCCCACCGAACTATCGACTTGCGCCAAGAGCGTCGTCGGCACCTGCACGAAGGCCAGTCCGCGGGCAAACGTCGCCGCGACGAACCCGGCCAGGTCGCCGACCACGCCGCCGCCCACCGCGACGACGGTCGACTTGCGATCGGTGCCTTCGTCGAGCATCCGCTCCCAAAGCTCGACCGCCACGTCGATCGACTTGCTCTGCTCGCCGGCGTCGACGATCAGCAGATCAACTTCGCAGCCTTGCTCCGCGAGCGCGCTCGCTACCGGCTCGGCATACAGGTCATCGACGTTGGCATCGGTGATGATCACCGCATGCGCATCATCATGCTCGACGTCGACGAATTGCGCGACGCGCGGCAGATTGCCGTCGCCGATCTCGATGTCGTAACTCCGCGGCCCGAGGTCAACGTGAACTGTTTGCATAGGAGGTAGATTTGTCATTGGTCATTTGTCATTTCAAATTTGGTCATCTCCCAAATGGCCAATGACAATTGACAAATTTGCAATGACAAATCGAAAGTCTATGTAGAACCGGCAGGGCCTTTTTCACGCCGTCACGCGCTGAATATCCTCCGGCGTCACGACAATCCGCCGGCAGAAGCCCGTGTGCGTCCGCACGTACTCCAATTGCGACGCCTGGTCGGGCTTCTCGTGTAGCAGATATTCGACGCGCGCCCGTTCCCGCGGCTCCCAGTCGTCGTACTCTTCCGGCCAGCGGGTTTCCGTCTCGACGATCAGCGCTTCGCGGTAAGGATCAAATTTATCGGCCATGGAGGTGAGTGAGTAGGTGAGTAAGTTAATACGTGAGTAGGGGCTCGGCAAGCCAGTGAATTACCTATTCACTGACCCACCTACTCACATACTCACGTTTCAGTCCAGTCAGTATAATGCAGCCCAACTCGAACCAAAAGGTGGCCCCATGTCGACGTCTTCGAACCAGTCGCCCACAAACGAAAAATCCGGAAAACGACTAATCCTTGGCGTGCTGGCCATTGGCCTCGCGGCCGCCGCGGCGAGCTGGTGGTTCCGCTATTCGTCCACCCGCCGCGCCGCCCAGTTCTGGGGGCCGCAAGCCGCCGAGCTGCTCCGCGACGCGCCGCATGTGACGCTGCGGTCCGACGCACCTTCGGCCGACGGCGCAGGCGGCGATGAAGCCGATGTGCCTCGTGACATATCCAGTGCAAAAGGGCTGACCCATCTCCGCAACGCGCTATTGGAAGACGCCCGCTACAACTGGACCGCGAGCGGTTCGCCCGACACCAACTGGTCTAACTCTCTGGTTTTTGCCGCAGGCGAGGGTGCGGAGCCCCGGGCGGTCGTCATGTTTTCGCCGGATTTCAAGTGGGTCTCCAACGGCTCGGCAGCCGAGCCGGCGAAACACGTCGTTGCAACGGCGGGTGATTTCGCCGACGGCTTGAAGAAGTTCTTCGCAGACGAGGCCGCCGACGCCCAACCCGAGCAGTAGCATTGCCAGCAACAGTCGTCTGGACGCGCTCGGAGAGTTCCCTATAATCCGCCCCCCGGTACGTCAGGCTTTCCAGCCTGACATTCAAGACGAATTGTCAGCCTGGAAAGGCTAACGTACACAAACCATGCGCAGTATCGCCATCATCAACCAAAAAGGCGGCGTCGGCAAAACGACGACCGCTGTGAATCTCTCGGCCGCGCTCGCGCGCGATGGGCTCCGCGTCGGGCTGATCGACATCGACCCACAGGCCCACGCCTCGCTTCACCTCGGCCTCGATCCGGCCGCAAAGACGCCGACCGTCTACGACTTGCTCACCGATGATGCCTGCCTCGCCGACCTCTGGCAGCGAGCCGGGTCGTCCTCGACCCCGGAAGAGAATCTATACGTCGCCGCATCACACATCGACCTCGCCGCCGCCGAAGTGGAACTCGCCGGCGTGGTCGGCCGCGAAGTGATCTTGCGCGACAAGCTCGTCGCAGCGGCCGACGAATTCGACTACGTGCTCATCGACTGTCCGCCGTCGCTCGGCATCCTCACGATCAACGCCCTCTCGGCGGTCGACGATGTATTCCTGCCGCTGCAGCCCCACTTCTTGGCGCTACACGGCCTGAGCAAATTGCTCAAAACGATCGGGCTGGTGAACGAGCGGCTCAACGACCGGCTGCAACTCGCCGGTGTGGTGCTCTGCCTGTACGAATCGGGCACACGGCTCGCTGCCGAAGTGGCCGGCGACGTCGAACAATTCTTCCGCGAGGCCCGCAAGGGCGGCCGCGCGTGGGCCAACGTCCGCCTGTTCGAAACGCGCATTCGCCGCAACATCCGCCTCGCCGAAGCCCCCAGCTTCGGCCAATCGATCTTTGACTACGCCCCAATCTCTCCCGGCGCCGAAGACTACCGCGCGCTGGGCGGCGAACTCCTGGCTTACTACGCCGGCCGCGCGATGCTCGACGCGGCCACCGCTCCGGCCGCGGTTGCCGCCGCGTGACGCCCCGGCCATCGTGCCAAGAGTGGGCCAATTGCTATCCAGATCTACTGTCCGAAAGTGGTGGGCTATCGCAATCGCGTAAGAGTTGCATTCCGCGATGAAGTCCCACGTCGCGAATCTCCGACGCGTTCGAGCGATCCTGAATCTTGCTCCGAACGGGATCGTCGACCATCAAGAGTTCAAAGATGCCCACGCGGCCACGATAGCCGGTCTCGCGGCAATTAGAGCAGCCACGGCCGTGGGTGAGCTTTTGAGTGTAGCCATCTCGCTCCGCGAGATGGATTTCCTCCCAAGGAGCGTGAGGGCTACATTTAAGAAAATCCAGCTCCTCGGGCGTTGGAGGGCGCTCTTCCGCACAGTCGGAACACACCTTGCGGACCAACCGCTGGGCCATAATGACCAAGAGCGAACTACTCACCAAATAGCATTTCGCATTGGCGCAGCAATTGTGCGTGCTGGCATGCCTTCACCACGACCAGCGCTCGCGGCTTGATGGGCTGGTTTGCCCGTGGATCCTCGTGCCATCGTCGCCACTCTTCCCGGTCAGTCAAACTTTGCCGCCTGGGGCCTTCCGGCAACTAGCAAAAGGGCTGTGCGTCCTACGGGTCGCACGGCTGCAGGCAGGCAAATATCGCTGCGACATTGTGCTGATTTTAGCGACGGCGTCTGGCCGCTCCGTCGATTGGAAAGGCTGGGGAGCGCTCCCAGTTGCGCCGGATTTCGTGCGCACGGGAGTCGTGGCGACAAGGACGTCGCCGCAGGCGCTCCAACGGTCTTGTTGCCAACCGAGAGTTCTCTAGCGACTGGGTTCTGCACTCCGTGTGCGCCCTTCAGGGAAGAAGGAGATTCGAGATGAAGATTCATCTGGCGTGGATGCGTTTCACCGCGGCGGCGGCGACGATCGCAACATTCGGCGGACAGTTCGCGGCCGGACAAAGCCAGTACGGGCCCTACGCGACGGCACCGCAGTATTCGACGGTCGCTCCGTATGGCGTGCAGCCCTATCAGCCGACGCAACCGACCGTCTATCCGACCACCACGCAGCCGGCCGCTCCACCGACCAACTTTCGCACGGCCGATCGCCCTGGGTACGCGCCCGCGCAGCAGCCCGCCTACGCGCCGGCCACACAATCGCCACAGTCGCGACCGCGGTACCAGTCGCAGTACCAATCGCCGCAGTACCAGCCGCCACAATATCAACCGCCGGCCGCACGCCCGACCTATCCGTCTTTCGCCAAGCAGCCGACGAGCACGGTGACGCCCGGTACCACGACTCCCGGAAGCGCGGCCCCGCAACCATCTGAGAGCCTGCCCACGCCCGATCCGGCGATGAGCGGCGACCCCGCGGCTCAGGGCTACAACTCGACGTCGCCCTATCCCTCGACCGATGCGACGAATGGCTACTTTGCCAGCGACCCCGGCCGCAATCTCGGTGCCAACGGCTACCAAGACTGCGGTGTCGACGGCTACATGGAAGATTGCGACGACGGCTCGCAGTGGTTCGGCGGTGTCTACGGTCTGTACATGACCCGCTCCCAACCCGGCTATCGCCGCTACACGGTCGGCGTCGACCCGCCGACCAATCCGTATTTTCCGGCCGCCGCCGACACCGAGAACGAGAGCGACTGTAATTTCCTGGTTCCCGACTGGCGCGAAGGCATAGAAGTCCGCTTGGGCTGCACCTTTGGCGTCGGCGACAGCTGCGACTACGGCGACTCCGGCTGCGGCGGCTACGGAGAAGCCTGCGGCTGCGAACCGGGCTGCAATCCGTGCTGCCAGCAAATGTACGCCTGGGAAGTCGCTTATTGGGGAATCGATCGCGAAGTCCAGGAACAGTTCGTCGATGGCCCCGTGGTGGGCACCTTCCGCTACTACGGCATGATCAACTACGCCGGCCTGCAATACGATGATGGCGGCGGCGCCCAGCCAGTGAACGATTACTACAACTACCAGAGCCCCATCACCGGCCCGGGTGCCGAGACAGTTCTCGCGCAGCGGGTGCGGACCAATTTCTGGGCCCAGAATTTGGAACTCAACTTCTTGCGGCTGCCGCTCTACATGGGCGGTTGCGATTACGACTGCTGTGCCCCGGCCTTCACGCTCACCGGCTTGTGCGGCGTGCGCTACTTCCGCATGGACGACGACTTCGAATTCGGCACCGAGTGGGACGATGGCAGCGGGCCGTTCAACGGCTTCGACCACAGCAGTGCGAACGAGCTGTACCACGACATTCAAATGGAGAACAATCTCGTTGGCCTCCAGCTCGGTGCGAACATGAACTACTGCGTCGCTGCACGTTGGAATGTCTTCTGGGACACGAACTTCGGCCTGTACAACAACTACATCACCCACGATCAGCGCCTCTACAACGGCCTGGGGCTGCCGGTGACCTTTACACAGGACGGCCGCGAGGCGACCGTGAACTCGGACAAAAACGACGTCGCCTTCTTGGGCGAAATGCGGATCGGCGGCGGGTATCTGTTTTCCAATAACTGGCGCGGCACAATCGCCTATCGTGCAATTGGCATCAGCGGGGTGGCGCTAGCTCCCGATCAGATCAAGCCCGAATACAGCAACTGGGCCGACACGGCCCGGATCAATGCCGACGGGTCGATCATCATCCACGGCGTGCAAGCCGGCATCGAGTGCAACTTCTAGTGAGAGTCGCACGGACGTATGGCGGCCAGCTTTCCGCGTTTTGCAGTCTCAATCGACGAAAAATCCGCTACAGTCACGCGACACTTGCTCTAAGGTTGCCCGCCAGTTAGCATCAGCAAAAGACTCACCTCGGCCGGCGAACCAAAACGCCGGCCGAGGTTTTTTTGTGCGCGCAAGCGTAGGGTGGGTCGAGTCCGCGAGACCCACCAACATTTTGAATGCCGGACGAAAATGTAATTGAAGCGAAATGGTGGGTCTCGTGAAACTCGACCCACCCTACGGCCGCGATCGCCCGCGACGACGACTACATGCCTTGCACGCCCACACCCGCGAGCTGCTTGAACTCCGGATCTTGCCGGAGAGGCTGGAAGTCGGGTTCGTGAAGAACGATGTCGCGGAAGTTGGCGTCCATCTCAATCGCGTGCGACAGATACCGCAGTGCTAGCACGCGGTTCCGTGCCAGACTCCAATAGCACGCCAGGTTGTAGTGGATGATCGCCTCGCCTGGATCGACCTCGACCGCGTGCTCCAGGGCCTCGATCGCCTTGGCCAGCTTGCCGGTCCGCTTGTAGCACCAGCCGAGCGCCAGCCAGACGTGAATGTCGTCTGGCACCAGGTCGGCGCTGCGTTCGAGCGGGAACACGGCTTCGTCGTAGCGCGCCAGCTCGCGGAGCGTTTCGCCCATCAGGTAGCAGGCCCGGCCATTGCTGTGGACCAGCGTGTGGCGGCGCGACAGCGCTTGGAGCGCATCTTCTCGCATGCCGAGCTCGAGATAACCCTCGGCTTCTTCAATTGCCCGTCGCAGTTGTAATCGGTTGCGAGACACGCGTGATTTCCCTCGTTCGCGTCGCCTGGGAGCGCCTGTACGTCCCACTACTGAATTGTACTCGGCTACTACGTAGGACCCAAATGATTTTTTGCCGAAACTCGCACACACGTTTGCGAAAACGGTTGTGAATTTCGCCCGCGCAAACTTGGCCGTGCGGGCCGGTCGACCGGCTGGGGGAAACTCTGCCGGCGACCGCCGTTACAGATCGCGGGCGGACGATTGCCGCACAGTGGACGAAGGGCACAGTCGCGCTTTTTCGACGAATCAAACAGCGGCACTTGAGCATGTGGAGATTGAGCCACAATATATCGCCTGCCAGGTTGCATTTCGGCCACATCGAACCGGGATCGACCCCGCCGCGGCCAGCGATTTCGCGGCAATTTCCCGCTGATTCTGCCGAGCCGCGCGTTCAGCCGCCCAAGCGGCATCAACCTTGCGGATGACGCGAGACGTGCGGCCGCCAAGCCGCGCTCCCCACCGTTACGCTCGTCCCCGATTCTCATCTCCTACCCCCTCGGCGGCGCCCGTCGCATTCGCGCGTGCCCGTCCGCTCCTCCCATGCGCTCGATCCTGGGCATCGTGTTACTGCTTTCGGGCGTCGGCCTGTTGTCGTGCCGAATTGAGGGACGCTCCGCCGACCTGGTACATGCTGTCAACGCTGCCGAATGGGTACGTACGGTCGACGGCTGGGAACGGCCGCACGACTGGTTACCCTCGCTCGCTCGCCCGCCCGCCGTACATCCCATGGTCGTCGCGGCCGGCCAAGCGCTGCTCTCGCTATTCGCGCTGGCTGCTGCGGCCAAACTGCCTGACCGCCGAATGAGCGGACAGCACCGGCCGACCCAATTGCCAGGCCGCTCGGCGATCTCGTCGACCAATCAGTAGAACGAATCGCGATAAGAGGTTCACAAAACGAAATGGGTCCGAGCCGGCAGTCGGCTCGGACCCATTTTTCAAGTGAACCGTGTTGCGTCTTCGTCTAGCGCGATCGCCGCCGTGTGCCGGCCAGCCCGGTCATGACCATCGAGACGAATAACAGTCCCAGAGTGCTTGGTTCTGGCACCGTGACGTGGCCGTGGATCTCAACCGGCCAATCCCACGGATGAAAATCGGAACTGACCCAAGGCGGAGCCGTTCCGGGCGGGAAGACGTTCCAAATCCACGTCGGTGCCCAGAGGATGTCGATATCCGGCAGCGGACCTCCCACCATCGGATTGCCAGGCGGCGGGCTCGGTTGAAAGCTCATGCCCGCATGCATCGGCTGCTCATTGTGCAGGGTCATGCCCGGCAGGTCGACCTCGACAAAAATGTCGAAGAAGCTATCGAGCTGGACCATGCCACCGCCAATGTTTTGCAGGTTGCTGATCCTGCCGAGTGACGGCCGAGACGGCGACTCGCGAATCGCGACGGGAACAGGAGTCGGATTCTGTGGGAATTGCACGTCCATCATCGAGTGCAACTCCATTGAAACTAGCTCGATCTCGATTTCATAGGGGCCACCCGGCGGCACTGGATTTGGGATCGGCGCGCCGAGACCACCGCCGGGACCAAGATCGAATGTTGGCGGGCCCGAGCCGCCCATATTCGTGGGCTGACCGAATTGCACCGTCGCGGTACCCCACAGCCAGATCGGTACGGGCACCTCGCTTTGAATCGGATTTCCCCCCGGCACACCGACATTTGGCGCCACGCTGATATGCCAATCCCAGGGAAACGTGATGATTGTCGGCTGCGCACAAACCGTTCCGACCATCATGAAGGGAATCGCTGCGGCAAACGCTAGCCCCGCCAAGCGCGGGCCAAATCGCAATCTGCTGACCAAAGATCTCGATTTCTGTTGCATTAGACTTACTCCTGTCACGGCTGCAGATCTGTAGAGAAGACAATGACTACCCCGACGGCGCGCCGACCGGCAGCAAGCAATACGCGCCGCAAGGTGCCCCATTCTCATCCGACTTGTGGGCGAGTCGGACCGTTCAGCTAACGCACGGACACAACCGTGCCGAACAGCGCCAATCCCTTGGCTCATGCACCCACATCGACGATCAACTCTATCTGCAAACGCACTCGTCCACGAGCACGGTCAACAGCGGTCAATTTCAATTTGCCCAATCCGATTTGTCGCGCCGCGAACAGCAAGGTACCGACACATCAAATCGCCGTGGCTACGAATAAAAATACAACACGGAGCGATGATCGCTAATGAAAGAATGCCAAAGACTGCTACCTTCGCAGCGACGCCCATCGGACACCACCATGACAAGATCAATCCCCAGCAATCTTCCACAAAGTCGGTTCGACTGCAATGAATTGGCGGAAGTACGCCAGACGAGCGCGGACCAAGTTTGGCATGTGTTTGGCATGTGATCGTCGATTGGGCCGCTTCCCAGCAGCAATCTGAAGCCGCTTGCGACGAATCCCGCGGCGGCAGCGAGTGAATCCAGGCAACAAGGAATGCCACTCTTGGGGTGGTTCAAGGCATTTGGTGGGAATTTGCACCCCGCAATAACGTTTTCTTGCACGGATCGGCCCGGTTTGCGCCACTAATACGTTGGTAAAGTAGTTGCCGATACACGGGCCGCCGCCCGCGCGGCCGATTTCTCAGAAGGACTCCTGCGATGCGATTGACTTTGCGAACACTGCTGGCCTACATGGACGAGATTCTTGAGCCGTCCGACCGCGAGGAGCTCGCCAAGAAGGTCGAGTCGAGCGAGTTCGCCCACGACTTGATCCATCGCACGAAAGACACCATGCGCCGATTGAGGCTGAGCGCCCCGCAGGTCGTCGGCACGGGCATTGGCCTCGACCCCAACACCGTGGCCGAGTATCTCGACAACGTCCTGCCGCCGGATAGCGTCGCCGACTTCGAACGCATTTGTCTCGAGTCCGACGTGCATCTGGCCGAAGTGGCATCGGCCCACCATGTCTTGACGATGGTGCTCGGCGAGCCTGCCGAGGTCGATCCCGCCGCGCGACAGCGGATGTATTCGATTCCCGCCGAGGCCGAGCGTCGCAAGCACGTCCGCATCGAGCCGGCGCATGTCGCTCCGGCCGAGGTCCACAACTACGCCGCCGTCACGCCGCCGCCCAGCGTCTTTCCGCCCGCCAGCATTGCTCCCGCAGCCCAGTCTTACTCCGACGCGATTCCCGATTACCTGCGTGCGTCCGCTTGGACTCGCCACGGCACGCTGCTCGCCGCGTGCGCGGCCGTGCTCCTGCTCGCGATGTCGTGGTTGGTCTACACGAGCATGAGCGGCTGGTTCGGCGGCACGAAACAAGTTGCGTTCGCACCCAGCAACAGCCTGGCGAGCGACGCCCAGCCGACGATCGAGCCGAAAATGGAATCGCCCGCGGCGACGACGGAAAATTCGCCGGAGAGCACGGCAGCCGCGCCGCCGATCGCCACGGCACCTCCGCGCATGCAACTGCCTGCGCTGGGTAGCTCGACGCCGTCTACTCTGTCACAAGACCCAGCGTCACAAGACTCAGCGACCGTGACCGCGACCGAAACCGAGGCTCAACCGCCGGTCGTCGCCGTCGACGAATCCGCATATGGCTATGATGCATCTCTCGCCGAGCCCGACGATCGTTACGCAACTGACAATACACCCACCGCGTCGCCCGCGAGGCCAGGCACGACGGCGAATAACGCGCCAACTCCGACCGAACTCGCCAGCGCAACGCCGACTCCGCCGGAGAATACGAACTCTGCTCCGCCCGCGGCCGAAGTTGCGGCGTCGACGACTGAGGTTGTGCCGGATGGCGGCGCAGCGCCACCGGTCATTGACATTGCTGCGGCCGGCGGCCCGGCGACCGACACCGAAGCCGTCGCCGCCACTCCCGCCGAGCCAGCCGAATTGGGCACCTACCTCGACGGCCAAAATGTCCTGCTGCGATTCGATCCGCAGGCCGGAGCCTGGTTCCGCATGACGCCCCGCGCCACGCTCCAGCCTGGCGACCGACTGCTCGCGCTCCCTGCGTTCTATCCGAAACTCTCGCTCGCTTCGGGCCTCCACTTGAAGCTCGCCGGCGGCACGCTCATCACGCTCGGTCCCGCTGCGGCCGGTTCCAACGAACCCGCCATCGACGTAGGCTACGGCAAGTTGGTTCTGGTCAATACGTCGAACGACGAAAGCGGTTTGAAATTGACGATCGGTGGCGAGACGGCCGACGTCCGCCTCGGCCGCAATGCGACGCTAGCGGTCGACGTGGTGCCAAAATACCTGCCGGGCCAGGATCCGCGCAAGTCGCCTTCGCCGATCGTCGCGGCGCTCTATGTCCGTGACGGCGACGTGGTCTGGAACGATGCGTCCGGAAGCCGAAACATTCCCGCCCCCGGCCAATGGAAGATCGAAGGCGGCGCGCCGTCGACGGTGTCGGCCGACGTGACGTTCCCCGATTGGATCGACCAGGAGCCGGTTGAGCAGCGCAGCGAGCAATTGTTCGGCGCACCCAAGGTTGAACAGACGCTCGATCCGTCCCGTCCCGCGGAGGAGCAACTGCTCGAGTTGTATCAAAGCAGCAATCGCCGCGAAGTGAAGTCGCTCGTCGCCCGCAGCAGCGTGTATGTCGGGCTGTTCGTGCCGTTTGTCGAAGCGCTCCGCGACTCGGATCAAAAGTCCTCCTGGAAGACGCACATCGATACCCTGCGGTCGGCGATGTCACTGGGTCCCGAATCGGCTGAGAAAATCCATCAGACGCTCGACGACCAGCGCGGCAAAGAGGCCGCGAACGACCTCTACCAGATGCTCTGCGGCTACGATGCCCAGCAGATTGGCACGCCGGAGGAATTTCGCGGCGGCCTCGCCTCGCAGCTCGTCGATTGGATGGAGGACGACAGCCTCGACTACCGCGTGCTGGCGGTGCAAGACATGAGCGAGATCACCGGCATGCGGCTGATGCCCAATCCGGCGGGTGCGCCAACCGAGCGTGCCCGCGGCATCCGCCTCTGGCGGCAGCGGCTGAAAACAGGCGAAGTTTCGCCAGTGTTGCCGTAAGCGATCGTAGGATTGTCCATCCTACGTCCGTGGAGGCCGAAATCGGGCGTTCTTCCGCCCAGAAACCCCGTTTGTACACGCGGGCCGTAAAGGCTAAAATCACTAGCTTGGCCGCGGACCGCCGGGATGGTCTCGATCAGTCTGGCTGCCGCTGAACGTTCGAAGAGCTACTGGGGAGACGCAATCGGTGCAGGTCAAGATCTCTACGCGGCATGGTCATTTGAGCGAAGCGTCGCAGCAGAATATCTCAGCCAAGGCCGAGAAACTCTTGCGGATTTTCGACCGGATCACTGCCATCGAATTGACGATCGACCTCAAGGACTCGAACTCCCCGCGCGTGGATGCCAAGCTGTCCGCCGAACATAAGCACGATTTTGCGGCTCACGCGGAGTCGGACAATTTGATGGCTGCCATCGACGCCGTGCTCCACCGGCTGGAGCAACAGCTCCGCAAATACAAGGAAAAGGTCCAAGAGCGGCACCGCCAGCCGGACGCCCGACGCGTGGACGCGGCACCCGCCAACGACGGCGACTGAGCCCGACGAATTTAGCGGCGGGGCTTGCCCCGCGAGAAACATCACACCGCGTCGCGACAGTCGACAACCGTCCCCGGCGCGATCGAATACAAATCTACGCAATTGACGAGGCATGAGAGACGATGAAGTTTTCTGATTTTATTTGCAAGGAAGCGGTGCGCACGCACTTGGAAGCGGACGAAAAGGAAACCGTGATTCGCGCCATGGGCAAAGCGCTCGTGGAAGCCGGCAAGATCAAAGAACAGGATTTCGAGAGCATCGTCGCGGCGATCCTCAAACGTGAGGAGCTCGGCAGCACCGGCATCGGCCGTGGCGTCGCTGTGCCGCATACGAAGCACCCGGCCGTCGACAAGCTGGTCGGCACCGTGGCGATTAGCGACGAGGGGGTCGACTTCGACAGCCTCGACGGCGAGAAAGTCCACCTGTTGTTCCTCTTGATCTCGCCGCCGGATCGGCCGGGCGACCACTTGCGGGCGCTCGAGAACATCTCGCGGCAACTCCGCGACGACACGTTCTGCCGCTTCCTCAA
>JANNTD010000533.1:0-12529 GCA_031403315.1 Planctomycetota bacterium
GGTTCACGTCGACAAGCGGGCGCGGCGGCGTCGAGCGCCGCGCGGTGGAATATATTGGTGAGGCCGACGCATTGCCCGCGGTTGTCGGCGATTTCCGCACGATCGGTTTGTTGGTCACGGCGTTTGGCGATGATAGTCGGCGCGCCGGCGGTGCCTGCTTGGCGCTCGTTTGATTGCCGCCCGAGTTGACCCGATCATCGGAGCGACCGAAGAGATTGCTCGGCATGAGCGACCGCGGCTCGATCTGCGGCAGACCGCCTTGGCCGGCCGGCGGCGTTGCACGCTGCGCGGTGCCCGCGCGCGGCGGCGCAATCGGCGTGTACTGGTCGGCCGGCGTGGGCTCAGGCTGTTCGTCGTCTTCCGTCCAATCGCGACGGAGCTGCTTGATCCGATCGGCGAGCGACGACGGCGCTTGACCCACGGCCGCAGTTGCCAACGACGTGCCCATCAACAATGCGCCGCACGAAACCAACCATCGACGAGTCATGATCGCGTCCTTGCCATCGGGGGTGAACGGCCGTCGGGGGCGAACCCGCGCGATTCGACTTCAACGCGCAGGGACAGACGCCCGCTCAGGATTTCTGCTGTCGGTGGATATCGGCAGTGCCGGTTGCGTAGATTTAACCGATTCGCGGAAAGTTTGCGGGTTGGTTAAACTGCACAGCATGCGGCGGCAAGAGAAGGGGCCTGAGCAGCGACCGCATGCTACTTTAGTCGCACCGCTGGCAGCCGCTTCAACCGCTGGTTCTGTGGGTCGACCTCGATGCCGACCGATTCCAACGCGGTGACGCCCAGAATGGGCTCCACATCGTCGGGGCCAAAGATAATCGTAGCGCCAACGAACTCGCCCATAAACTCGACGCGCGCAACGGCCACTTCCATGACAATTTCCGTACCATTCGCCAACTCGTAGACTCGTTTTCCACTTGGCTCCATGCCAATGTTTCGGAGCTTATTGCCTGGCGCCATGCAGTCGATCGCGCCCGTATCGACGAGGAACAACCCCTCCCAGCGACGATCTGGGTCGGCCGGATTAACGACAGCGGCAGTGACATGTGTTGCAGCCATAGTTGAATTCTAGCAGATCAATTCCATGA
Organism: Planctomycetota bacterium; assembly: GCA_031403315.1. Classification (GTDB taxonomy): domain Bacteria; phylum Planctomycetota; class Planctomycetia; order Pirellulales; family Lacipirellulaceae; genus DASYDU01. The sequence continues at coordinate 1,098 of JANNTD010000533.1, forward strand.
GTGATATTAGCCAAACTCGCCCGCATCAGTGCAAAGCGGTCGCTTCCGGATTGCGGACGATCTCGAAACCAAGGTCGCGGATCATTTGGTAATCCGCGTCGGCGGGCTGGCCCTTGGTGGTGAGGTAGTCGCCCACGAAGATCGAGTTCGCGGCGTAGAGGCCCAGCGCTTGCATCGAGCCGAGGTGCACTTCGCGGCCGCCGGCGATCCGCAGCTCGCGGTCGGGGTTCACCAGCCGAAACATGGCGAGCACTTTCAAACAATAGCGCGGATTGAGGTCGTGCTTGTGACCGAGCGGCGTCCCAGCGATCGGGATCAGAAAGTTCACGGGGATCGACTGTACACCCAGGTCCCGTAGCGCGATCGCCATCTCGACGACGTCTTCGCGCCGTTCGCCCATGCCGATGATGCCGCCGGAGCACATCTCAAGTCCGGCGTCGCGGACGGCGTGCAGCGTGTCGACGCGGTCGCGGTAGGTGTGCGTGCTGCAGACGTCGCCGTAGTAGCTCTCGCCGGTGTTAAGGTTGTGGTTGACGCGGTCGACGCCGCAATCCTTCAATTGTTGTGCCTGTTCGGGCGTGAGTAGCCCCAGGCAGGCACAGATCTTGAGGTTGTATCGCTGCTTGATCTCCGGCACGATCGACGTGACGGCGGCCATCTCGCGCTCGTTCGGCCCGCGGGCCGAGATCACGATGCAATAGGTGCGGGCCTGTCGCTCGGCGGCGATGCGGGCGCCTTCGAGCAGCTTGTCGCGGCTCAAGAGGTTGTAGCGCGGAATCTCGGCCTCAGAGACTTTCGACTGCGAACAGTATCCGCAATCTTCCGGGCAGAGGCCGCTCTTGGCGTTCATCAAGAAGTAAAGCTGCACCTGGTTGCCGAACCAGCGGCGTCGGACGCGGTACGCGGCTGCCAGCAGGTCGAGCAATTCGTCGTCGGGACACTCCAACACGGCGAGCGCTTCGGCCGTGGTGATGGCCTCGCCGGCCAAGACACGATCCGCTAGCGCATGCCAGTCGGTAGTAGTGGTGGTGCCCAGAACGTCGGCCATCATCGGTGAATTCATCGCACAGCAGCCCTTTGTCAGCAAATTTGTCGATTCGCCACCAGTATCCGATTTTTGTGCTGCGAAACGCAAGGGGGAAAACGGCTTGCGTCGGTTAGGTGGGTGCCCGGATGTGGCGATTTTCGCTTGGCACACCGCACGGCAACCGTCAGAATGACAGAATTGAGTAGCGAGCCGCATTTTCCTTCACCCTGAATCCTGCATCCCGAATCCTGAATCCATTCCTCGTATGTCGCGGTATCACTTAGTTCGCGTGGGAGCCATGGGCCAGGTCGGTCGCTTTGCGGCGGTCGACGCCGTTCGCTATCCGCGTCACAATCGCGTGATCGTCCGGACGCGGCGCGGTCTCGAGATCGGCAGCGTGCTGACCGAGCCCGACGACAGCGACGATGGCCGCGCGTTTGCCGACGGCGACATCCTCCGCGGCATGACGGTCGAAGACGACCTGCTCGAAGCTCGGCTCGAAAAACATCGCCACGAAGCGTACGAAGCATGTGCGGCTCTCTTGACCGAACACAAATTGTCGGCGGTGCTGGTGGACGTGGAGCACCTGTTCGACGGCCAGGGCTTGTTCTTCTATTTCCTCGGCGAGGTGCCGACGGCGATCGAAGATTACACCGGCCGGCTGGCGGAGGCCTACGAGACCAAAGTCCAATTCCGCAAGTTCACCGAAACCCTCATCGAAGGCTGCGGCCCCGGCTGCGGCACGGAAGAGGCCAAAGGGCAAGGCGGCTGCGAATCGTGTACCTCCTGCGCCGTGGCCAGCGCCTGCGGCACGAAGCGCCACTAGCCAACTGTCCGCAAGCTTCGGATGCGCGCCAAGACGCAAAGGGGCAAAGGACGCAAAGAAGAACTCTACAAGAAGGATATTATCCATGAAATCAAATACTTGTCTTTCCTTTGCGACCTTTGCTCCTTGGCGTCTTTGCGCGCAGACCTGCTTGCTGACCGCGATCGTGTTGGTCAGTAACGCGAGCGCGGCCGACAACGAGCTTTCCGCGGAAGAGCAGGCCGACGGCTGGGTGCTGCTCTTCAATGGCCGCGACCTGGGCGGTTGGAAGAACAACGACGGCAAGCCGGTGGCGGCAAAGATCGAAGAGGGTGCGATCAACGTTTACAAAACGGGCGGCTACTTGCTGGTGTACGACCAGCCGTTCGGCGACTTCGTGCTCAAGTGCGACGTGAAAATGAGCCCAGCCGAGTGCAATTCGGGCGTGTTCGTCCGGACCGGCGACCTGGCCGACCCGATCAACACGGCACTGGAAGTGCAGGTCTACGACGGTAACTTGCCCGGCCTGCAGGATTTTGGGGCAATCTACGATTTGGTTGCGCCCACGAAGGACGTGGTCAAAGGGGGCGGAGAATGGAACTCGCTCGAGATCCGCTGCGAAGGTCCGACGGTCAGCGTGAAGGTCAACGGCGAAGAAGTCAGCACGATCAATTGCGACGACTACGACAAGCCTGGCCTGCGGACCGACGGCACACCGCACAAGTTCACCGGCAAAGCCATCAAAGACTTCCCCCGCCGCGGCTACATCGGCCTGCAAGACCACGGGCACGACGTGTGGTACAAGAACGTCAAGCTGAAGCAGCTTTGAATCAACGTCTCAGACCGATGTGAGTCGCTAGCGCGGTAATTATTTCATTGCCGGCATGATGGTCGCGACCACTGCCGTCGTCCACTCGCCGTGATTGTTGCGATAGTTGCCGCGCATCCAGACGAGCGCCGTCCGCGGGTCGTCCCACTTGGGCACGATGGGTCGCAAGTTGTCCATCGTCGAATTGGCGGTGATCGGCGTCCAGATCCAGGTCGCGCCGTCGTCGGTCGCCTCGCCGCGAAATAGCTCGTGGTGCCGCTTGCCGTCGCCTGAGCTCACGAGTGGTTGGCCCGTTTTGGGGTCGGCGTCGGTCGAGATGTAGATGATGTTCGTGTTCTGCGGGTCGATCGCCGCCAGACCTGTGTAGTCGTCCTCGCCGCTGTAGAGCCGCGCCCCGGCGTAGGCGATCTCATGCGTTTGCCAGGCCGTCCCGTCCCAGCGCGCATAATAAAACCGATGATCGAAGCCGCCCTCGCCACGACCGAGGCCGCGGCCGTCTCTCTGCACCGAAAATATCACGCACGGCCGCTTTTGGGAGTCTAGCTCCAGATCGACCATCCAAGCTGCGTTGTCGGGGTCGCCCGGGAAAACATTAGTAAGGTCCCAGGCAGTGATCGTCGACTCGGTCTTCTCACTTAAAGGACCGATCGGCGTGCCGTCCGAGCCGTAAACTTGTCCGCCGCGAATGAAGGAATGGTAGAGGCTGTTGTCAAATGCGCGCGGATGGTCCTCCGTCGCGACAAAGTGAATCGTCTGATCACCGTCGGAGACGTATTTGGTGTACGGCCCATAACCATCCCTCCCCTCGACCAGCCGGCCACCGAGCCGCCACGACTTGCCGGAATCGTCGGAAAACATGTAGTTGGGGTCGTAGTCGAAGCCACGGTAGAAGTTGTAGATGCGGCCCGACTTCAATTGGAACAGGTTTGAGTAGGTAACGTTGCTGCCTGTGTAGGGTGGACTGTCCTCGCCGGGTGTGACGACTTCGTGAACCGGTCCCCAGGCGAGCGCATTGTGCGGCTCGGAAATACGATAAAACACAATCCGTTCGACAGCATGGCGCGTGTAGACCGCGAGAATTCGGCCGTCGGCAAGTTCGAGCAACGCGGGATTGTCGTGATCGTCCTGCTCGAAGTGCTCCGCCAGCACTACATGCTCTGCTTTGTGGCGAGCCAAGTCCAACACTGAAACCTCGACGTTCCCCCAATTCGGATCGTCGCGACCAGCACGAAAGTCTTTGACCGCCCGCACCGAACCGACAATTAACTTACCGTCGGCCACAATCGCCCGCTCGTCCATGAACCAGGACCAGGCGCCGTTGTCGTTGAGGGTGATCAATTCGCCAACAACAAAGTCGGCGGGATGTTCGGCTCTAGCTGAGCGCGCGATACCGATGAGCACTACCAGGCATATCGCAAGACGTGAAATGTAAATTGGACACATGGGCGTGATCGATCGTTGCGAGTGGGTCTCGTGATACTCGACCCATCCTAGGAGTCAACGCTGCCCGATTTTGCGCCGTCGGAAGTTGTCGCGGCAACCTGAGCATTATTCAAATCACCAAATCTTCGTCCATCTTGGGTCGGCCCATCCAGAAGGGAGTCACGGCGAACCAGACCAGCGTGGCAGCGAGCATCGACCATTTTGTTTGGTCGAGTGAGATCTGGTCGGCGAGGAACAGGATCGACGGAGCGATCGTAGCCGCCAAGGCTGCGAGCGAAATGAGTTGCAAGACCGGTCTCATGCGTGCCCCCTACTTTGGTAAAGTCTACTGATTACGATGTACAGGACGGCGGCGAGGAACCACGCTGGCAGGCCGACAAAAAAGATCTTGTCGTTGCCGTAGTAGCTAACGAACCACCAACAGGCGGCCAGCGTGAGGAACCAGGTCAGTCCGGCAGCCCAGTTGAATCGAGTCCGGCTGACCTCGGCGTAGTTCGATTGGAGGCCGAGTCGGCGGAACAGATAGAAATCGACGAAGATTACCGCCCCCATCGGCATAAGCAACAGGCCGTAGATGGCGACGAAGTTCAGCAGCTTCATGGCAAAGGCGGGGAACATGCCGGCGACGGTTGCCACGAGGCCTGTGAAGAAAGTGACTTTTGCCCGCGAAACGCTGGGCACGATCGCCTGGAAGGCGAGGCCGGCGCGGTAGATCGTGGGGTTGGCCGTCGTCCAGCCCGCGATCACGACGCAGATGAGTCCGGCGATTCCGCAAGCGCTATACGCGAGCGGGCCGGGGAGAACATCCGTGTTCGCCGGGTCTCGGTGTAATTGGAGGGCGTAGAGGACCGAAGCGGCGATCCAGGCTACGTAGTGGCCGAGGAACATGCCGGCGCCCGAGGCCACGCCGTACCAACTATGGCGGGCAAAACGGAACACGGACAGATCACTCATGCCGACGTGCATGGCCATGTTGCAGAACCAGGCGAAAAACATGACGTGCCAGAATGTGAATTTCACTTGACCCGGGAGCGGGTCGCCGCCCTTCCATATATGTGTGGTGGCAAGGGTCCAGAGATCGGCAGCGGAGTGGATTTCGGTGTTGGTTTCGGCGATGAACTGGCGGAGGGCAATCAGTCCAAACGCGATGAACACGAGCGTCATCCAAGGCGCGGCGATGTTGGCGACGCGGGCAACGAAGGCATAGCCGAAGACTGCGACAATGGCCGTGAGCAACCCGACCACCAACGAGGCCAAGACCCATCCGATGCTGTTGGGATAATAGTCGGTAAGGCTTGGCATGGGGAATTTGATCAATACGCCCACGGCGGTAGCCGAAACGGTGATCATCGCGCCGGCCAGGAAGCAGAACATGACGCCGTTGGCGAGATTATAGAGCGTGACGAGGTTGCGGCCGCAGATTCGCTCGAGCTGGTAATAGAGCGTGAGCCGCGCGCTGGTTGCGATCGGCGCCGTGAGGAACATCCAACTGAGCACAGCGAGGACGTTGCCGGCCAAGAGTCCCACCAAGAGATCGAAGGCACTGACGCCCGCGGCGACAAACAACGGGCCGAGCATCAACTCGGTGCCGGCCGTATGCTCGCCGGCATACATGCCGACGAAGCTCTTGAAACCGAGCTGGGCACGCTGGGGCACTGGCTCGCGCTCGAACTCGTGCGAGGCGTTTGATTCATCGTCCATAATAAGGTCCTAATATCGCCGACCTAAGACTCGGCCATCGCTTGCGTCGACAAGCTCAGCCACGAACACCACCTTAAAGTGCGGAGGAGACAACCGAAGCGAGCAGAATACAGGATACCCAGCCGCGAAAACAACTGCCATTCGCCGCGCGGCAAGAAAGTCCCTCGAAATGAGACTCGACGTTTGGCGGCGCCAGATTCGGTAAAGAATTCGCGTAACGCGCCCCGTCGCTCAGTCGGCGTGACCGAGCGAGGCTAGGAATTCGCTCATCTCGCCGGCGGCGTGGGCGTCGCCTTGAGTGCGGGCTGCTTCGATCCCGATGCGTAAGAATTCACGGGCCTCGGACATGCGGGCGAGCCGCGCGAGCTGCTGCCCGGCCATGAAGAACGCCGGCACATAAGGCGGTTGGTCCCGGGTGAGCTCCGTGAATTTCACCAGACTCCCCGCGTGGTCGCCCTCTTTGTCGAGCTCCATCGCCAGGCTGTAGCGGAGGAACGTGTCGCCTGGTTCATCGGCGAGCATGGCTTCGATCTTTTCGCGGCGGGACATGGGGAGGTCAGAGTTCGGGGGTCAGAAAGACAATTACAGATCGCCGGTGACTACTTCGAGCGTGCCATTGTCGTCGCCGCTGCCATAGGTGACGACGTAGAGCGCGCCATCCGGGGCGAAAGCGAGCGCCGTTGGCTTGCCTACGTCGGCGACCTTGACGGTCCGGCAGGTTGGGTGGCCCGGCTCGCTCGCGTCGTCGATGCGATGAACGCCGCCGGCGAAATCGGCCGCATACAAGCTGTCGGTGATCGGACTGTACGCAAGGCCGACAAGCTGCTTGAGTTTGGTCGCAAGCGCCAACTCGACTTTGCCGTCGCTGGGATTGTAAAACGCAAGGCGACCGCCCGCGTAGCCGACGACGATGCGACCCGAGTTGCTGATCGTTACCGCGCGCGGCGATTCCGTGTCCTCCTTCGGCCCAAACGGTTGCGGCGCACCCACGATCCCCGCTTGCACGCGGGCCTTCATCAATCGAGCGTGGCCGTCGGCATCGCGAATTACCAGCACGAGCATGTCGGGCACGAATTCGTTCGCCCGCGCGCGCGTCATCGCGGAGCAGGTCGTTCCACCCAATCGGTCGCTTGTCGAAGTCGATTCGCTCGTCGTTTCCGCGGCCAGCACCTTCTCGTCATCGGGCAATTCGTAGGCCCGCACGAAATCGCCGCCGCTGTCGCGCGTCGTTCCGACAACGAGCAGCCCCGGATCAAGAAACCACAGCGCGAGCGGCCCTGTTTGATGCAACGGATCGGCGGCAGCCTGCGTCTTGAAACCGGTTACCACGTCGACGGCTTGCTTTGGCACGAGATTCGACCAACGCAAGACTCGGCCCGCGCCGCTTTCGGCGACAAACACCTCGTACCGAGCCGCCGTTCCGCCCGGCCGCACCGCAACGCCACACGGCCGGTGCAGGTCCTTGAGCACGGTGTCAACCGACGCCGTTTCGGCATGGGCCGCATTCACAGAGCAAGCAATACACAACGCTAAAATGATCCGCGAACTCTCTCGCAGAGGCGCAGAGACGCGGAGAAGAAATTGAGTTGATCCTCTGCGTCTCTGCGTCTCTGCGAGAAACATTTGTGTTCCGCTTGCGGTTTAGCTGGCGATCCCGTGCGCCCGCTCGAACTCGGCAATTCTGTCGATGTGTACCAGAGTGAGGCCGATGTCGTCGAGTCCATTGAGCAGGCAGTGTCGGCGGAATTCCTCAACCTCGAACGGAATCGAGAGGCCGTGTTCGTCCGAAAGCGTGCGGGTCTCGAGGTCAGCCGTCAGCTTATAGCCCGGATGTGCGCCGGCCCGCAGGAACAACTCGTCGACTTGCTCCTCGCTGAGTTGGATCGGCAGCATGCCATTCTTGAAACAGTTGTTGTAGAAGATGTCGGCGTAGCTGGGAGCGACGATTACGCGAAAGCCCCAATCCTCGAGTGCCCACGGAGCATGCTCGCGGCTCGATCCGCAACCAAAATTCTGCCGCACCAGAAGCACGCTCGCGCCCTGCGCCTCGGGCCGGTTGAGATCAAAGTCGGGATTCACCGAACCATCGAGGTCTCGCGCCCAATCCCAAAACAGAAACTCACCGAAGCCCGTCCGTTCGATCCGTTTGAGGAACTGCTTCGGGATGATCTGATCGGTGTCGACGTTGGCCCGATCCATGGCCACGACTTTGCCGGTATGTTTAGTAAATGGTTTCATGTTCTCAGTTCTTGCTATGACCATTCTCGGATGTCGACAAAATGTCCCGCACACGCCGCCGCCGCGGCCATCGCGGGCGAGACCAGGTGGGTGCGGCCGCCGCGGCCCTGGCGGCCTTCGAAGTTGCGGTTCGAGGTCGACGCGCAGCGCTCGCCCGGCTCAAGTTTGTCGGGATTCATGGCGAGGCACATGCTGCAGCCAGCCTCGCGCCATTCAAAACCGGCGTCTTTGAACACGCGGTCGAGACCTTCCTTCTCGGCTTGCTGCTTCACGAGGCCGCTACCCGGCACGACCATCGCATTCACGTGGCCGGCGACTTTGTGGCCATTGACGACGGCGGCTGCCGCCCGCAGGTCTTCGATCCGCGCGTTGGTACATGAGCCGATGAAGACGCGGTCGAGCTTGAGATCGGTAATCGGTTCGCCACCGGCGAGACCCATGTAGGCCCGCGCGCTGGTGGCCGTTTTCTGATCGTTCGGATCGGAGAAGTCAGCCGGCTTGGGCACTCGGCCGGTGACTGGTGCGACTTGACCGGGGTTGGTGCCCCAACTTACTTGCGGCGCGATGTCGGCTGCCGCGAACACAAGCGACTTGTCGTATTTAGCACCCGGATCGGTCGGCAGCGACCGCCATCGGGCAACGGCTTTGTCGTAATCGGCACCCTGGGCCACCTGCGGCCGGCCGCGGAGATACTCGTACGTCGTCTCATCCGGCGCGATCAGCCCGGCCCGCGCGCCGCCCTCGATCGACATGTTGCAGATCGTCATCCGGTTCTCCATCGAGAGGCTACGAATGACTTCGCCGGTGTACTCGACGCAATAGCCGACGCCGCCGCTCGTGGAGATCTGGCCGATGAGGTACAGGATCACGTCCTTCGCCGTGACGCCCGGCCCGAGTTTCCCGTCGACGCGGAGCTCGAGCGTCTTGGGCCGCGACTGCAGCAGCGTTTGCGTCGCCAGCACGTGTTCGACTTCGCTCGTGCCGATGCCGAACGCCAGCGCCCCAAAGGCGCCGTGCGTCGACGTGTGGCTGTCGCCGCAAACGATCGTCATGCCCGGCTGGGTGTAGCCCTGCTCGGGGCCGATCACGTGGACAATCCCCTGGCGGATGTCGTCGATGTCGTAGAGCGTAATGCCGAATTCTTTGCAGTTCGCTCGAAGCGTGTCAATTTGCTGCTTCGAGATTACATCAAGAATCGGCAGGCTGCGGTCGGTCGTCGGCACGTTGTGGTCGACGGTCGAGAGCGTCCGCTCCGGCCGCCGCACTTTTCGTCCGGCGAGGCGCAAACTCTCGAATGCCTGTGGACTGGTCACTTCGTGGACCAGGTGCAGATCGATGTACAAAATCGTCTGCCGCCCAGGCTCATCGAGCACCACGTGCTGATCCCAGATCTTTTCGAAGATTGTGCGAGGTTTCGTCGTCATATAGCCTAACGTCAGGCTCAAAAGCCCAATGGAGTCACCGAAGAACCAGCCGACCGGCTTTGGACGGACGGCGAAGCAGGAATACCGGTTCGCGCGGCTCGGTTCCCGCCCTCAAGCCTAACCCACTATTTTAGTCGTGGACGGGGTTCGAGGAAAAGCGGCCCGTCGGCCCCCTATCGCCCGGTCAATTCGCGGATTACACGCACTTCGTCCGCGCGATAGGGCGTGCCATCGGGGTGGAAATCGTCGTGGTGCCAGGGATCGGGCTCGCCGAGGATCGGCGTCTGCCACGTCGACCAGGGATACTTCGTCTGCGACTTGCCGTCGACCAGCCCCCAACAATAGGCGGCGACTCGCTCTCTCTTGAAGAGCGGAAGGGCATCCTCAAAGGTGCTGCCATTGCCGCGGGCCATGAACTCGGTGCATAAGAGCGGCCGCCCATACGTCTTCAGCTCGTCGATTCGCCGCTGGGTGTTGTCGGTCTTGCCATAGTCGTGGAACGAAATCACGTCGCTCAGCTCGAGCGCCGCGCGATGCACCGGTTTGAGTTCGTCGAGCTTGTCCCAATGGTCGAGCCGCCAGACGCCCACGGTGAGGGGCTGCTTCGGTTCGACGGCGCGGGCCCATTCAAAAGACTTTCGCACCAGCCGCGCGGCGACCTCTTCTTTGTTCCGCAACTCCAGCGGACCGTAGCTGCCGCCGTTGTCGTTGTCTGGTTCGTTGAACAAATCCCAGGCCAGCACGCGGTCATCCTGGCCGTATCGCCGAAGCACATCTTCCACATAGGGTTTGAGTGCGTCTTGCTGTGCGGGGTCGGCGAGCACGACCCGGCCCGGACTCTGCACCCAGCCGCTGTTGTGGACACCGGTGCGCGGCCGGCGCTGCAGTCCGCTCTGTGGATCGGGATCCCACACGCCATCGAAGAATACGAACAGCGGACGAATCTTGTGCTTCGCCGCGATTTCGAGAAACCTGTCGACGCGTTGAATGAATCCGTCGCGGTCGTCGCGCCAGGGAATCTCGTGTAGGAACACGCGCACGGTGTTGAAGCCAATCGACTCGGCCCAACCCAGCTCGCGGTCGATCGTCTCGGGATCAAACGTCTCGGCTTGCCACATTTCGAGCTGGTTGATCGCCGTGCTGGGCAGAAAGTTGCAACCGACGAGCCAGGGTTGAGCGTCGTACCAGGCAATGGCCTCCGCCGGCGTCCAGCGCTCGCCGGCAGCGGCGAAATGGGCGACGACCAGCACCGTGAGTAACACGACGACTGCTCGGAGTGCGATTTGCATTCGTTGAAAGCCGGGGGAACAATGCGTCATGCCAACGCCTTTGTGGTGTGAGAGATTCGCGCGTCGCAAGCGACGCGGCTAAGAATAAGAAATCGTCCTAGACCGCCGCCGCTTCGACCAGTTCCGCCGCAAGCTTCTTTCGATCGGGGCAGCCATTGCAGTTCCACCACTCGTGGGCGCGGTCGCTCGACCAGGGATCATCGAGCACCAATTCGCGGAGCGCCCGCTGCAGCGTCGCCACGTCCTGGTAGCGGTGGTCGGGATCCTTTTCGAGGCACCGCAGCACGATCTCTTCCAACTCAGGCGGAATCGCGGCGTTGTGCTCCCGCGGCGCTACCACTTCTTGCGATGCGTGGGCGATCATCACTTTCACAGGGTTGTCGAACTCGAACGGCGGCCGGCCCGTGAGCATGTAGTAAATCACCGCGCCGAGCGAATAGATGTCGCTGCGGGCGTCGACGTGGTCGTCGCCGCTGGCCTGCTCGGGGGACATGAACAGCGGCGAGCCGGTGATCGTGCCCTCGACCGTCAGATGCGGATTGCCGTCGGCGGTTTCGAACGTCTTTTTCGCCAGGCCGAAATCGAGCAGTTTGGCAACGTCGAAGATGCCGCCGCGATAGGCGCAAAAGATGTTGGCCGGCTTGATGTCGCGGTGGACCAGGCCGATGCCGTGGGC
>JANNTD010000534.1:0-6550 GCA_031403315.1 Planctomycetota bacterium
GCAGGCCCTGGGAAACCTGATGGCCGCGTACGGGAGTCTCGGGCGGTCGGCCGAAGCGATCGCCACGGCCGAGCAGGCGCTCGCGCTGGCCCAAGCCAGTGGTGACACCGCGTTCGAACAGCAAATCAACACGTTTCTCGAGCACTATCGGACGCAATCCACGGATTCGCCCCCAGCGTCGTCCACTGGTCCGAACGATGAATAAGCCGCCGACAATGCCGACGACAATGCCGACGTCGAAAAATCAGCGTGATTCCTCGACTCCGCCGCCGCGCGAGCTGCCGGCGCGGCTTGCGTTGATCGTTTTGGCAGCCGCCGTGTGGCTGGTCTATTGTCGTTCGCTCGACGCGCCGTTCATCTTCGACGACAGTCTCAGCGTGCTTCAGAATCGTTCGATCGCGGCGCTTTGGCCACTCGTCGGCGACGCTCAGCATCCGGGGCCGCTCAAGCCGCTGATTGAAAATCCGATGTCGGCGCGTCCGCTGGTGAACCTGTCACTTGCCGCCAACTTCCATTTCGGGCAGTTCGACCCGCGCGGCTACCGCGCCGTCAATGTCCTGCTGCACATGTCGAGCGCGCTGCTCCTGTGGGCCATCGTGTGGCGGACGCTACGACAGCCGTTCTTCGGCGAGCGGTTCGACCGTGCTGCCAAGTGGCTTGCACTCGCCGTCGCGGCACTCTGGGCATTGCATCCGCTAAATAACGAGGCCGTGGTCTACGTCACGCAGCGGACCGAGCTGATGGTCGCATTCTGCTACCTGGCCACGCTCTATGCCAGCCTGCGCTATTGGACTGCCGCCTCGCCCGCCGCGCGCATGGCGTGGCTGCTGTTGGCGACGCTGGGGTGTCTGGCTGGTGCGGCCTCGAAAGAAGTGATGGTCACCGCTCCGCTTGTCCTGCTGTTGTTTGAGCGGACGTTTGTGAACGCTTCATTCCGCGAGATCGCGCGTCGCTCGTGGCCGCTGTATCTGGGCTTGTCGGCGAGCTGGCTGATGATCGCGGCTCTGCAAATGGGCACGCCGCGGAGCGAGTCGGCCGGCTTTGGTTTGGGAGTATCGCTCGTCGCCTGGTGGTGTACTCAAGCGCAAATCTTCATCATGTACTTGACGCTCGCCGTCTGGCCGGCGCCGCTGGTGATCCACTTCGCGCTGCCCCAGCTCGAAACTTTTGGGACGGCGTGGCCGTATGTCGCAGCGGTCGCCTCGCTTGCCGGCGTCATGCTCGTGCTGCTGTGGCGGCGGCAGTCGGTGGGCTGGCTCCTGCTGTGCGTGTTTGCGATCCTCGCCCCCACGCACCTGGTGCCGATCGCCACCGAGATCGCGGCCGAACGCCGGATGTATCTGCCGCTGGCAGCGCTGGTAGCTTTGGTGGTTATCGGAAGTTATTGGTTGTTCGAGCGCGCTTTGACTCGCACACAAGCCGGTTGGCCGTTGGCGGCGGTCGGCACGCTCGCGGTACTTGTGGGTCTCGCCTACAGCGTTGGCACCGCCCGCCGCATCGCGACGTTTCACGACCCGGTTGCGTTGTGGCGGGAGAATGTGGAGCTGCAACCGTTTAACCACGTCGCGCAGATGAACCTGGCCACTGCGCTCGCGGCGACGGGCAGCTCGCAAGACGCCATCGAGCACTATCGCGCGGGGATCCGCGCGAAACCCGACTTTGTCGAGGGTCGCTACCACCTGGGCCTCGCCCTGGCCGCGGCAGGCCGGCTCGACGAAGCGATCGCCGAGCTGCAAGAGGTCGTGCGACTACAGCCCGACGCCTACAAGATTCGCAACAATCTCGGCGTGGTGTTGTTCTCGGCCGATCGGCTGCCGGAGGCAGTCGCGGCGTTCGAAAAAACGCTCGAATTGCAGCCCGATTTCGCCGAGGCCCGAGAGAATCTGAACCGCGCTCGCCAGCAAAGCGTCTTGCCCAAAGAACCACAATAAATCACCATGAATCGTTTGCCGAGGCACGCATGACCCAGATCCAGCTATACGACACGACGCTCCGCGACGGGGCCCAGGGCGAGGGCGTCAACTTTTCGCTGCAGGACAAGCTGCTCATCGCCCGCCGGCTCGACGAATTGGGCTTCGATTTCGTCGAGGGGGGCTACCCGCTCTCGAACCCGAAGGACGCGGAGTTTTTTCAGAAGCTCTCCGAGCAGCCGCTCAAATACAGCCGGGCCTGCGCGTTCGGCATGACGCGTCGCAAGGGTGTGAAAGCAGCTGATGACCCCGGCATGCAGGCGCTCGTCGCGTCGCAGGCGCCCGTGATCACGATCGTCGGAAAGACCCACGACTTTCACGTGACCGAAGTGCTTCGCGTGTCGCTCGAAGAAAACTTGGCCATGATCCGCGAGACGATCGCGTTCTTGCGGTCGACGGGCCGCGACGTGATCTACGATGCCGAGCACTTCTTCGACGGCTGGAAGGCGAATCCCGAGTACGCGAAGCAGACGATCCGCGCGGCGGTCGAGGGCGGGGCGTCGATCGTCGTGATGTGCGATACCAACGGCGGCAGCATGCCCGAAGAAGTAGCGGCACTTACCAAGGAAGCGGCCGCGGCGGTCGACGTGCCGCTCGGCATCCACACGCACAACGACTGCGAGCTGGCGGTGGCCAATTCGTTGGCCTCCGTCGCCGCCGGCGCGGTGCATGTGCAGGGCACGATCAACGGACTCGGCGAACGCTGTGGCAATGCCGATCTCGTTTCCGTCGCCGCGAATCTCGCGCTCAAGAAGCAGGGCTACGAACTGCTCACCGGTCGCATCGATCACTTGACCGAGCTCTCGCATCGATCACTTGACCGAGCTCTCGCGCTACGTCTACGAAGTCGCCAACATGCACTTTCGCAACAACCAGCCCTTCGTCGGCCCGAGCGCGTTCGCCCACAAAGGTGGGATGCACGTCCACGCGGTGAACCGGGCCGCCAAGAGTTACGAGCACATCGAGCCCGAGAAAGTCGGCAATGAACGCCGCGTGCTCGTGAGCGAGCTCTCCGGCCGGTCGAACATCGTGGCCCTCACCGCGAAGAACAACCTCCAGAACGACGGCCCGCTGATGGAAAAAGTGCTCCGCGAAGTCGTCGAGAAGGAGAACCGCGGCTACCAGTTCGAGGCGGCCGAGGCGTCGTTCGACCTGTTGGTGCAGCGAGCGGCCGGCACGTTCCAGCCGCATTTTGAACTGCTCCACTACCGCGTCAACGTCGAGACCAATCAGGAGGGCCGCACGATCACCGAAGCGGCGGTGAAGCTGCGGGTCGGTGGCGAAGCGCGGCACGAAGTGGCCGAGGGCGACGGCCCCGTGAATGCTCTGGACGCCGCGCTGCGAAAAGCGCTAAATGGTCACTTCCCGAACCTCGCCGACGTGCAATTGGTCGACTACAAAGTGCGGGTGATCAATTCCGATGCCGGCACCGCGGCGGCCGTCCGCGTGGTGATCGAAAGCCGGGACGAAGCAGGCCACACCTGGGGCACCGTCGGCGTCCACGAAAACGTGATCACCGCGAGCTGGGATGCACTCGTAGATAGCATCGAGTACAAGCTGTTCAAGGACGAGCAGAAATAATTGCCCTTAGCGTCGGCGGCCACGCCGAATTTCCACTATCAATCTATCCACCACCGCTTGCGGTTTAGCTAACTCCCCACACGAAATGGACTTCAAGAGTCTCCCCTCCCAATACGATCACGCCGCCGCCCAAGCCAAGTGGTATCCCGAGTGGGAACGCCGCGGCTATTTCCATGCGCAAGTCGGCGCGAAGGACGCAGACGGTAAGCTAAAGCCGCCCTTCACGATCGTCATCCCGCCGCCGAACGTGACCGGTGCCCTCCACCTCGGCCACGCGCTCAACGAGACTCTGCAGGACATCCTCATCCGGCAAAAGCGGATGCAGGGGTTCAACACGCTCTGGATGCCGGGCACCGACCACGCCGGCATCGCCACGCAAGCAGTCGTCGAGCGCCGACTGTTCGAGGAAGAAAAGAAAACGCGGCACGATCTCGGCCGCGAGGGGCTCATCGACCGCATTTGGAAATGGAAGGAGCAGTACGAGGCCCGCATCCTCGGCCAATTGAAACAGCTCGGCTGCAGCTGTGATTGGGAACGGACGCAATTCACGTTCAATGAGCACAATTCCCGCGCGGTCCGCGAGTGGTTCTTCAAACTGTTCCAGGACGGCAAGATCTATCGCGGCAAGCGGCTGGTGAATTGGGATACGTTTCTGCAGACGGCCGTGAGCGACGATGAAGTCTTCCACGAGGCGACGAAGGGGCACTTCTGGCATTTCAAGTACCCCGTCATTAACCCGATGCCAGGCGAACCCGAGTTCGTCACGATCGCCACCACGCGCCCCGAAACGATGCTCGGCGACACGGCGGTGGCGGTGCACCCCGATCCGGCCAAGGCACTCGACCGCGCGGAAGTGGAGCTCAAGGAAAGACTCGCCGCAGCCCCAGCAAAGGAACGCGACGAAATCCAAAAGCAAATCGACGCCATTGGCGGCCGCCGCCAGGCGGTCCTCCCGCTGCTCGTCAAATTGCGTGACATGGCAAAGGCCGGCCGAAAGTTGATGCTCCCCCTCGCCAATCGCGAAATCCCGCTCATTGCCGACGAATGGGCCAAGCCCGAGCTCGGCAGCGGCTGCGTGAAGATCACTCCCGCCCACGACGCGAACGACTACGAAGTCTGGCAGCGGCACCCGGAGATCGGCCTCACGAACATCATGACGGTCGAAGGCCTCTTGAACGACAGCGTGCCGGAAATATACCGCGGCCTCAAAATGCACACCAAGGCCCGCGAGGCCGTCGTCGCCGATATGGAAGCCGCCGGCCTCTACAACCCCGAGACCGACCGCGAAGACCGCGAAATCGACCTCGCCCATTCCGACCGTTCAAAGACGCCGATCGAACCATACCTGGCCGACCAGTGGTTTGTGAAGATGGATGAGCTCGCGCAGACGGCGATGGATGCGGTGCGCGACGGCCGCGTGAAGATCACGCCCGAACGATACGCCAAGGGTTATCTCGACTGGCTTGGGGAGAAGCGCGATTGGCCGATTGGTCGGCAATTGTGGTGGGGACACCGGATTCCGGTTTGGATGCGCGACTGCGACTTTGGACAAGAACTAAATGTGGTGTGGAATGAACTCGTAAACGACCCGAACTACAGGAACGGATCGCTCGATTTCTACATCGTTCGCAATTCGCTACATGGGCAGAACGACAATGTTCGCCACAAGAATACAATTCAAGTCTCCGACCCATCGATGCCCTATGCGCGCGTTTATGTGGCTTCGCTTTCCGACGGTGTCTTAGAGAAATACGAAAAGGACTTCGAAGCAGAGCTTGACGATCACGGAGGAGTTGCGAGGCAGATTCCAATGTGGTGGCGAAGCGACGATGTCCTCGACACCTGGTTCTCCAGTGCCCTCTGGCCGCACTCGACACTCGGCTGGCCGGACCAGACGCCGGAGTTGAAGACGTTTTACCCGACGACGACGCTGATCACCTCGCGCGACATCATCACACTCTGGGTCGGGCGAATGGTGTTGGCCGGGCTCTACATCATGGGCGAGGTGCCGTTTCACGAGGTCTACATCACGCCCAAAATTCTCGACGGCTACGGCGAAACGATGTCGAAGTCGAAGGGCAACGGCGTCGATCCGCTCGATGTCATCGAAAAATTTGGGGCCGACGCTCTGCGGTTCGGCCTGGCGTATCTCACGACCGACACACAAGACGTGAAGCTGCCGGTCGACTTCGAGTGCCCGCACTGCGGCGCTCAGTTTCCGCAGACGAAGAAGAACCGGCAACTGCCGCGGATCGAATGCGAAAAGTGCAAACAGCCGTTCAGCACGCAGTGGGCGGAGAAGCTGGAGGACAAGGCGCTCGCGCGCGGCGCGGTGGTCAGTGAGCGGTTCGAGCTCGGCCGCAATTTCTGCAACAAGCTCTGGAACGCCTCGCGGTTCTCGCTCATTAACCTCGAAGGCTTCACGCCGGGGGCGGTCGCCGACCAGGACCTCTTGATCGAAGATCGCTGGCTCCTGTCGCGTTTGTCGACGGTGACGCAACAAGTGACCGATTACCTGGAAAAATATCGCTACGCCGACGCGGCCCGCACGCTCTACGACTTCGCCTGGAACGAGTTCTGTAGCTTCTACGTCGAGATGACGAAGGCCCGCTTCGCCCACGTGGACGAGTCTCTCCTAGACTCGAATTCGCTTCTCGGTGACACGCGACCACGTGACAAGCAAGTTGCCCAGCGTGTGCTGGCCCATGCGCTCGATACACTCTTGCGGCTCCTGCATCCGATGATTCCGTTTTTGACGGAGGAGGTGTGGCAGCTACTTGCCCAAGTGGCACCACAACGAGGTCTGAGCGAGCCGGGCGGTCCTCCGCCCCGATCGGAAGCCCAAACCTCGGGGTCGCGGACGACCCGGCTCGCTACTTCAGCTGAAAGCATCTGTGTTGCTCCCTGGCCCACGCCCGACAAGGCCCGGCAGGACGCCACGATCGAAGCCCAGTTCGCCAATTTCCAGGCGGTGCTCGGCGCCGTCCGCGAGATTCGCC
>JANNTD010000535.1:0-3274 GCA_031403315.1 Planctomycetota bacterium
GAAGTGGTCGTCGTCGGCAATTCGACGATGCGCGACGTTTTTTTCCGGCAAAGTGTGTACTCCATTGGTCAGTCGCCCTACCAGTCGATCACCGAGATTGAAATGGCTGCCGGCAAGCGCTCGACCACGAGCCTCACGCAAAGCGGGCGAAAAAGTCTGCTGCCGATCCACCCAAACGCCCGCGTCTACGGCGTTCCGATCATCAGCGGACACTTGGGGGCCGACGCTGCGGCCTGCATGCTCGCTGTCGACCTCGCCAACGAGGACCGCATTGTGGCGATCATGGACATCGGCACCAACACCGAGCTGGTGATGGGAAACAAGCGGCGGATTCTCGCAGCCTCCTGCCCGGCCGGCCCCGCGTTTGAAGGCGGCGCCATCGCTTGTGGCATGCCCGGCCTCGACGGTGCGATCGAAACCGTGTCGCTCAATGGCACGGGCGAGTATCACCTCGGTGTCATCGGCGATGTACCGCCCGAAGGAATCTGCGGATCTGGTCTGGTCGAGCTGATGAGCGAGCTTCTCCGCACCGGGCAAATGAATTCGATGGGCCGTTTTGACGATGGCGTCGACCGCGTCACGCTCGACCACCAGCACGACATTTACCTCTCGGAAAGCGACGTCAACGAGCTCGCCCAGGCCAAGGGCGCGAACATGGCAGGGCTGCAAACCGTCTTCAACAACTACGGCCTGCAATTCGACGAGGTGGACGTGTTTTACCTGGCCGGCGGCTTCGGTCGGCATATCAACGTCGACGCCGCTCGCCGCATCGGTCTCATTCCGGCGCTCGCCGACTCGAAGATTGTCAAGGTCGGCAACGCGGCGATCGAAGGCGCGTGTATCGCCCTGCTCTCGAAAACCAAGCGTCAAGAGCTCGAGCAGCTCGTGCGACGAGTCGAACACTGCCGGCTCGAAACGCATCCTCAATTCTTTGATTTCTTCGTCGAAGGCTGCCAGTTCAAATCCGTCGAACGGGCGCTCGAGGTGACGGGATGATCGAGTTCGCCTACACGCGGCCCTGCGTCGACGTCGCGCCGACAGAATACAACCGGCTCTTGGGCTACCCACGCGAATGGGTGCTCGAGGATCGCGCGAGCGAGCTGGCGTCGGCCGCCCAGACCTGGTACGCCGAACATGGCCGGCCCTGGGTCTACGCCCGCCAGGCGGACAGCCTCGAGATCGCGAGCGGCCAGATCCGCATCGATGGTCAGCCGTTTGTCAGCGAGCGATTGCAGTCGATGCTCCAGCAGGCGGAAGCCGAATCGGTGATGCTTGTCGCCGTGAGCGCTGGTGGAGAGCTGGAGCGCGAAGCACAGAAGTTGTGGCTGGAGGAGAAGCCCGACGAATACTTCTTTTTGGAAGTGTATGGTTCGGCGGTCGTCGAACACTTGATCACGATGAAAGGCGCGGAGCTTTGTGCGTGGGCCGAATCGTGTGACCAGGCGATTCTGCCCCACTACAGCCCCGGCTACCCCGAGTGGGATATCACCCAACAGTCGGCGCTACTCGACCTGATCCGCCAGAATGGCGACCATCAACTGCACGGCGAGCTGGAAGTACTCGACTCCGGCATGTTGCGGCCGAAGAAGTCGCTGCTCGCGGTGTTCGGTTTGACTCGGCAGCGCGAGCTCGTCGGCCGACTCACCGAGCTGAATCCCTGCGAGAACTGTTCGTTTTCGCCGTGCCAGTATCGTCGGGCACCGTATCTCGGAGCGCCACGCTGCTTTAGCCGCGATGAGATTGCGCAATCAAAGCAGATTCTGTCGCAGCTACTGCCCGAAGCCCTGGTGCTCGAGCGCGACGCGCGCTATTCAGTACACGCCAAAGCGCTCGCCCACTGGGCCGCGAACCGACTTTCGCTAACCCGCCGCGAGAATGGCACAATCGACGCACTATTTCGCTACGAAGGCACCACCTGCAGCAATCTGGGACGACCCCTGTTGTTCGACTACCATGTCACGCTCGGTCCGCGCGAGGACGGCTACGTCATCTGTGCTCTCGCTTGCCGGCCGACCCCGGGCGACGAGGGTTACACGTCGATGTGCCGGTACCTGGAGAGTCCGTCACAGCTGATGTCTTCGATCGACCGCGAAAAGCCGCTCATGGGCGAGCCGCTCAACAGCGTGCTGACGTGGAACGCCGCGAACAGCGCGGCCGGCTGCTACTGCGAGCTCGGCGACCGGATGCACAAGTGGCGGCTGGCGCTCGAGACGATTCACTACGCACTCGTTCAACAAGAACGGCTTCACTCGACTTCTGCGAACGGGCCAACGGAGTCGCAATGAAGCAGACTTTGCTCGAAGCACTCAAGGATCGGCCCCTCTTGGGCGACGGCGCCATGGGCACGCAGCTCATGTTCGCCGGACTAGAACAAGGCGGCTGCGGCGAGGCCTGGAATCTCACGCATCCCAACAAAGTGCTCGCCATTCAGCGCCGCTACGCCGAAGCCGGCTCCGACTGCATCCTGACGAACACCTTCGGCGGCTCTCGGATCATGCTCAATCGGCACGGCAGTCGCGATCAAGTCGTCGAGATCAACCAGGCTGCCGTCGCGATCGCACGCGAAGCCTTTGGCGGCGGCGAGGGCTACGTCATCGGCGATATCGGCCCTTTTGGTGGCTTGTTGGAGCCCTATGGGGATTTCACCGAAGAGCAAGTCCGCGACGCCTTCAACGAACAAACCCGAGCCCTCGTCGACGCCGGCGCTGACGCAATCATCATCGAAACGCAAACCTCGCTCGAAGAGTTGACTCTGGGCATCCGCGCCGCCAAAGAGGCCGGAGCAGCTTGCGTGATCGGTTCGATGGCCTACGACGTGACGCTCGACGGCTCGACCTTTCGCACGATGATGGGCATCGATCCCGAACAAGCTGCGAAATTGATGGAGCAACTCGGCGCCGACGTCGTCGCCCTCAATTGCGGCACGGGCATGGACATGATTCGTGCCCGCGAAGCAGTTCAGCGATACCGCGCGGTGACCGATCTCCCGGTGATGGCCCAGCCCAACGCGGGGCTCCCCAAACTCATCCAGATGAAAGTCGTCTACGACGAATCGCCCGAGGATATGGTCCAGAACGTGGCGCCACTGCTCGCGGCCGGTGCGAATATCGTGGGCGCTTGCTGCGGCAGCACGCCCGACCACATCCGCGCGTTTCGCGGGGCGATGGACGAGTTCATTTTACAGAATCGTGTAGCCCCCCAGATCGCGGCTAAGAATTGATCGCGAATTGTTCCCTCGAGATCGTCATGAAACTCAAGCTCTGCGATGTGAATC
>JANNTD010000536.1:0-14955 GCA_031403315.1 Planctomycetota bacterium
GACGTGCTGGCCACGGATGTCTCGGTGCTCTGCTTTTCCGGAAGCATTGTCCTTTTCATCTTTGCCCTGTTGCTGTTGGTCGCGGCGACGCGCTGGTCCGATACTGTGATAACGTTCGTGATGGGGGCGTTTTGGCTACTATTTCTTGGGAGCACGGCCTCGTCCGTTGCGGTTCTGCGCGAGCGGGCCGACGCCAGGGCAACCGCGATCCTGGTTGTTAACGCGGCGTTTCTGCTCGTCAGCGTCGCCCCCCGCTTGCGTCCGCGGCCGAGGTACCGATGGCCCAAAGAGGAAAACGGCCGCTGGCATTCGCCGCGAAACGGCAGCGACGCCGAAACTGCCGCGAGGCCGGAGGCCAAATCGAACAAAAAATGCCGGCTCGAACTGGTGAAATCCAATCCCAGCGATTTTGAAGTCCACGACATCCCCGACGGAAAGCGCTATAGTCTTGCCGCCCAGGGTCATTCCGCTTATTGGCCGTGGGTGTTCTGCGTCGCCAATCGCTACGAATGGAGATTCGAGCTGGAGGTGATCCAACGTGACGATGTGGTCAAAGCCACGGCGATTTCTAAGGGATTTTACTGGCCCTTCTACAGTCCTTTCGAAACCGGCACCCCGCGCAATGCTAGTGCGACCGTCACCGGCAGCGTCTCCTGTCTTCTGAGCGAGAACGGAAAATGTGTTCCTATCGTGACGGACGGTGAGACCCCAGGGCAGGCTGTAGAGTTTTGGGCCTTTGCCAAGATTTCGGCGGACAATTCGGGCAAGGCTGGAGCAGTAATGCGCGTCCAGGTCATCGCCACGTTCTCCGGACAGCGCGTGATTCGGAAGCTCAACGTCGGCGTCAAGCTGCCCGGCGGTACGGAATTGACAGGTCCCGAGATCTCGCTTCCCGACAACACCAAAGAACAGCTAAACCGTACCATAGGGTTCCTGTACAATTGTCTCGACGCCTAGGCCATTGCGCGAGCCGATTCCCCGAGTTGATGAACTGAACAGGATAGCCAACGACTAAATGGTGCCGTGTGGCACTGCGCGATCAATCCACCGCCGCGGCCTCGGCCTTCCCTTGGCATCCTTTAGCGGTTCCATCGTTGCGCCTCCTCGTGCCTTTTCGTGGCTGAATTCTTTGCTTCCCAATCCGGAATCCGAAATCCCCAATCCGCAATCGCCTGGGTCGCCCGATCCGTGCGGAAAACCAGGGACACTATTTTCCGCACGCAATCAATCTCGCCGTAAGCTGCCAATCCGCAATCCCCAATCCGAAATCCGATATCCTAAGGCACTACCGCCCTCGGCCTTCATCCTCCCTACCAGTCGGTAGGCTCAGTTGCTCCCCTGCGCATTAAGTGAACAAAAAATCACTACTCGTAAGTCCTGGTGGCCAAACGACTTCCGCAGTCTCTTCAGAGAGTGGCCAAAAATAGTTGTGGAAATTAGGCCAGCCTTTCCGCTAGGGTGAATCGTGAAATGACCGGGTGGCGGCTGCGCGTCGTGCTCGCACCGCCGCGGAGAGGAAAAACAATGGTCTACGGGACTTGCGATCCAGATCATGGAGTTTGCCAGGCTCGGGCGAAAAAAAGCGGCCGGCCGCGAGCGCTCCCCCTGCGCAATCAAAAACCCAAGACATTTGAGCACGAGGGCGCCCTCTTCCGGATACCAATCCGGAGAGGGATTTTTGGAACTTTACCCATGCGGCGCGAATTCGAGCATTTTTGGAACAGGCGGTGCGCAAATCCGTCTAGTTTTCCAGCCGCTTTGCGGAGGGACGTGTGACAGAAGAAGTGATTTTTGGAACGGTGAATCGTGTTTCGCGAAGGTGTTCCAATAATCCAAAATCGGAGCCGATCGAGAAGAGTCGTTAAGCACGGGTCATTGCGACTTGGTCATTGGGATTTGGTCATTGGGATTTGGTCATTGGTCATTTTCTTCCCCTGACCCCTGACCCCTGCCTCCCGCACCCTCATGCAACCTGGCCCCTTCGATTGGAAGCTGAATCCCATCCGCGCCATCTGCGGTTGCCCGTCTTCCCTGAACCCCGAACCCTGACCCCTCGCACTTCCTACAGCCGGACGAACGTCACCTGGCCTTCGGCACGCTCGAGCACCATCTGGCGACTGTTGAAGTCGACCAGCTTGCCGAGCGAGACTACTTTGTCGGTACCGGTGAGTTTCAATTCTTGGTTTTCGAGATTCACGCGGCTCTTGGTCGTCGAGGGCTTGCCGTCGCTGCCGGGCACGGTCAGCTCGGCCCAGCCGTGGTTGTCCAGGTGCAACTCGACCGTGGTCAATTCGCCGTCGCCCTGCCGGGCAACTGCCTTCCAGTTGCCGACCAGGCCGGCGATCGTCGAGTCGATGGCCAGCGGCTCACCGGCGGGGCCGCTATCCGCGACGACCGTCAACTTGGCGGAGGGAGTGGTCGAGGCCGTCGGCGATTCGGCAGCCGAGTTGGCGGACACCAGCGTGATCCGGGAAGTCGGGCCGGCGGGCGTGGCGACCGCGGGGGCCTGCGTCGGAAAGAACGAGCCGCCGGCAGCGTACGGGGAGGGTTGGCCATAAGGAGCGGGCTGGCCGTAGGGGGAGGTTTGGTCGTAGGGATAACCTGGCTCGGAGTCGGTTGGGTATCCGCCGCCTTGGTCGTTGTGGCACGAGCCCTGGCCGAAAACGGTCAGCGTCCAGAGCGAAACGAGGGTCAACACGCTGCAATAAATGGCGGATTTCATGGCAAAGTCTTTCGTACGGATGGTTTTTCCGGCGGTGCCGGATGGGTCGCGGAAGCGATCTTCACCATCTCTTACGAGGAGTTTGCCGGGTGTTACCAGCCAAATCGAGCTTTTTCCCCGCTCGGCGGGCCTGCCAGAACCGCCGGCCGCCTAGAGCGCGTTTCATGTAACTGTAGCGGTTTTTTCGCCGCCTTAGTCTGGAAAACACGATATGGCACACGCTACACGTCCGTGCGACTCGCACTAGCCGTACCGCCGGGCATGCAGCCCGACCGGCCGCCGTCATTGCAGTTGGCCCAGCCGATATTCGACGTACGACAGGATCCGCTCCGCCTCGGCCCGATCCTCGGCCGGCCGCGAGTCGTCGTTTCCGACGAGTTGATCCCGCAACTTGGCGAACCGCTCGAGGGCGAGCCGGTCGTTTCCCCGCACCAGCGCGGCCTGAGCATATTGCAGCCGGCGGACCACGACCCGCGTGGCTTCATCCTGCGAGAGCGAGGCCCGCACGATCTCGTCAAAGGTGGGCCGGTTCGCGGCAGCCTTCTCGCTGCCGCCGCGCATCAGCAGCGCGGCCGCCGTAAACAGCACACAGATGCCGATGATCGACATTTGCACGAGCGACTTCGACCGTTTTTTGGCAGCCGCGTCGTCGGAAACTGCCGCGCCCGCGCCCGCCAACGGTGCGGACCGAGTTTCGTCCGCGTAGTCATCGATGTATTCGTCGTCACCGCGAGTTTCCGGACGCGCGCTCGGACGCGGGTCGCCGTCAATTTCGAGCACCAACCGCACGTCACCAGGCAATTGGACGGTCTGATCGGCGCGCCAAATCGCATTTGCGCCCGGCTTCACGAGGTCGGCGCCGACGGAGACGGGCGCGGTTCCACGGTTGTACGCCCGGTAGTTTCCGTCGCGGTACTCGAGCGTCACCGCATGCGGCGCAAGTTCGGCGGTCGGCAGGCAGATTTCGCACTGCGGATCGCTGCCGATCCGCAACACCGGGCGATCGATCCAATAGCGCGTGCCGGCGGCGATGCCGGACTCGATGCGAACGCTGGCAGACATGAAATGCGCACCCTTTTTCTAAAACAGCGAGAGGATCGCCGGCAACACGATCGGTGCGATCACCACCAACAAACAAGCGATCATCACGACCATGCCTGGAAACACGATATTCACCTCGGCTTCGGCGGCGGCTTTTTCACCGCGCTGCGAACGCTTGAGCCGCATTTGGTCGGCCTGGTCGCGGAGGATGGCGCTCAGCGGCGTGCCAAGCTCCTCGCCCTTGTTGATCGCGAACACCATTTCGTTGATGTCGTCGTCTTGCAGCCGCTCTTGCAAGGCCGTCAGGGCTTCGTGACGGGGGCGGCCCAACGAAATCTGTCGCAGGACTTCCGCCAATTCCTCGGTCAACGGATGATTCTTGCCGTTCTCGGCGACAGCGGTCTGCAGACATTCCTGGAACCCACCGCCCGCTTCCATCGTCAGCGCGATCAGGTCCACCGCGAACGGCAGCCGGGTGCGCATGCGGGCCAGCCGCCGCTTCGCGCGATCGCGCACCGTTTTCGGCATGACCACTCCGTAGACCAGCGCGACGACCACGCCCAACAAGACGGCAATTTTTCCCCAGCCCGCGAGCCACAGAATCAAGAACAGCACGCCGCCCGCCGCGAGCGCTTCGAGCCACTTGGTGGCGAGAAATTCCTCGGGCCGCCAGGGCAGTTTTTCGCGGCCGGAGATCAAGTAACGCTGCAAGGCGTCCATCGTCGCGCGCTGCCGCCCTGCGAGGAATGGCGTGATCTCGTCCACCACCGGCTCGAACCAGCGATAGATCATGTTGCCGGCCCGCAGTTCCTCGCGTCGCTGCCGCTCGAACGGATGCGGATCGCCGAGCCGTTCGCGCGGATAGGTGAGCACCGCGAGCAGTTGCCAGCAGAGATATCCCACGGCCAGGCCGACTGCGACCGAAGCGAGCAGGAAGCCGTTGGCTTGAAACGACGGGTTGTTAGTGAACACATTCATGGCCGTGTCGCGTCAAACCTCGATCGCCAGGATTCTTTGACTCCAACGGAAGCTGAAATAGCAGAGTCCAATCACCACCAGCAGGATCAGTTGCCCAATGAGCGACTGGAACACGGTCGAAGTACCAGCGGGATTCATCACATAGGACATGCCGAGAAAAAACAACGGGAAGCCGGTCAGGATGTACACGACCTTCTTGCCGCTGGCGGTGTCGACCTCCAGCTTGCGTTCGATGCGTTGCGTCTCCTGCAGGCTGTGGCTGATCCGCTCCAAGGCATCCGTGATTCGACCGCCGCGCTCGAGGCTCACGAGCACGGCAGCGGAGAAGAGCGTAAAGCTGTCGACCATCAGCCGCTCCTTCGTCGCGCGGAGCGCCTCGGCCAAGGGCCGGCCGTGCTTGTACTCGCGGACGATCCGGCGGAGCTCCGACGAGAGCGGTTCCGGCGTTTCATTGCCGACAGTTTCCATTCCCTGCGCGAGCGACAAGCCGGCCCGACTGGTGTTCGCCAGCGCGATGGTGGCCGCGACCATCTGGTCGCGCAACAGCGCGCGACGCCGGCGGATCATGAAGTCGAGAATGATCCGCGGCGCGACGTAGACCATGTAAACCGCCGCCAGCGCCACCGGCGGCATGCCCAGCACGAACGCGACGCCGACAAACGCAGCGACCAGCGACAGTCCCCAGATCCGCAAATAACCGGTAAGCTGACTGCGATCGATGGAGAGCGAATCGAGCTGCGGCGTTACGTCGGCAATATAACGCCGCGTCACCTCGTCCCACACGCTGCCACCCGAGCGACAAACCAGGAACGTCGCCGTAAACACGAGCGCCGAGCTGAGGAGGATGAAGGCCATTCGATGCGTTCCGGAATCGACAACGGGTGTCGCAGATGCAAGGTTGTCGCAGCGCTAAGCCGCGACCGGTTCGTCGCCGTAAAAAGTCTTCAGGTTGAGCATTCCGCTGGCGATCAGCTCGCCGATAAACGTGGGGAGTCGTCCGGTCGGTTGGAGCTGAGCGCCCTTCTCTTCGCCTTCTTCGAGCAGAAACAGATCGCGCATTTCCAGCTTGCCGGTCACCGGATTGATTCCCGAGACTTCGGTGATCTGGCTGACGCAGCGGCGACCGTCGCGCATCCGCTTGAGCTGCACGATCACGTCGACCGCCGAGGCGATCTGGTGCCGAATCGAATCAACCGGCAAGTCGGCCGCCATCTGCACCAGCACCTCGAGCCGCAGGATCACGTCGTTCGAGTTGTTGGCGTGGATCGTGGTCAGCGAACCGTCGTGGCCCGTGTTCATTGCCTGCAACATGTCGAGCGCCTCTGGACCGCGGCACTCGCCGACGACGATCCGATCGGGCCGCATGCGAAGCGCGTTCTTCACCAGGTCGCGGATCGTATACTCGCCGGTCCCTTCGACGTTCGCACTCTTGGTTTCCAAGCGGACGACGTGCTCTTTGGCGAGCTGCAATTCGGCGGTGTCTTCGACCGTGACGATCCGCTCCTTGTCGGGAATGAAGTCGCTCAGGCAGTTGAGCAGCGTGGTCTTGCCGGTGCCGGTGCCGCCCGAGATCAGGATATTGCGCCGCCCGAGCACCGCCGCCCGCAGAAACTCGGCCGCCGTGCGGTTCATCGCACCCTTGGCGATCAAGTCGTCGACGTTCATCTTCCGCTCGGGGAACTTGCGAATCGTGAGCGTGGGTCCGCTAACCGCCAGCGGCGCGATCACCGCATTGACGCGGCTGCCGTCGGCGAGCCGCGCGTCGACCAGCGGCTGCGAACGATCGATGCGACGGCCGACGTTGGCCACGATCCGCTGGATGATCGATTCGATGACCGCGTCGGAAATGAAGCGGCGGCCGGAGTTCTGCAAGTTTCCGTTCCGCTCGATGTAGATGTGCTGCCGGTCGACGACCATGATTTCCGACACGTTGGGGAGCCGCAGCAGGTCCTCGAGCGGTCCGTAGCCGAAGACGATGTCCTTCAATTCCTTCTTCAAGTGTCGCAGCGACAAGTACGACTTGAAGCCCTCGTGGATGCGGTCGCCGATCGAGTCCCACGCCGGCCAGAATTTGTGTTCGACCGCGTCGACGCGCTCGATCACGCTGCTATCTTTGTTCGGCAGGATCAGTTTCTCGACGTATTGCGCCGTCGCATCCACCTCGTTTTCGCGCTCCGGCACCGCCGTCACCAGGCGGCTCCAATGGCGATCGGTATAGAGGCCGTGTTCGCGGCGGGTCGTGGGTTCCGAGGTCAGATTCGCCAGCAGCCGATCGCGCAATCCGTATCCGGCCAAATGAGCCACCAACGGTGCATTGCCGTTGGCGAGCTCCTCGCGACTGCGAGCGATGTTGTCGAGCGTCCGCTCCAGGCGCAGCAAGTATTCATCATCGCCGGCGAGCGTCGTCGCCGTGTCGCCGGTGAGATCCATCCGCCTGAGCAGCTCGACGTGAATGTCGCGGATCAGCGTCGACATGCGATCGTCGAGCAGCCCGCGCTGATGTTCCCGCGTCGTCTCCGCGGCGTTCGGCAGGTCGAGCGTCAACGAGTAGGGGAAGAGCGAAATCGTCTGGCTACCGCGAATGTCACAGCGCTCGCCGCCGAAGAGTTGCCGATCGCCGAGTGTCACGCCGTTCATGCCCAGCGCCACCAGCTCCCAGGCGTTGTTGCGGCGATAGAGCACTGCCGCCTCTTCGGCGACGTAGGGGCTATCGAGCACGATCTCGTTCGACGGCGCGCGGCCGATGCGGATGCGGTCGCCTTGCACGTCGACGACGTGCCGGTCGGTGTCGATGATGTTGTTGTACCAGATCTTCATGGCACTGGTGGCTCCACGCTAGAGGGAATCGCTGGCCGGGATGACGAACCGGACGTCGTCGCCCTCCAAGAGCACACGCGGTACGTTTTCGATCCCCTCCAGAGAAACGGTTTGATAGACGACCTTGCTGTCGCTCGGCGTGGCCGGCGACGACTGTTGCTCTTTCGGAATCACCTGCACCGCGACGATTTTCAGCGTGCTGTTCTGGCGAGTCGATTTCTGATTGGGGTCGATAATCTGCAGCAGTCGCCGCGTTCGGTCGTCAAAGTTGGCACTCACGGCGATGGTGACGTTGTTTCCGCCTGGATCGAGTCGGCCTTCGTCCTCCGCGCCAGCCACCTGCTTGAAGCGCTCGCCGACGCTGATCAGCCGGAATGGACCGAGCACCTCGAACTTGGCCAGCTCCAGCGGGGCTTGAATGTCGCGCTGAAAGAACATGTCGCCACGGGTGTAGTTGCGGGAAGCCTTGAGGCCCAGCAGGATCGCCCGGTTCGCATAGGGAATCAGCGAGGCTTTCAGCTTGTCGGGGTCACCCGGCACCGGTACCGCCACGAGCACCGCGTCGGTGATTTCTTTTCCCGCGGTGAGATCGGACTTCGCGGCGACAAAGGTCGGCGGCCGCTTCTCGGCGCTGAGCCACATCGCGTTGAGTCCCGCCGCGACCAAGGCGAGAACCACTGCCAGAGAAAGCTTTGCCGTATGGCTCATGCGTCAATCTCCAAGAACTGCGTCTATCTCCAAGATCAGTGCCGATCCAGCACCAGGAATATCAAGGACTAGTATTCTCGGGACTCGGCGTGCGAACAAGCATCAAGTTTTTGAGCGGGCCCTGCGAATTGGCCGACCAGACGTAAATCACTTCGTCGCCGCGGGCACAGAGGTAGCTGAAATCGTCGGGGCCGCCCAGGCCGCTCGGGCGCGCCTCCCAACCAGCATCTTGCCATGCGGCGAGCAGTTCCTCTGCACTGGCTTCCAGCGAGACGAATTCCATCAGCAATTGGCCGCCGTCGCCATGTCGGCTGCCACTGCGCCGAGCACCGGCGGGAAGCGGCACCAGGTGTTGGTCCGAGGCGCTGGAATTTTCTGCCGCCAGTCGCGGCGTGAACTCGAAGAGCTGCCACGTCTCGCCGTTCTGTGGATAGGCTACGGCGAGTGCCACCGTCTTCGGCCGTCCCGCCACCAGGCGCGAGATCAATTCCGCTTTCAAGTCGCGACGATCGAGCAGGTAGACTTGATTGCCAGCGCGCTCGACCGGTCGAATCTGCAACGTTTCAATGAGATCGATGAGCTCTGGGTCGGTATCCGGAAGCGGCCGGTCGCTTGCTTCAGCGGGCTGCGCGGCCAAGGCCTCGAAACGGGCCGCGATGTCTTTGTTGTCGACAAAATCCGACCTGAGATTCCAATCCAATTCGTCGAACGACCACAGCCCGGCGAGCGGCATCGCGGCGGCCAGCGGGTTCTCGTCGCCGGCTTCGAGTTGGGCGGCGCTCACCGGCTGAGTCGCCGCGCGCCGCTCGGCCCACAACCGGCCGAAGCCAAAGGCCAAGTAACAGGCGGCCGCCACCACCAACGCGGTCAGCGCGAAGCGAAAAGAGCGAACGACGAAACTCCCGCTTGTGCCAAACGGCGCGTGAGCGATCGACTGCGGCGTTGCTTGCGAGTCGTTCATATACTCAGCTGATCCCACATGTCGACCCCCAGTGCGTCCAGCTCCGCGGCCGTGTCGAGGAACTCCGCCTCGAGTCTCTGGTAGGTGATTTTCTTCAAATCGATTGTGCGCTGCATTTGTGCGAGCTCTTCCTGCAACTTCTTTTTCTTTTCCTCGTCTGTTTCTTGTTGAGACACTAGGAACTTCTTCACGCGCTCTGCCTGGAGTTTGATGATCTCGTCATTGGTCGCTTTCAACTTGCCGCGGACGGGCTGCACCACGCCGGCTCGGGGCCCGATCAATTCGATCCGCCCGCCCAAGTCTTTGTATTTTTCTTTCTGCAGCTTGATCGCTCCCTCACGCTGCTTTTCGGTATCTTCTTTCGCTTGGTCGGGCGTTTTGCCATCGGGGCCGGGGCCGGTGCCGCCGCCGGAATCGGGCGAGGAAGTCCCATCGTCTTTGCCGACGGTGGAGGGAGCATTTTCGGCTTCTTTCTGGACGCCGCCGCCGAGTTTCTTGACGGCGCCGAGCGGATTGTCGATCTGCGTGAGCCAATCCAAGACGTTGCCGCCCATGCCCACCGCGGCCGCAACCGCCATCAATTTGAAATCCGGCGGTTTGTCGAGTTTCAGGGCCTCAAAATCCCACGAACCCGCCAGGATCGTATGCGAACCCTCGGGGCCCGGCAGCGCGTTGAAGATCGGACTGACCTCGACCTTCTTGCTCGCCTTCTCGGTGACGTAGTCGGATTTCTGATCGTAGAAGCCTGTCAGGACGGGAAAATAGAGCGGCTTGCCCGAGGCGTCTTTGAACCGTTGCTTCCAGGTGCTGTTGCGGGCTTGGACGAGCACTTCGGTCTGGCCGATCACGGAAAAGCCGAGCCAGGTGATCGCGACCATCAACAGCAGCAGCACCGGCAGCGCCATCACAAACTCGAGCGTCGCGATGCCGGCGCGAGTTGCGGGGTTTGTCGGCAAATGTTTCGAATGGTCTCGCATGGCGCAAAGGCTTTCTGACACTCAATACGGCAGGATCGGAGTTGTGTTACAGGTGAAATCGTGTTGCTGCGGAGTTCGCGTCAATTGGCCTTCTTTCAATTGGCCGTTTTTCAATGCGTTATCATCTTGTCGAAGAACAAGAGCGACCAGCCGACGTTTTCGCCCATTTCGCGGGACTCGATCACGGCAGCCGGGATCGCAGGCGTGAGCCGACTCTTCGTGACCGGCATTAGCTTGGCCTGCCAATTGAGCTTTGCGCCGGCCTTCCCCAAAAACGCGGCGTCCTGCGAAAAGATGTCCCACGGCCACTTGGCGGTCGCCGAGACGCTCGCCGGCGCGCCCCATTCGGGCGGCGACGCGATCGGATCCCAATTCAGCGTATCCCAGCCAACCTTCGGCTGGATCGTCGACTTTACGTTTGGATTGTCGGTCGGCGCCTGCTGCTGCGTGTTGCCGTTGTAGTAAATCGCCTGGGCAAAGGTCGTCATGCCGTTCTTGCTGGCGATCGGATAGATCACCGGCGAAAACAGCGGCTTCATCTCGCGCTGCGTCATCGCCACGAGCGTGAACATCTCCTCGGCCATTTTCTTGCCGTCCGTGGTGTCCTTGGTCCACACCTCGTCGCCTTTGCGAACGCGGGGAGCGCCCGGCTTCCGAGGCGCGGGAGCCACTTTCGGGTCGAATGTTTCCACCATCAAGTACATCTGCAGCGGTTCGACGTTGGCATCCTTTTTCCACTCGCCCTTGTTCTTCTGTCCGCTGACTTTCGTGAAGCGAAAGCCGCTGCGGAACTTCCACGCCTTGGTGAGCGTGTAGCGATTGGTCCACTTTTTGAAGTGATCGGCTGCGCCCGACCGTTCGAGGTGCTCCTCAAACAGCTTGAGGATCGGCGACCGAAATCCGTCGACATACGGATAGGTAGCCCGTACCCATTGGGTGGTACGCTCTTCGGCCTGGCTCATCTTGGCGAGCGCCAAGTGGGCGCGATTGGCGCTGATGTTGCCCGAGCCCGGGGGCGCCTGCTCCAGGCTGGCGATCGTCTCGCGCATCTGTTTCTCTTCCGCTTCCAGCTTCTGGAGATCCTTGATCCGCTCCTGAATCAGCTTTTCCTTTTCGGCAATGTTGGCCGCGATTTTTTTCTTCTCTTCGTTGAAGGCCGTGGTCTCCGGCGGGGTGACGCCCGTGCGCGACTTGAGATCGTCGACTTCGGCATCCAAGCCCTTCAGGACCTCGACCTGCTTCCGCAGTTGCTCGATGCGTTTGCGAATCTTCGCTTTTTTCTCGTTGATCTCGTCGAAGACTTTTTGCAGCTGGTCGTCTTTGTCTTCGGTCGCTAGGTCGTCGTTGCCCCATTCCGGCTCGTCTTTGCCCTCGGGGGTGCCTTTGCCGGACGGCGGCGATTCGGCCTCGATCGGCATGCGCAAGTTGGCGATCGCCGGATAGGTCGTTGCGGTGGGATAAATCGCCGCGTCCACGCCATAGACCTCGCCCAAGTGTTCGAGCGTGTCGCGGACCGCGTTGTTGACGACGCCCGATTCGGTGCTGGGTCGATTTTTCGCGCCTTTCGTCGGCCGCCCGGCGAGGAAGTCGCCGTGGGCGGCGATCGCGGGAATCAGCTTATCTTCGAGCAGATCGACTTTCAGCTTTTTCATCACGCCGCCCGTGGTGACGAGTTTTTCCAATCCGTGCAGAATGACATACTCGATGCCGATCTCGACAAGTTGCACGTCCGCCACGCCGTGCGTGATGTAGGCGCCCGCGGCCGACAGATAGCCCCAGGGCGGCGGCACGAGAAACAGCCAGTTGGCGAAAAACTTCACCAGCAGCCGCTTCGTGACTGCCTTCTTCAGCACCAGCTTCGAGTCGAAGATCGTGGCAAACGCTTTGTGCTTGGCGTCATCGCCCTCCTTGGAGACCAATTTCTTGACGATCGACTCGACCAATATCTTGTCGAATTTTCCGGCAACCTCGGTGCCATAGATCGGGTTGCCGCGAATGTAAGCCATGTCGGCCAGTTGGCGATTGACTTTGTCGGGGATCTGGCTCTGGGGCGGATAGTCTTCCATTTGAAGATCGGCCTCGGGGCCGCCCAGGCCTTCGACGACCACGACCAAGCCCGTCACTTCGCCCAACAAATGGTTTGTCGCCGTGACGGCGTTCATGCCGCGGGCCATCCATTGCGCACTCGAGAGGCCGATGGCATCGGCCGCGTTCTGCGAGGCGACTTTGGCCGTCACGACGTGGCCCGCGTTGCCGACAAAGCCCGCCAGCACGATCAGGCCCAGGATGGCGATGATCGTCACCAGCGTGATCTTGCCGCTGCGCGCGCCGCGAGCGCGGTTCGACCGACTCGCTTTCCGAGCAGGGGTTTTATTCGAGGGTTCCATAGCCGATACCGATGTTCTTCAAGGCGCCGCGCGGGCCTTCGTTGGGGATAGTCGCTTCGGACGTGAGATCGAAATAGTAGCCGCCGTCGGCACCGCGGCGGCCGAGCAGCATGCCGATGCCAGGAACGTTGAACGGAAATTCGTAGGTGACTTTCGCCGTGATCTCGGCGTCTCCCGTGGCCGGCGGGCCGTCGATCTGCACTTTGACGTGTCGCAGCGCAAAGGCGTATTTGGTGGTCAAGTACTGCGTCGCAACCGGCTTTTCGGCAAACAGTTGGTACTCGGCGAGGAACGCCGCGCCGTCCATCGCTGCGTCGCCGATATTGTCCACGTCTCCAGGCAGCGGTGCAGTTTGCGCGATGGACTGCGTGCCGCTGGCAAACGGCACCATCGCCTGGATCGCCGATTTCTTGGCTTTTTTCTGCGCGTTCTCCCAAGTCGTTGCCGTCGACCACACCGAAGCGCTCCGCACGGCCGCATAGGCGGCGTAGACGGTTCCCAACTTGGCCGTGAGCATCAGGCAGGTCTCAATGATCAGGCAGATCAAGAGTGCATAGATCGGGATGACCATCACGTATGACAGCGTGTAGGCGGCCCCGTCTTCGTCGCACGCGAGTCGGCGCAAGCTTGGCCGACGGATCGGGCGGATATTCGTGGAGTGGAATCGACGTGGGAACATGCTCGCGGCTTCCTACAAGAAAGGCCAACTGACCAGGGCGCCGATGGCTTGATAAATCGTGGCACACATCTTGATGCCGAGGAACAACAAGGCCCCGGCCACCGGCAGCATCACCGCAATCGTCATCACGACTTCCAAGCTCATCATTCCCTGGCGGCGTGCGACGCTCCGCCGACGGACCGCAAGACTGGTTCTCATGACGGCACAAGCTCCAAGACTACGAGTAGCGTCCCGATGGCAAAATACGGGCCCAACGGAATTGGCCGCATCAATAGTGCGCTATCGGTGGTTGTCGGCGGAAACGGCCAGAGCGGACCCAGCCCGTTGCCGATGGTTCGCCCGGCGGCTTTCAGCAGTGCCAGCGGGCCGTTGTTGTAGATCGTCCATAAAATGATCGCCACGGCGGCGACGATATAGCTATAGGCCACCGCAAACAGGCCCTGGTGCATTCCCAAGAGCGCGCCAATCGCGGTGGCCAATTTGACATCTCCAGCGCCGCTGCCAGACAAGCGATAACCGAACAGCGTGATCACGAAGCACACGGCCGCCCCGCCAAGGCATTGGCCGATTCCGACGCCGCCGAGCAACTGAGGTCCGACGATGTCCGCGCGTCCGAATGCCGCCGCCGTCCCGTCACCGCTCGCCAGCAGCGTCGCCACGAGGTTGATCGCCAGCGCCCACAGCAGCGCCGAATAAGTGGCCCAGTTGTAGATCTTGTGGCGGTTGAGATCGGTCACCGCGGCGGCGGCCAGCACGGCCACGAGTACGAACCCGGCGAGCGTACCCAGCCAACTCGCTTGGGACTGCCACGCCAGGCACCAGACCGGGCCAACCACCAGCGGCAAAGCCAACGCAACCGACCAGCAGATTTGTTTTGACGTAAGCAATGCGGGCGAAGCAACACCGCGTTTCGCTGCGATAGTACGAACAGAAATCATGGCGCCACCAGCCGAATAAAGGAAGTCCCGCAGGAAATAAAGATCCCAGAGCGCGTTTCGTGTAACTGTAGCGGATTTTTCGTCGCTTGAGCTTTGAAATTACGAGTAAATGACCGCTACACGTCCGTGCGACTCGCACTAAACAAAATCAGGTGGCCGCGGCGAGCCTGATGCTTGCCGGGCCACCTGACGGGGGAGAGTTTTCAAGTCTTAGAGCGAGATGTCTTGGCCCTTGAGGGCTTCCCACTTCTCGCCCATCCACTCGACTGCCTGGCTGCCGACAGTCGAGGCGGCCACCATGATCATGCCGGCGATGGCGATAATCATCACGACTTGCAGGGCTTCGAGGCCTTCTTCGTTGCTGTGGCCACGACACGATGCGGCTTGACATGGCCCAATGCCAATAACGTTTGTGGTCAAAATTGTATATCCGATGCCGATTGTACCGAGGTTGAAAATTCGTTTTGTTATGCCGACTTGCAAACGACTAGTTTGGATTGCTGTGAACCGCTCGTAGTGTCGTGCACATCATCGCGTTGTGGCTTTACATGGTCACAGGCCAATGCACAGTGTGGTAC
Source organism: Planctomycetota bacterium (assembly GCA_031403315.1). Lineage (GTDB taxonomy): Bacteria > Planctomycetota > Planctomycetia > Pirellulales > Lacipirellulaceae > DASYDU01. Next base: position 14,787 of record JANNTD010000536.1, read on the forward strand.
CGATTGCGTCACGGATGCGGATTGTGGCATTGGACAAGTTTGCTTTGCCGATTTGGAAACAACAAGTCTCGATTGTTGTGATGTTGAAGAACCAGTCATGGGGGTGGTGGAAGAAGTACAAGACCAAGAAGCTTATTTTTGTACATCAACCCGTTGTGGCGAATCATGG
>JANNTD010000537.1:0-2557 GCA_031403315.1 Planctomycetota bacterium
CTTGCATTGAGGCTTGCATTGAATTGTGGGACGCTCGCACAAACCAGAATTTCGCCGCCAGGATGATCAGCAACGTCACCGCCAGCGCTTTGACCCAACCGCCGCGGCGCTCGCCGTTGCAACTCGCTCGCTTGCCGAAGAGCCTCACTGCTCCAAATACTGCGACGAGCCCGATCACCAACAGGATCCAAATTCCTGGATCCACACTGATTTGATCCACGCTCATGTGCGGCATGGCCGGCATCGCTGGCATCGCTGGCATGGGGGGCATCGCCGGCATCGAGGGTCCGCCCTTCCAGCTCATGTGAACTGGCGAGTCTGACCGGACCACTGCGCTCGACCGCGCATGCAGTGCGACCAGCAGGCCGCCGCCAATCAGCACGGCAACAGGCGCGAGCACCGACGCAACTGCGACCCCCGGCCGCTTGTTGACAATCGCGTACACGATGCCAAACACAAGGGCGGCCAGACTGCCGAGTCCGAGCAGTGCCAGCAACATAAATAGCGGGATTGCGAACATGATGCGTCTCTCGCGTGGGCGCTGCCCACCCTATACGGTTTGTTCCACTTCACCACCGAGCACCCGGCGGCGGCTCGGCGGCAACCACGGACTGGCGAGCTGAGTCGCAAATGCCGTCACGCCCGCGACCAACATCCCGGCCGGCTGCGGAAACTGCCAGAAGAATTGCATCAACCACGCCCAGAACACGCACACCGCGACCGACCACAGACTGAGTCGCCGGTTCCGCGTGAACTCCGCCTGCCGCCACCAACGGATGATCACGAACAGAAAGGCGAAATAGGTCACGTACATGGCCAACGACGGATTGGCACCGTTCTGCGGGCCGCTCCACGCGAGCCATTCGCGCGAAATCAGGCCCCAATTCGCGTCCAGCGGTTCGCTTCCGCCCGGTACTCGCACGATCAACGCTTCGGCCAATATCCATGCCGCAGCACCCACCACTCCGCCCAAGGCGAACATCGACATGCGGATCGGGACTTGATCTTCGAGCTTGCCTTCAGAAAACTTCGCCGGCACCAGAACCGCCCAACTGCCGAGCGTCCCCACCAGCGCCAGCCAGAGATAAACAGCCAAGCTTGCCGAGTTTGTCGCCACGCCGAGCACGACGGGCGCGACCAAGGCCGCAATCGCGGCAAACATCGCCGCCGTCAACATCGATCCGAATAGCTCCGAGAACTTTTCACGCAGCGGCTTGGCGGCGAGATCCTGATGCGCGCGGTCGCGCCAACTTGGGCGAATGCGGCGCCCGCGAACTTTCTGTGCGTACCGCGATACCGGTGAGGCGGCTGCCGCATCCGCCGGCGGATGCCAGGCCGCGGTCATCGCCTCGTTCCGAGATCCTGCGTCACTGCGCAGCTTCCCTGCGATTTGATCATCAATGTCTCGCGCCGCCTTGTGGACGCCGCTTGGACGAATGACAGAGACCCAGACGATGTAGTAAATGCCGTAACAGATCAACACTGGTATCGCGAGCCCGATCACTTCGCCGCCGAAGTAGATGCAGCCCACCACCACGGCAAACATCACAAGCGCCTTGGCGAGCGGATTCATCCCCTGCGCGCCTTCACCGTGAAAACCTGTCCAGAATTTGTGCCAGGTATCGCGGACCGCCTTCCAAATCGGTTCTTCGACTTCGTTGCCGCTCGCGGGCGCCGGCGGCTTCGCTGCCAGCGACGCGGGCATGACCGCCGCCGCGTAGGATTTCGCGGCGCCATTGCGGGCAGCATTGGCACTAGCCGAGGCTTCTTCCCCTGAAATCGGTATCAGCACGACGTCGGCGATGCTCGCGGCCGTGAACCCACTCGCGGAAGCAATCTCTCCGGGTAGCATCGCGACGAGATCGTTCACCGTTTTGAGCCGCGCTTCGGGATCCTTCGCCAGCGCACGCTGCACGATGGTGCGATACGGTTCCGCCAATCGATTCAGGTCGGGCTCCGCGGTGAGGTGTTTCATCAACACCTCGCCGACGCTCTCGCCCTCGAACGGCACCGTGCCGGTGATCATCTCGAACAGGATGATGCCCAGCGCGTAGGTGTCGATCTCGCGGCCGTAGCGGCCGTTGGCGATCTCGGGGGCCATGTAGTGGACCGTGCCGACGCTCTCGGTCTGCCCGCTGCGGCGGCTGCACGAGATGAACTTCGCCAGGCCGTAGTCGCCGATCTTGACCGTGCCTTCGTCGAGGAAAATGTTCCCCGGCTTCAGGTCGCGGTGCACGATGCCGTGGTCGTGCAAGTACGCCACGCCGGCGCAAATCCCGCGCATCCAGCCGAGCATCTGATCGACGGGCATGCCATTCGGATAGCGGTTGATGACGTCTTCGAGCGATTCGCCCGAGACGAATTCCATGATCACCCATTGGTCGTCGAGCCCGTCGCTGCGGATGTCGTAGACGCCGACCAAGTTCGGGTGCTTGAGGTTGAGGCACTGCGTGACGCCGCGCAGTTCGACTTCCAGATTGCGGCGGATCAGCTTGAGCGCGACTTCCTTGCCGGCGTCGCTGGTGGCGAAATAAACTTCGCCGAACCCGCCGCGACC
>JANNTD010000538.1:0-2861 GCA_031403315.1 Planctomycetota bacterium
GCGCTATACGACTACGAAGTCCGTTGTGAGTTGTAACGACCAGTTGCCAAATCCATGAATTCACCAATCCTCGACGACGAAACGCTGCGGTTCGGCCGCCTGCTGCACTACGCCGGGCTGGCGATCGTGCTCGTGGCCGGCGCCGCCGCCTACAACTGGCTCTACGCGCCCGTCGAGAAAAAAATCCTCGACACCGAAATGAAGATCGACGAGCTGGTGGTGTCGGGGCAAAACTCCGGTGTGATCCGCCGCAAACACGCGTCGCTCTCCAACCAGTTGCAGGACATCAAAGCTCGTTACTCCGCTCTCGAAGCGCGCGTGCCCTTGAATGCCGAAGCCGGCAACTTTTTGAAACACGTCAGTGAAATCGCCCGCGAAGAGGAGCTCGTGATCAGCAACTTCCAGCCCTTCGAGCCGGTCGACGGCAACGGCTTCACGGCGATGGAAGTCATGCTCGACGGTAAAGGATCCTTCAAGAGCATTTGCTCGTTCTTCGAGCGGCTCTCAAAAATCCAGCGGCTCTCCAAGGTGATCGATCTGGCCGTGAGCGTCGATCCGCAAGCCGACGAGTACCCGATGAAGGCTACCATCGTGATCTACTATGGTCTCAAAGACGAAAGCGCTGCGGCTTCCGCTGGGGAGGTGAGCCGTGGCTAACAAACCGACCTGGGTCAAACAAGCAGGCATCACACCAGGTAAGCTCGCTCTCATTGGCGTGTTGGCCGTCGTGTTGGGCGGGGTGCTCTACCTGCAATTCGGCACTGCGTCCAAGAAAGCGACGACGAGTGCGCTCCCGCCGACTGCGGCGTTGGAATCGCCGGCCGTCCCACAGGAATCAACCGCCGCGGCCGACCGAGCGCTCATGCCCGCGACCGGGCCACGCAAGAAGACCGGCGCGCTATCGAGTTGGCAATCGCCCGAACTGGCGTCGGTATTTAAGTACGATAGTTCGCGTTGCCGGCGTCGTTCCCGATACCGCGGCAAATCGGCAACGAAAGGGCGCTAGCTCAGAGCGCGGCGCAGACGCAAGACGCCTCGGCCCAACAGGCCGCGCTCGAGGCCGAGCGAACCCAGAGCGAATCCGAGTTGCAAGGGCTCCGGCAGCAGGGTGTCGACGTCATCATCAAGCGCAAAAGCGAGTACGTGGCGATCGTCGGCGACCAGGAAGTTCACGTCGGCGATCAGATCAACGGATTCACGGTGATCGCCATCGACGCCGACGGCGTGCAAGTAGCCAAGGATTTGGGTCCATGAGTTGGATGTGGCAATCATTTCGAGCGGTCAGTGATCGCGTAGTTCGGCGCGCTGTGTCGCGCTGCGCGATCCTGGGGGGCCCGCTTCTGATGTTGCTCATCTGTGCTGCGGCAGCGAGAGCGGAGGAATCCGGCACGCGCCAGTGGTTCGCAGGCGTGCGGCGTGGCACCGACACGCCGGAAGTGGCGCACGCGACGCCGCCCGACAGGCGATTGCGTCAACCGGTGGACTATGGTGGAGGAGTACGTCTGGCGCAGAATGCGGCGGAGATTCCCCGCAGCGCGCCGGCCAGTGCCGGTACCGGAGCCGAGGCCTTGCCGTTGCCCGCGGTCGGATCGGCGTCGCCCTCAGCGTCCGAGGCGTCGTCGCGCGTCGAGGGCAATCTGCCGATCGCCGGTTGGGACGCCGACGTCGACATCGCTCAGGGTGCCAATGGTCGCATCGACCGGCTCGTGGTCCGCGACGCCTCGCTCAGCAAAGTGCTGGCTCTCTTGGCGCAGACCTACCACCTCAACATCGTGGCCTCGAACGACATCGACGCCGTGATCTCGATCACGCTCCGCAATGTCGCGCTCGAAGAAGCGCTCACGGCGATCCTCTCCGTGGCCAATTACACCTGGGTCACGCGCGATGGCATCATCCTGATTACGTCGCTCAGCGACTCCACGCAGCTTTCGCCCGAAGTGCAAGGACGCGAAACGCAGGTCTTCGAGCTCGACTTCGTGTCGGCGTCGGTTGCTTCCGAGGCGGTCACGGGCTTCCTCTCGCCGATCGGCAAGATGTCGATCGTCGAGAGCGACCCGGCCGATAATCGCCGCACCCGCGAGATGATCGTGGTCGAAGACATTCCCGAGGCCCTCGCTCGCGTCGCGGCCTACCTGGGCCAGGTCGATTGCCCGCCGCGGCAAGTGTTGATCGAAGCCCACATCCTCCAAGTCACGCTCCGCGACAACGAACGGAACGGCGTCAATTTCAACGCCTTGGCGCGGATCGCCGGCGCCCAGGTCAACATCAAGACCGTCGGCTTCGCCAACCCGGCCACCACGCCGGCGTTCCTTACGACGATCAACGGAACCGATTTGGACGCTGTCATCGACTTGCTCCAAACGACCAACGACACCAAGACGCTCGGCTCGCCCAAAGTTCTCGTCCTCAATCAACAAGAGGCATCCGTCCACGTCGGCGAAGACCTTGGCTACCAGACAACTGTCACCTCCGAACTGCAGTCGACCCAAGCGCCGCAGTTCTTGCAGATTGGCGTGCTGCTGAGAATCACGCCGCGAATCACCCGTGACAACCGGGTGATGTTGCACGTGCGGCCCGAGGTGTCGACCGGGGCCATTGACCCGCTCACCCAGGTGCCGAACAAACGCACCACCGAACTCGAAACCGATGTCATGCTCAACGACGGCGAAGGCATGGTCATTGGCGGCCTGATCGATGAGCAGGATATTACCAACCAGTCGAAGATTCCCTACATCGGCGATTTGTGGCGCGTCGGATTCCTGTTCCGCAAGTCGGAAGTCATCAAGGAACGCAAGGAAGTGATCATCGCCCTGATCCCGCGCATTCAACCCTACTCGGACGACTACCAGGACTTCGAACAA
>JANNTD010000539.1:0-3908 GCA_031403315.1 Planctomycetota bacterium
CGGCACATTCAGGCGGATGACATCCCAAACCTGCGCGTCGTTGATCAGATCGTAGCCGTGGATGAGGAGATTTCGGAAAGCAATGATTTCCGCGTGTTGGCCGATGCGAGTGGCGGTGGTGGCGTCCAATTTGGCAAGTCGGCCAACCGCTTCACCAATGATCTCGAAGTTTCGTTCGACGGCTTGCCGCAGAAGTCGATCGCCGCGGTAGTCGTCGAGATTCTTGTGCTCGGTAGCTTGGCGCACGAAAGCAGCCGCGTCGCGAATGTCTTCGAGCAACTTGGGGCTCTTACGCTCCATAGAGTTGCCTGCGCGTGCGATTTGCCTCGCGAATGAAATAAGGGTTTTTCATTGCCGAAGCCATCACGAGATCGACAGGGTAACCGAACAATTCAGAGAGTGCGTTTCGGAACGCGAAGTAGCTTTGCAACCAGGGCCCAAGATCGTGGTCGGCGCGGAAGTCAACGATGAAGTCCAGGTCGCTGGTTGCCGGATCGAATTCGTCGTCGGTCGCGGCTGATCCAAAAACCTCCAACCGCTCGACGCCAAAACGCTGGCAGAGCGCAGCGAGTTCAGAATGTCTTTCGGCAACTACGGATACCATGGCAGCCCTCGGTCTCAATTCTAGCTTGTGGAAGCTATTGGCGAAACGCGAACGCAGACGAAGCTCGGCAGGAGCCTCGCCCTCCCAGTTTTTCACCAGAGTTGCCACTGGTGCTGGGTGACGACGTAAATGCCCAGTAGCAGATTGGTGACGGCGTGGGCGGCGACGCAGTCCCAGATGTTGCGGGTGCGGATCATTAGCCAGGTAACGAGGCTGAACCAGACGAGCGCGGCCAGCAGCTCGGCGGGGTGCATCAGCATCGGGACGGCGGTGCCGACGACTACGGCGAGCGGCGTCACTTTTCCGAAGGGGATTTGCCACCATTGGTCGTCTTGGACAAACCGCATCAGGAAGCCGCGGAGGAAGAATTCTTCGATGATCGGGACTACGAGCGCGAGGCCGAGTAAGCGAATGGCCAAAAACGTGTAGGCCCAGGTGGGGTTCGACTTCAATTGCACGAGCGGGTTGTAGGCAGGGCGATCACCGAGGCTGACGAAGGAATCGAGGCCGAGTGGGGCGAGCAGTTTCGGTTCGAGATGCAGGCTGCAGATCCAGATCCAGAGGACGACGCCGACGACGCCGACGACGATCGCCAGCGGCGAGATGCCAAAGGGAAACTGCCGATAGCCGGGCAGCACGTAGAGCATCGCGGCGATCGTGAACGCGATCTTCACCGTGTAGATGAGCGGGTAATGCTTGTAGCGCAGTCCGAGAAAGCTGGGCTGACCGTCTGCGAGTTGTTCGCGGATGTGCTCGGGGGCTGCTAGCTGGAGGTCGGTGAGCGGCTTAGGCGCGGCGGGCTCGAAGCTGCCGATCACCATGTAGACGAGAAACGGCAAGAGAAACGTGAGCCATGGCGGCCGGTTCGACGCTGCTGACAAATCGGTTGCCGGCTTCCCCGCGGCGCGTTCAAATGAATCTTGATCCAAGAGTCGGTTCCTCGTACGATTGGCCCCGAAATTGTGGGATGTGTCCACGATTTGGGACGAACGCCTTCGCGGTCGACCGGCAGCGGTTGTGCCGGTCGGACGGCCGATTTTCGCGGAAAAACCCGAAAACCCAGCGTTAAATTAACTGTTTTGGCCTAGTCTGGGCGGTCGAACCGTTTATTATAAGTAGTTCTCCCAACATTTTCAGGGTTGTGCCGATTTTGGCATCGTGCCATCGGTCGGCCCTGTTCTTGCGACGGGCGGAAAGCAGTTTGTTGGAGATCCTTCCGATGAGTGACGCGCCAATTGAAGGGCCGGCGGCCTAACGGCTGCTCCCCACTCCGCGGCCGATTGGGCCACTGAGTGAGGACTCACGGAATGGGATCGATTCCGCCGGCCTGCCACACGACAGCAATCGCTGCTGTCGTTGTCCCACTTGCTCGGGAAGCTGTGGGCAGATCGTAGACGTTGTTCGCTTAAAAGACATCGCTCAAAAGACATCGTTCGCCTAATTTGGCTTCGGACACAAACATGAACCTGAAGAACCTGCGCAACATCGGCATTTCCGCTCACATCGACTCGGGCAAGACGACCCTCAGCGAGCGGATTCTCTACTATGCCGGGCGGATCCACAAGATCGAAGACGTCAAGGGCGATGGCGACGGCGCAACCATGGACTACATGGACCTGGAGCGCGAGCGCGGCATCACGATCACCAGCGCCGCGACCACGGTCCAGTGGGACGACCATCAAATCAATCTGATCGACACGCCGGGGCACGTCGACTTCACGGTCGAAGTCGAGCGCAGCTTGCGCGTGCTGGACGGAGCGGTGCTGGTGTTGTGCGCGGTGGGTGGCGTGCAGTCGCAGTCGATCACCGTCGACCGGCAGATGAAGCGCTACCATGTGCCGCGGCTGGCGTTTATCAACAAGATGGACCGCACCGGGGCGAACCCCGAGTCGGTTGTGAAGCAGCTCAAGGAGAAGCTCGGCTGCGACGCGGTGTTGCTGCAGATTTCGATCGGCCGGGAAGATAAGTTCGAGGGTGTGATCGATTTGATCACGATGAAGGCCCTGTATTTCGACGGTGCGAACGGCGAGACGGTCCGCGAGGAAGCGATTCCGGCCAACTTGCAGAAGGAAGCGGTGGCGGCCCGAGTCCACATGCTCGAAGCGCTCTCGATGTACAGCGACAAGCTGATGGAGATGCTGCTGAGCGAAGAGGAAGTTTCCGAGGCCACGATCCACGAGCTGGTCCGCGAGGCCGTGATCGAACAGGAGTTTACGCCTGTGTTCCTCGGCACCGCCTACCGCAACAAGGGCGTTCAGCCGCTGTTGGACGCGGTCACGCGCTATTTGCCCTCACCGCTCGACGCGCCCTCGAAGGGCAAGGACCCGAAGGACCAGAACAAGATCATCGAGCTCAAGCCGGATATCAACCTGCCGTTCGTGGGCATGGCGTTCAAGATCGTGGACGATGAGTTCGGCCAGTTGACGTTTACCCGCGTCTACCAGGGCAAGATCGAGAAGGGCGGCACCTATTACAACCAACGCACCGGCAAGAAGGAGCGCTTCGGCCGGATCGTGAAGATGCATGCCGACAAGCGCGAGGAAACCGACCTCGCCGAGGCCGGCGACATCGTGGCGATCATGGGCATCGACTGCGCGAGCGGCGATACCTATTGCAGCGAGCCGAACTTCTGCACGCTCGAGAATATCTTCATCGCCAAGCCGGTGATCAAGATGTCGATCACCCCGATCTCGCGCGACAACGCGGACCGGCTGGGCAAGGCGCTGCAGCGGTTCCGCAAGGAAGACCCGACGTTCCAGGTGATGACCGACGATGAAACGGGCGAGACGGTGATCGCGGGCATGGGCGAGTTGCACCTCGAGATCTACGTCGAGCGGATTCGCCGCGAGTACAAAGTCGACGTCGAAGTCGGTGCGCCGAAGGTGAGCTACCGCGAATCGGCTACGAAGGAAGTGGCTTACGACTTCACGCACAAGAAGCAGACGGGCGGCTCGGGCCAATATGCCCACATCGTCGGCGCGATGGGCCCGATGACGGACGAAGAGGCGGCCGAGACGGAAGGCGAGCTGCTGTTCAACGACAAGATCCGCGGCGGCCGCATCCCGTCGAATTTCATTCCGGCCATCGAAAAGGGCTTTCGCAACATGCTGGCCAAGGGCCCGGTGGCTGGCTTCCCCGTGGTCGGCATCAAGATCGACCTCATCGACGGCAAGCACCACGAAGTCGACAGCTCGGAAATGGCGTTCATGGTCTGCGCTCAGAACTGCTTCCGCGAGACGTTCCCGAAGATGAAGCCGGCGCTGTTGGAGCCGATCATGCTGATGGAACTGGAGATGCCGGAGCA
>JANNTD010000540.1:0-3268 GCA_031403315.1 Planctomycetota bacterium
ACCGCCTCACGCTTGAACTCTTCGCCAAACCGCCGCTTACGCGGCGACGCTTCCTGCTCGACTGAACTCATCTTTCGGAACTCCTTCAGGGACCATTATCCGGCCCCCGCCACTGTCCGAAAGTGGTGGGCTATCGCAGACGACGACATCTCTGCGGGCGTGGGAGCGAGTCTTGGCAATGAATTGAACTCGCGAGCAAAAGTGTCGTCATCCATCGACAGATATTGGAGGCTTTCGACCAGTGCAAATAGGCTTGGGATGAATGTCCAGCAGAACAGCAAATAAATGAGCGCTTCGCCCGGCCTTCTTAAATAGAACTTGTGCGCACCAAGGCCGCCCAAAAATCCCGCCAGTGCGATTGCGACGACGCGATTCGGGCGAAAGAACGGCCGTCCGCATTTCGGGCACGAGTTCGCATTTCTCGACAGACTTGCTCCACAATCAGGGCACGCTACCAAGCGAGAAGTTCGTGATGAAGCTGCTTTGATAGATTCTGGCTCGGGACGCGCATCGGATGTTGTGGATGCTTTCGGCGCGGCGGGTGTTGAATGTGGATCAGGTGAATGTGCTTGACTCGCCGCTGTATTCGTCGCCGAGTTCTGTTGAAACAGCCCGCGAACATTCTTGGCTAGGACCCAACTTTCAGATTGCCCTTTGCGCACGGAAGACATGGGTCCCAATTGGCCGTTGACGGCCATTTCTCGAAACTGAGCATCGGACAACGGCCCAATTTCTTCGCCGTTCACCAACACGTACCAATTGCCACTCATTGCTAAGACCCCGAAGCTATTGTGATCTAGGCGCTGTCTTCAGTCGTTCGGAATTTGCGAAGAGTCAAAGGAACAGGATTCAAATCAACGACCGATCGCTCGTTCGCCAGTCTCGTCATCGTACCAAGTTTGATTCAACCAGGCCAAAATCAGCGACAGCCTCGGCAAACTCACAATCTTAGCCTACCGCAATCCGGGGGGCGGCCAAAAATAGCTCTTGAAATTCCAGATACTATACGTTAGTATACACTTCGCACGATCGCGTGCGAGGCCCTTCCTCCGCGGGCGTGAGGCCCAAATTCCTCCGCAGTCGGCAAAGCAGTTCGTTCTTTGGCAATTTGAAACAACCACCAGCCATTTCCCATCGGGAATTGGCCAGCGTTCACTTTGCGCTTGCCCTACTCACCTACTCACCTACTCACCACATCCGACTCTATCGGACAATTCGAGGAGGTATTTTGTCAGGCTAGAATCGCATTTTGCGCGAGGATTCAACAGCTCTCCGCGAGCGCGAGGCGACAAAACGGACGCCAATTGTCGCCTCGCCGCGAGTTTGCACCCGGACGAAAATTCGCAAATCACGAGTCGGCAACGACTTGCGAGGCGGCCGAAAAAACTCGCCCGGACAAAACGCGAAAAACCTCGAGCCCTGGCGCGATTTGTCACCAGAAGTCGCGCGGACACCCGACAAAACGAGTCCGGCTCACGTTTCTCGCTGAGCAAGCTTCACGTCGTGCTCGACCATCATCCGCACGAGCTCGTGGAACTTCACCCGCGGCTGCCAGCCGAGTTGTTCGCGGGCCTTGGTCGCGTCGCCGCGGAGGTTGGTCACGTCGGTGGGTCGCAGGTGGCGCGGATCGATCGCCACCAGCACGCGGCCCGCGGCGTCGACGCCTTGCTCGTCGACCCCCACGCCGCGCCACGTGAGCGGCAGGCCGACCTCCGCGAACGAGACTTCGCAGAACTCGCGGACCGAATGCGACTCGCCGGTGGCGATCACGAAGTCGTCCGGCTTTTCGGCCTGCAGCATCCGCCACATCGCCTCGACGTAGTCGCCTGCAAAGCCCCAATCGCGGATCGCGTTGAGATTGCCCAGATACAGCCGCTCCTGTTTGCCGAGCTTGATCCGTGCGGCGGCGTGGCTGATCTTGCGGGTGACGAACGTCTCGCCCCGCCGCGGCGATTCGTGGTTGAACAGGATACCGTTCACCGCGAAGAATCCATAGGCATCGCGGTAGTCGCGGGTAATGTGATAGGCGTAGGCCTTGGCCGCGCCGTACGGGCTGCGGGGATTGAGCGGCGTCGTCTCGCGCTGCGGCACTTCGCTCGCCGCTCCGAACATCTCGGACGACGAGGCTTGGTAGAACCTCGCGTCGAGGCCCAGCTCGCGCATCGACTCGAGCACGCGAACCGCTCCCATGGCGGTCACCGCCGCCGTGTATTCTGGAATGTCGAACGACACGCGGACGTGCGACTGGGCGCCGAGATTGTAAACCTCATCCGGCCGGATCGTCTTGAGCGCGTGGTTGATCGACGAGGCGTCGGTGAGATCGCCGAACACCAGCCGCAGGCGGACATCGGCGTCGTGCGGATCCTGGTAGAGATGGTCGATCCGGCCGGTGTTGAACGACGAGCTGCGGCGGATGATGCCGAATACCTCGTAGCCTTTCGCCAGCAGCAGTTCGCAGAGATACGAACCGTCCTGGCCGGTGATGCCGGTGATCAGTGCGCGTCGACCGTTGCGGGGAGGAGGATTGTTCACGGATCGTCGTTCATCCCCAGCAAACGGGCCAGTCGCCAGCAACTACGTGCGCACTGTCTCGCCGCGGTGGACCTTTTGGTACTCTTCGTGAATCCAGCGATAGGTCCGTTCCATGCCGTCGCGGAGCCGGATGCCGGGAGCCCAGCCGAGGTACTTGTTAATGAGAGTATTGTCGCTGTTGCGGCCGTTGACGCCCTTGGGGGCTTTCAAATTGTGGCGATGCGCAAACTTCACGCCGGCGATGTCCTCGACCATCTCGACCAGGCCGTTGATCGTGGTGAGCTCATCCGAGCCGAGGTTGATCGGCTCCTCGACCTGGCTATGGGTGATTTTCAATATCCCCTCGACGCAGTCGTCGATGTACATGAAGCTGCGGGTCTGCTTGCCGTCGCCCCAGATCTCGATCTCCTTGGCGCCGGTTTCCTTGGCGTCGATGATCTTGCGGCAGATGGCGGCGGGCGCCTTCTCGCGACCGCCGTCCCAGGTGCCGAGCGGACCGTAGACATTGTGGAACCGCGCCATCCGCGTGGTCAGCCCAAAATCTTCGCGATAGTGACGGCACATCCGCTCCGAGAAGAGCTTTTCCCAGCCGTAGCCGTCCTCGGGCATCGCCGGGTAGGCGTCGGCTTCTTTCAAGGGGATGATGTCTTCGCTCTTCTGCTTGTCGGCGTTGTAAACGCAGGCGCTCGACGCGTAGAAGAACCGCTCGACACCGATGTCCTTCGCGGCCTCCAGC
>JANNTD010000541.1:0-5663 GCA_031403315.1 Planctomycetota bacterium
GGCAACCTCGGGTTCGTTGGCCTTCGTCCGCCGGGCGTCGATGACCGTGTTCTCCACTTCGCGGCGCAGCATCTGCGAGAACACTCGCTTCTGCTGCTCCACCTGGTTCAATAGGGCTCCGTCCTCGTCGAATTGATCGACGAGCGCTCCGTCCATCGGGAAAGATCCCTCGGCCGTCACTTCTGTTTCAATCATATCGCCTTGCGGCGGCACGAATTGCGGCGGCATGGCCTGCGGAGGAACAGGGGCCTGCGCCGTACGCACCAGGTTCAGATCGTTATCGTTCGCCGCCGGCATCGCGGCTGCGGCAGCCGGAGCAGTTTGTCGTTCGACGACGCGTTGCACGGTCTTCGCCTGGATGTTGCCAGGATCGCGCCGCAGCACGGCCTGCGACATCAAATTCGCCGAAGCCATGTCGCCGGTCGCGACGGCCCGTTTCGCCAGCGCGGTCATTTCTTCGAGGCCGTTGTCCAGCACCCGGCCCGCTTCAGCCAGGCCGGCCAGGCCGATTGCCGGCGTGCTGAGACCGTCGTCGGCACGTGCGCTTTCGACCACTTGGGCCAGATAGGAGTAGTTGTCGTCACTCTCCGCCGGACTTGCCGTCCACACCAGCTCAGTCGGCTGGCCGGCAGTCTCCGCCCCGATCGTGACCGACACCGGCGCAGCGATTTTCTTATCCGTTGAGCCGATGACTACCGTGTCGCGATCGGTCCGCAGCGGCGGCATTTGTTTGGGGAGCACATCGCCGAGATCCGCCGGCAGCGTCACTTTCTCGGGCCAGATCACGGTGGCACGGGTCCAATCGGCAAGCGTTTCGCCGATTCGTGTGCCGCGGCGGAGATTTTCCTCATTCGCGCGGTCGACGCTGACGCCCGCCGCGTCGTCGGCCAGCGCCATCGCTTCGTCGACGTACAAATTGCCGCCCGTCTGATTGGCGATTGCCGCCAACAGCGCCGCGTCGTGCCGCGGGCCAATGGCATAGCTGCTCACTGAGATCCGCTCACTGCGGAGGTTTTCGATCAACTGGCGAAACGCGTCGCTGCCCAGCAGATTTGCCGTGCTGAGCCCGTCGCCGATATACAGCACGACCCGATTCGTCGGACCGACTTTCTCAAACTCGGCGGCAGCAGCGCGGAGCGCGGCTTCCATGTCGGTCGTGCCCAGCGGCAATTCGCCGCGGAGCTTCACGACCGCGGCCTGCAACTCGGCACTGTTGGCCTTGAGCAGCTTTTCGGCAATCGGCCGGGCGTCCAAATCGACGGCCACCAGCGCGACACGATCTTCCGCCCGCAGCTTGCCGAGCGCGGACTCGAGCGCCGCGAAGGCGGTCTCACGATAGGCGCCGGTCTGGCTGGCCGACGTGTCGAAGAGGATCACGACATCGCTTGGCCGCTCGATTGCCTGATCGGCCGATGGCGTCATGCTGAGCGCAAAATACGTCGATCCGCCCTCCGCCTGATAGGTTAGCAGTTGGGCCTCTGTTGCGGCCCACGCCGACGGCGCCAGCAGCGCCAGCAGCGACACGGCCAAGCCGGTCTGGAATTTTTTGAATGGTTGCATGCCTCTTACCCGTCGAAAGATCGACATTGTGAACACTCCGCAATTGCCGACGTGCCGTGGCCGTCGCCCTGCTCCGGCCGAACGATGCCACCGAATTTCAAATCTGGTCCGCCTGCGATGCCTGGGGCCAACGGCGAGCGTCTCGCGACACTGCCGTTGAGGTTACTTCGTCGAAGTGTCGTCGAAGTTAAGTCCTGCCGAGACAACTCTTTGCCCCAATTTGCGCAGAGTTACCGATTACCCTTATTTTATTCGGACGACCCTGCTAACGCCACAAGATTCGCCCGTTTTCCCGCGGCTGGCGGCCACCAAGCAATTCGGCGGGTTTTGACGCGAATATTCCCGGAGAACGGTGGCTGGGGCCCGTGCGAGTCGGACCAACCCTCGCTTTTGGCGGTCCGTTAAACCACTCTAATCAGCCCGGATCGGGCCCGGCGGGTCGCCCCCACGCCTGGTCCGGAAACTGGTCTACACAACATTCGCCCCGTGGATACAAACGATGGTGCCACAACCATTGAACGGAGCGACCGCTATAACCGTAGAAAACGGCTAGTGCCGCTCAGCTCTCCTGCGAGAAGATTTAATGAAACATACACTCTTGGCCTGCCTATTGAGCGCTGTCGTCGGTGGCGTCGTGACCACCTGGCTCGTTGATTCAAACTCCCCCTGGCCAGGCGAGCAGGCGGCCCACGCTCAAGCGGCGATCTCCCAAGCTGGCCCCACCGTCGGCTTTGCCCCGCCTCAAAGTGCGCCCCCAGCCGAAGCGATCGTGCCTACGCAGTTGACGCAGGAAGAACTAACCAACGTTCGCGTCTACGAGGTCGCTAACCGGGGCGTGGTCAACATCAACACCAAATTCGAGAGCTACGAGCGGTTCTTCGCGCTGATGGTACCGACGCCCGGCCAGGGTTCTGGTTCCGGAGCGGTTATCGACCGCAACGGCCATATTCTCACCAATTTCCACGTTGTCGAGGACGCCGAAGACATTCAAGTCACTCTCTGCGGCGGCAAGCTCTATCCGGCCACCATGGTCGGGCACGACGCCGAGCACGACATCGCCATCCTCAAAATCGAGGCGCCGGCCGAAGAACTGTTCCCGATCACCTTCGGCTTGTCGGATAACTTGCGGGTCGGGCAAAAGGTCTACGCTCTAGGCAATCCCTTTGGACTCGAGGGCACCATCACGACTGGCATCATCTCGGCACTCAACCGGACGCTGCCCAGCCGGGTGCCGGGCCGCGACTTGCAGTCGATCATTCAGACCGACGCCGCGCTCAACCCCGGCAATTCCGGCGGCCCGCTGCTCGATACCAGCGGCCGGATCATCGGCATGAATGTGGCGATTGCCACGAAATCGGGGCAAAACGCCGGTCTCGGCTTCGCCATCCCGATCAACCGCATCGCCCGCTTCGTGCCCGAACTGATCGCCACCGGCAAGATCACCCGGCCCGACGTTGGGATCGTCGCCGTGATGGAAACCGACAAGGGGCTGCAAATCGTCGGCACGAACGAAGGCGGCCCGGCCGCCAAATCGGGCTTACGTGGCTGGCGGATCGTCCGCCAGCAGGTTCGACGCGGCCCGTTCGTCAGTACGGTGCCAAAAAGGGATACAGATTACGCGGACCTGATCCTCGCCGTCGACGGCCAACCGGTCGAGAGTGGCAGCTCGTTGATCGAGGCGATCGAGGCTCACAAACCCGGCGATCAAATCGTGCTCACCATCCTGCGGGAGGGTCAGCCACAACAGGTCACGATCACGTTGGGTGCAACGTAGCCATGCGAATCGGCTTTGGCTGAAACCGCACTCTTGCGCGACTGGCAGCGAACCGCTAGACCTCGCCAGTACTCGACGCATAATGCTCATATACCGCATTTTTACATTTAATCGAGAACTTTCTCGGAGTTTTCTCCGGCCAGCCTTTCGACTCGTGAACTGTATTTCGCGCATCTGTGCATGGGCCGAAGTCTGGACCCCGACAAGAGATAGCGTCGCGGGTCGCCTCACAATTCGCACACTTCCCCTGCATCTCTTGCTACCCATTCCCCCCAACTGGAAAGAGTGGCTTAGTTTTCGCCCCTTGAAGTCGCTCGCCGAATCCGTACGTTGCTAGGGACGTGCTAGCCCGCCGGTGACACGCCTGGCTGGCAGATCATCCCCACTTCCCGCCAACGGTGACCCTACCTCAAGCGGACCAGCAATGCCGCTGTTCCGTCCAATTCGATTGATCCAGTGTTGCTTCCACGCCTGAGTGCCTCGCACCCCGAACGACCGTTGGCACTGGTGGCTTCCCACCGCGAGCACCCAGCAAACGTGAAAGCCAAAGCAAGGAGAAGGGAGTTCTAGGAAATGATGAGTTATCTAGCGACTGCGATGTTGGCCATCGGTGTACTCGCCTCGGATCCGCAGCCTGTCGAATGGCAGGCCGATTACGGCGACGCGCTCGAGGCCACTCGCGCCAGCGAAGAGAAGCCCCTGTTGGTGGTTCTCGATGAGCCGAAGGCCGAAGAGACTCGCGTTCAACCGGCGTTGCTCCACGAGGGCAGCACCGACGTGAAGGAAACGAAGCTCTTGAAGCGCTATCGACTGGTCCATATCGACGCCTCGACGAAGTATGGCCAGCGAGTTGCCGGCGTCTTCCGCGCCAAGCGCTTTCCGCACATGGCGATCATCGACAAGAGCGGCAAAGTAGTGCTGTTCAAGAAGTCGGGCAAAATCAGCTCGACCGAGTGGGACAACGCACTCGAAGCCCATCAGGACGGCGAGCGCGTAGCCGCCAAGCACGTCAGCTACAAGCTCAACGGCGACGCGGCGGCATCCACGACGCCCGCCTACAGCAACAAAAGCTACTGCCCGAGCTGCCAGCGCAAGAGCTGGTAGCGTAGCAGGCACACTCCATGTGCCGCAGCTAATTGCCAATTTAAGAGTGCGGTCCGAAGCCAGTCTTCGGGCCGCACTTTTTTTGTGCGCGAACGAATCTACAGTTGCGCCGTGCGTTCCGGACCGGGCAGAATGTCGAGCGAGAGGTCCGCGAACTTGCCGGCTCGGATCCGCTCGATGGCGATGGCACCCATCACCGCGTTGTCGGTGCAGAGTGCGAGCGGCGGGACGTGCAGCTCGTACCCGTGTTGGGCTGCCGATTGTTCCAGCCGCTCGCGGAAGCGGCTGTTCGCCGCGACGCCGCCGCCCACGCAGAGCGTGCCGTAGCCGGCTCGCTCGAGCGCGAGCTCCGCTTTTCCTATCAGACAATCGACGACGGCCTCTTGAAAGCTGGCCGCGACGTCGGCGATTGAGCAAGGAGCAAGGAGCGGGGAGCGGGGAGTACGAAGATCTCCCTGCTCCTTGCTCCCTGCTCCCTGCTTCCCCAGCTTCCCCGGTCCCACCACGAGGTAGCGAACCGCCGTCTTGAGTCCGCTGAAGCTGAAATCGAGTCGCGCGATATCGTCGAGCAGCGGACGCGGAAAGCGGTGCGCCTTCCGGTTGCCGCCCGCCGCCGCCCGCTCGATCGCCGGGCCGCCGGGGTAGGGCAGCCCCAACAGGCTCGCCACCTTGTCGAACGCTTCGCCGGCCGCATCGTCGATCGTGCCGCCCAACGGCGTGAAATCGGTCGGGCCCTCGCAGCGATACAAATTCGAGTGCCCGCCGCTCACGATCAGCCCGACGCAAGGAAACACGTCGCGGCCGCTCGCCATCCGGCAGGCGTAAATGTGGGCCTGCAGATGATTCACGGCCACCAGCGGCAGCCCCGTCGCCAGGCACAAGGTCTTCGCCGCCGTCAGCCCGACCAACAGCGAGCCGGCGAGCCCCGGCGTGTTCGCCACCGCGACTGCATCGAGGTCGCCGAGCGTGAGCCCGGCCTTCCGCAGTGCTTCGTCGATCACCGGCAAGATCCGTTCGACATGCGCCCGCGAAGCGATCTCCGGCACCACGCCGCCAAACCGCTGGTGGAGCGCATCCTGCGACGCCACGACCGACGAGAGCACCTCCAGCGCGTCGGTCACAACCGCCGCCGCCGTCTCGTCGCAGGTCGTTTCAATCGTGAGAATGTTCATGCATCCACCAAGCGAGCCGGGTCGTCCTCGACCTCGGCCTTCGATAGCCGCAC
>JANNTD010000542.1:0-5881 GCA_031403315.1 Planctomycetota bacterium
TGCTGTTTCTGGCGCGCGAGCCGGTGGCGCTGCGAAAGTTGGCCCAATCGGCCAATCTTGCCGACGCCACCGAGGCCCGCACGCTGCTGGCCGAGCTTCGCAAGTCCTACGATGCCCGGGGCTGTGCCTTCCAGGTAGAACAGCTTGCTGGGGGGTATCAATTGCGTACGCGGCCGAAATTTGCAGCTTGGTTGCGGCCTTTGGTGCCGGAGAGCGAGCAAATCCGGCTTACACCGCCGGCCTTGGAGACTTTGGCGGTGGTGGCCTATCGTCAGCCGGTGCTGCGAGCCGATGTAGAGGCCATTCGAGGCGTGGCCTGTGGCGAAATACTTCGCCAGTTGATGGATCGCGACCTCTTGCGTATCGTGGGGCGTTCGGAAGAATTAGGGCGCCCCCTGTGGTACGGAACCACGAAGCGGTTTCTCGAAGTGTTTGGGTTATGTAACTTGGACGAACTTCCACTTGCGGCCCAGTTGCGGCGTGTGGCGGAAAGCGAAACGACGAGCCAATCGAGCGCCGCCGAAACCGCCCCAGACGATACCGAGCGTATGGACGCCGCCTAGAATCGGTTATCCTATTAAGGTTGCGTTGGTTAGTGTTAGGTTGGTTCGTGTTAGTCAGTCATTGGAGATGTCCAAGATGAGCCCGGATGAACTGCGTACTGTGTCCTTACTCGATAGCCAGCGGATCGCCGCGTTTGAAGACGAAGAGCTCGACGACGATGAAGAACTCGACGACGACGAGGAAGAGGACGACGATGATGATTTGGACGACGACGACATTGACGACGATGAAGACGAAGACGAGGAGGATGACGACGTCGACGACGGTGACGCCGAAGAAGATGAACTCGCCGACGACGAACCGGATGACGACGACGAGCTAGACGATGAGGATGAGGATGAGGATGGCGACGAGGAAGAAGACGACGAAGACGACGATGAGGAAGAGGATGAAGACGACCTCGAATGGGAAGAAGTCGAGGACGATGAGCTCGCGGCCGAGGATGACGACGACGATGACGAACTAGACATCGACGACGACGAGGAGGAGGAGGATGACGCTGAGGACGAGCTCGAAGAAGACGAAGAAGAAGACGAGGACGACGAAGAATACGAGTACGAATTCGAAGAAGACGAGGACGAGGAGTAGGGGGAGTTGATTTGTCATTTGTCATTGGCCATTTTGGAAATGGCTCAATTTGAAATGACCAATGACCAATGACAAATTCTTTGGCTCAATATTCGCGCGACTAGTCTTTGAGCTGGAAGAGCCGCTGCAGCGCTTCCAACAGGCCGTGGGGTGGGCCGTTTTGGGATTCGTCGCGTAAGGACGCGAGCGGCGGGTGGAGCATCTTGCCCATCAGGCGGTCGGCGAACTGTTCGATCTCGCGGCGTGAGCGCTCATCGAGGTCGGGGAGCCGGGTGAAGAGCCGCTCCAATTCGGCCAGTTGCGATTTCTCGAGGCCTTGACGGAAGCGGGCGATCACCGGGCCGGTAGCGCGGTGCCGCACTTCGGCCACGAAGCGGCGGGTTTCTTCCGAGACGATCGCCTCGGCGGCCGGCAGCTCCTTGCTCCGCTCCGCGCGATTGCGTTGGCAGGCTTCCGATAAATCGTCGATGCCGTAGAGATACACTCCTAGCTCCTCTCGAATTGCCGGGTCGAAGTCCCGCGGCATGGCCAGGTCCAAGATGAACAACGGCCGTTGATGCCGACGGCGGGCGACGAGCCGCCGATAGTCTTCGAGGCTGACGATGGGACGGTCCGCTCCGGTCGTGCTCACGACCACGTCGGCGACGGTCAGTTCGTCGGCGAGCGTAGCCCACGTGGCCGGCATGCCGTGCCAATGTTCCGCGAGCTCGAGCGCGCGATCGTAATCGCGGTTGAGGATCACGAGCCGGCGGGCGCCGGCCGCGGTGAGGTATTCGAGCGTTTCCTCGGCCATTTTGCCGGCACCGATCACCAGCACCCGCTTGTCGTCGAACCGCTCGAAAATGCGCGCGGCGAAATCGGCGATCGCCACGCTGGGGATGCTCACGCGGTGGCGGTGGAGCGAGGTGTCGCTGGCCACGCGGCGGGCGACACGGAGCGCGGACTGAAACAGGTGGTGCATCAGCGGCCCGGTGCAGCCGAGCCGGCCGGCCAGCTCGTAGGCTTGCTTCACCTGGCCGAGGATTTGGGCTTCGCCGAGGACCATGCTGTCGAGGCTGGCGGCGACGAAGAACAGATGGCGGACCACGTCGGCATTTTCCAGCGTCACGACGTCGCCGCGCACGTCGTCGAGCGGCACGTTGTGGAAATTGGCGAGGTGTTCGAGCGCCGTTTCAATGCTCGAGTTCGGTTCGTCGCCGCTGGTCGCCGTGTAGAGTTCGACGCGGTTACAGGTCGAGAGCAGCACGGCCTCGGTCTCGGCGTGACCCGCGTGCCAAGCAGCGAGCGCGTCGGCCGTTTGCGTCGGGCTGAAGGCGAGCCGCTCTCGAGCCGCCAGACTGCTCTGAGAGTGGCTGCATCCGACCATCGCAAGTTTGATCGAGGATTCCATAGCAGTGATCGATTACAACCCGTGTCCTGAATCCACGAGCGCCAACACGAGCACCGTGATCACCACAAAGGCGAACGCGGCGAGCGTGAGGTAGGCGACTTTGCGGCCTTGCCGGGCGGCCGGATACACCAAGCGGAACGCCTCGGCGGCAAACAGCCAAAGCAGCATCGCGGCCGAACTCTGCACGACCGGGTCGGCCCACGGGAGCAGCGACGAATCGTGCCGCTGATTCAAAATGCTGAGCACCACGCCCGAGCCGAAGCCGAGCAGAATCAGCACGGTCGACACGGCGAGCATCCGGCCGTTGACGCGCTCGAGCCATTCGAGGCTGGGGAGCCGCCAAGTGGCCGACGAGGAACGGGCGTGTTTGAGGGCGTAGCTTTGCACGAGGTACATCACGCCGGCCAGGAAGCCGATGCACATGGTCACCGTGCCAAAGAGCAGCGACAGGCCGTGAGCTAGGCCCCAGAAATAAAACGTGCGATCGGGCGCAAAGGGCTGATGGCTGGCGACCTGCGACGCGGCGACGAGCCCCAGCACGAGCGGCAGCAGGAGCAGGCCGCTGGGCGAGCGGGGCAAGTACAAAATCGCTGCGAGAAACACTAGCGCCAGCGCAAACGCGGCGACCGAGAGCCATTCGGCGGGGCTGGCCAGGGGTACGGGCTCGGTGGCGAAGCTGCTTCCGAGCACGATGCCGTGGACGACAAATCCGGCGAGCGCGAGCGCGGCCATTGCCACGCGGCGGCCCGGGAAGCGCCACTTGAGCCCGATCAGCTCAAGCGCTAGCGCCGCCCCGTAGCAAGCGACTAGCACGACGATCCAGATGCCGGACAACATTGTGGTGCTCTAAGCCCCCGGCGCTTCGTCACCATCGAGGCCGTACTGTTTGAGTTTCTTGTGCAACGTATTGCGGTTGATCCCCAGCCGGCTGGCCGCTTTGATTTGAACACCGTCACATTCGGCGAGCACCTGGGCGATGACTTCCCGTTCGACCCGATCGACGACGCGGGCGTGCAAATCTTCGGCGTCCTTGGCCGCCGCCGCGAGACCCACGTGTACAAGCTCTTCGGCGAGCGAGTCGAAATCGAGCCGCCGCAGACCGATCGTGCGCGGCTGCCGGCCGGAGGCGACGACTTCCGGCAACAGGTCGAACGTGAGCTCATCGCCCGGGGCCATGACGACGATCCGCTCGACGTAGTTTTGCAGCTCGCGGACGTTGCCCGGCCAGTCGTAGTCTTGCAGCGCCGTCATCGCCCGCGGCTCGATGTGGGCGACGTAGCGGTCGTTCTGTTCATTGTAGAGGTCGAGGAAGTGGGAGACGAGCTCGGGAACGTCTTCGCGCCGCTCGCGCAAGGGGGGCAGGCGAATCGGCACGACATTGAGCCGGTAGTACAAGTCCTCGCGGAAGCGGCCTTCGTTGGCTTCGGACAGCAGGTCGCGGTTGCTGGCGGCGATCACGCGGGTGTCGACGCGGATGGTTTGCGTGTCGCCCACGCGCTCGAACTCGCGCTCCTGCAAGGCGCGGAGCAATTTCACTTGCAGCAGGGGCGTCGTGGAATTGATCTCGTCGAGGAAAATCGTGCCGGTGTGGGCCGCCTCGAACCGGCCAGTACGGTTCTCGATCGCCCCGGTGAACGCGCCGCGGACGTGGCCGAAGAGCTCACTTTCGAGCAGGCTCTCGGAGAGGGCTCCGCAATTGACGCGAACGAACGGCCGGTTGCGGCGCTGGCTGAGCTCGTGGACGGCGTGGGCGATCAGCTCTTTGCCCGTGCCCGTTTCGCCCAACAGCAGCACCGACGCGCGGCTCCGCGCGACTTGGCGCGTGACGCGGTAGACTTCCTGCATCGCCGCGCCGGAGCCGATGATTCCCGGCAGCGGTTCGACCGCGGGATTGCTGCCAGTCACATTGCGAATTGGTTGGCTCATTGTAATTTTCTTCGCCCTCTCCCGGGCCCTCACCCAACTGGGTGAGGGCCCGGGAGAGGGTTTATCTAATCTGGCGGGCGTCGGCTTGGGCGCGGAGCGATTCGAGGGTGTCGAGCAGGCTGGCGAAGACTTGTTGCGTGGCGGCGTCGAGCGAGGAGCTGGCGTTGTAGCGATCGTATTGGCGGAGGATTTCGGCTTCGGTGAGCAGGATGCCGTGTCGCTCGACGCTCTCGGCAAACGCGCGGGCTGCTTGGTCGCGAGCTTCGACCGGCACACTCAGGTGGCTGGCGAAGTCGACCAGCGACCGTTGGCTATTCGGAGTGCCCAATAGAGCGAGAAGTTTCACGGCGCGTTCGGTCATGGCCGGCATGTAGAGCGCGGCTTCGACGACCGGGGCCTGGCGGTGGAGATCGTAAAATGTGTGGTCGCGCGCCAGCAAGTTACCCAACCAATCGAGCGCCTGGCCGGCCATGACGGCGCAGTCCTGCGGCGAAACGCTGTCGCGGCCCGAGACTTCGTTCAGTCGCGTGACCAATTCTTCGAGGGCGGCATCGGATTGCGGTCGCGGGAAGGCGACGACTCGCTTGTGTTCGCTCGCGATACGGTGCGCGGCGTCGAGCCGGTCGCCGGTGGCCAGCAGCCCGATGGGAACCTGCCCCGTCGCCGGTTCGGTTCGCAGGGCGTAGAGCACGTCGCGGACGCCGGGGCCGTCGATGTCGACGTCGACGAGCACCATTTCGAGGTCCGCCGATTGCTCGGCGAGCGCCACCGCCGAGCCGCCGCGGCTGGCTGGTTCTGCTTCAACGCCGATGTTTGCGAGTCGACCGGCGAGTGTCGTGGCATGATCGGCGACCGGCATGGCCACCACTGCGCGGCGCTCGGAAGCACTCGTGGCGAAATAGCCGAGCGTCTCCGGCACGCGACTGGCGCCGGGGAAGGGCGACTGCGGATCGAGGGCCATGATCGCCTGGAGGGCCGCGAATCGCACGCGGCGGTTCGGATTGGAGAGCGCGT
This sequence comes from Planctomycetota bacterium, assembly GCA_031403315.1. Taxonomy (GTDB): domain Bacteria; phylum Planctomycetota; class Planctomycetia; order Pirellulales; family Lacipirellulaceae; genus DASYDU01. The sequence goes on from JANNTD010000542.1 coordinate 5,483, forward strand.
CGGCGAGTGGTGCGGGCGTCGGCGACACGGCGTAGAGCACTCCGGCGTCGCCGCTTTTGCCGAGCGCGCCGGCGGTCGCTACGGCAGCGTGCGGCAGGTCGTGCTTCATGGCGGCGTTGAGTACCATGTTGAGCATGTCGCCGTCGGCCGCCGCGAGCAGTTTCTCGATCGCCAGCGAACGACGACTGCCGGTGAGCGCTTCGGCCTCGAGGCCGAGCACCAGCGCCTGACACTCGACCAGCCGCTGGTCCGGCCGCAGCCGGGCGTACTCCAGCGCCAGCCGTGCGGACCAAATCGTCTGGGCTTCTTCGATCGGATAGCGGGTGACGCCGAGTTTCTTGGTCGTATCGTCCCAGTGCCAGAGGGCGACGGTGTCGTTTTCGTCGGTGGCGAAGGCCC
>JANNTD010000543.1:0-16177 GCA_031403315.1 Planctomycetota bacterium
GAAAAAGCAACCCGGTCCACTTTGAAACGCTGGGTAGCGCTTGATCAAGAATTGTTGAGCGCTGACGGGTTGGACATTAGCGAATTCGCGGCTCGCTGGGGGGTTGACCGTAAGACCATACGTCGCGACTTGAACGCCTTCGCGGAATTGGGTCAAACGGCGAGCCCAAAGAAAGAGAATGCGTGGGACGGACGAAGTCGGCAGTGGCGCTACGATGATCATGTCAAATATCTCTTCGCCTGCAACATGGGCAAAGCTGCGATGAGGGCTGCCATGCAGGCGCGCCGCAACGAGTTACTCACCGCGAAGCGAAAGGCGCATCGCGATCGCGATCGCGAGGCGAGACGTAGATTGCGTCGAATCCCGCGATAGGAGCCCGTTGCGATCTGCGCAGGCGGCTCGCGAGCCCTCCAGCTTCGTCCTCGCCGCCCTCGGGCTCATCGGCTTGGTTGTCTGGAAGCGGCGGAAGCGGTGAGCCGAGCATTGCGCTCGGCTATACTGGCGGGATGAGCGAAGTATCCGGCGGATTGGCAGCCGCCCATGCCCGAACGGCCCTGGTCCTCTCTCTGTTCACGGTGGCATACAACGTGGGCGAAGGGTTTGTGTCGGTGCTGTTTGCGGTCCGAGACGATAGCGCCGCCTTGCTGGGATTTGGCTCTGATAGTTTCGTGGAGTCCCTCTCGGGCGCGGTCATGGTGTGGCGATTCTGGCACCCGCACGGTGCCCAGGAGCGGGAACAGCGTGCGGCACGGTTGGTCGGCACGTCGTGCATCGTCTTGGCTGCATATGTCGCCTACTAAGCTGCGCGGGCGCTATGGTTCGGCGATCGGCCGGAACCGTCGTTGGCTGCGCTCGTGATCGCCGGCCTGTCGCTGGCGGTGATGCCGATCCTGTTCCTGCTCAAGCACCGGACCGCACATGCCGTTGGCAGCCGCAGTCTGCTGGCTGACTCCCGGCCGACACTCGTATGCACGATGATGTCCGTCGCCTTCCTGGCGGGTGCCGGACTCAATTACGCCTTTGGAGCGTGGCAGGGTGACCGAATTGCCGGGCTGGTCATTTCCCTCTTTCTGTTGAAGGAGGGTCGCGAGGCGGTACTGACCAAGCAGGTGTGTGCGTGTTGACTGGAGCCCAATGGGCTTTGGCCGCTTACACTGTTCACGAAGTACGAAAGGACCGTGACCATGAGAGCCACAATCGCTGTGCTCCTTCTATCAGCCTGCGTAATGGGCTGTGGCGAAAACCCTCTAAAGATTGTAGACGACAAGCCGGATGTTGACGTCGATCTCTCACGTGGCCGGGTTGAGGCCGGCAACGCGGCTGCGGACATGCTGAACATCGGCGATGCTGCACCGCCGCTGACCGTCGCTGGCTGGGTGAAGGGCGAGAAGATTGAACAGTTCGATCCGGGTAAGACCTACGTCGTCGAGTTTTGGGCGACTTGGTGCGGCCCGTGTCGCGCCAGCATTCCGCACCTAACTGAACTCGCCCATAAGAACAAAGATGTCAGGTTCGTCGGCGTTGATATTTGGGAGAAAGATACGAAGCTCGTCGGGCCATTCGTCGAAGAAATGGGGGACAAGATGGATTACAGCGTCGCGATTGATGACGCGGTCCCTGAAGAGGGAGAAGCCCGCGATGGGTCAATGGCCAAGGGGTGGATGAACGCGGCAGGCGAGAGTGGCATTCCGACTGCATTCGTCGTCCACGACGGCAGAATCGCATGGATCGGGCACCCTAATGAGTTGGATGCACCGTTGGCCAAAATTACTTCTGGCGAATGGGACATCGGTAACATGGCCAAGGAACGTACCGCGGCGAAAAGCAAACAACGCCAGCGGGCGGCCGTCAGCGACAAGGTTCTCGCACTCTACAACCAAAACGATTATAAGGGTGCCGTGGCGGCGATTGATGAGGCGACAAGCGGCGACCCCGAACTGGCGGACGAATTCGCGGGCCTCAAATTTGATGCACTATGCAAGGGAGGCGACATCGAGCCGGCCCTGAAACTCGGTAACAAGCTCTTGGAGACCCACAAGGACGATCCCGATGCCTTGAACACCTATTCCTGGGACGTGATCGATCCAACGCTCAAGAAAGAACCTGACCCCCGCGTCGCCCAGTTCGCGCTGAAGGCAGCTCGCCGCGCCGTAGAGATCACTAAGAGCGAGAACGCATACTACCTCGACACACTGGCGGAGGCCCTCTTTCGCACCGGGGACGCCGCGGGCGCAGTGGCGACCGAAGAGAAGGCCCAGAAACTGCTAGAGGCGGATGTCGAAAACCGATCGGATTCGGATTTGAAGGAGTTCAGCGAACGCTTGGATCGATATCGCACGGCCGCGTCCAAGAATGCCGGCGATTGAGGCGCTGTCGGAATGCTTGGCAACCGCGATCGCCTTCCTAGATAGCTTCTTCAGCCCCCGAGGCGCTATCGCGGCAGGGGCATGCCCGAATTGGAAGAGTACTCTCGGTCAGTCGGCCGGCAGCGTCGAGCGATACTTCGACTAGGGGCCCGTCGGAATCCGCCCGGGTGATTGATTGCGCCGTTGTGGCAAGTAGATTGGCGGTCTACCTGGTGGCACGAGCGCCAGTTTATCCAATACCCCGGGGTTCGTTGATTAGCGTTACGGACTCCGGGGCTTATCATGCGCATTCCGCTTGACCTTCTCACACGCCTGGTAGTGCGTGAGGATCGCCAGCCGGTGCATCGCTGTCATCGGGCGCATCAAAACCGGCGACTGCTCCGCAACCGCATTCAGCGCGCTCCCCAAAGATGGAGCCTGACGTGTTCGTCGTCCATATCGATCAGTGCCAGTCGGTGGCCATTACGTGCGACGTGGAACGTTGATTTGTCGTTTAAGGGACAGGGAAGCGAAAGAGACATCATTTCCTGTCCGGTCTCCGTGTGCCAGAAACTGAGCGTCTCGTCCCGTCCGACCAACAACGTCCTCCCATCCGCGGAAAACTTGGCATAGGCATTTGGCCTGCGGCTATTAAAAGTGTGCTTAAACGCAAGCGGTTCAACGTTCCAGAGCTTGACGTCGAAGCCCGCCTCGGTGGCTACAAACTGGCGGCCATCGGGCGAGAAACACAGTTGATTAACGCCCCTGCCCACCCCCCCCGGTACTCTGCGCCGCTCACCCGTTGAAATTTCGATCAGCTCCAACCCCTGGGGAAAAGGAACCAAGAGGTAACGACCGTCGGGAGAAACCGCGCCAGTGTAGCTGGTACGAGCATCATCCCTACGGTCATCGGCTCGACACAACTCGCGGAAATGCGCGAGATCGATCAAACGGACGCTCGCTCGGTCCGACGTGGTCTCGTCGCTAGCGCACAGCAGTGCAACCAAGGGCAACCCATCAAAGGTCAATGCGCGGACGACCCCGCTGGCAATATCCTCTGGTACAACGCGCTTCGTGCCACTCAATACGTCGACGACGGTGGCTTGCTGATTGTGCACGTACACCATGCATTCGGAGCTCGAGGAGATTTCAGCCGACGCAAGGGCCGGATCAGGGGCCCAAGAATGATCGACGATCAGCTCTGTCGTTTCTACGTTCCATTGGCGAAATCCTACGCTCGAGCACAGCGACAGTCGTCGCAGATCGAGATCAAGAGTGGCGCGTTGATAGGATGCGGGCATGCACGATACGGCCAGGGACGGGCTGAAAACACCATGTCCAGTAATATTCGTGATGCTAACTTTCCCGTCACGCGCGGCCGATGCGACGTGGCGGCCATCGGGAGCAAATGCGATGTCCTCCAAATGGAGGTTGTTGTGGTTTGCGTCGATGGCAATCTCGATCTTGCCCGAACGGGCATTGAAGACGCGCAAGATCCCTTTGTGCTCCAATGTCGCCAGTCGACTCGAATCCGGCGACCAGGCCACACCGAAAGAATCCACTGCCTCGGATTCCAGCGACGTCAGTTCAACCCCCGATTCAACATGAAACTGTCGGATTCGTTGAAAATGTTCGTTGATTGCCAATCGCGTCCCATCCGGTGAGAAAGCAACCGCGTTGCCGGCTATATCGGGGAGGGCTATGGGCGCCCAACGCTCGTAATCCCAGAGAACCGAACCGATTGCTGCCCCGGCTAGGTTCGCCACTGTCCACGCCAAGCGCCGCCCATCGGGAGAGCAACTCAGGGACATGACCCTCAATGCCCCCATGGCTTTGTGTCGCAATAGCTTGCCGGATTGCGCGTCCCAACAACGCACGAAACCACCATCGTCGCCGCTGACGAGTTGCTTGCCGTTAGGTGAGAAAGCCACGCAGCGGACCGGGGCACCGCAGTCGATCGTGTGAATGGGTTCGGGCGGACCTTCGTGGGGAATGAGCCATAAAATCAGCTTGTGGTCGCAACCGGCACTAGCCAGCAGGCAGCCGTCGGCCGAAAAACGAACCTGATTCACGCAGCTCGTGTGCTTTTTGAGCTCGTGCAAGAGCTGACGTGATTCGAGGTCCCAGATACGAATGCAACCGTCTCTCGATCCCGTCGCGATCCATTTTCCGTGGGGGGCGAATCGGGCGGAAAACACCTCGCTAGGATGTTGGAAGGCAAAACTGGCGCTGTGGGAACCCGTGTTGGCCATCCGCTTTACTTGTGACTGCAACACGTGCCACTCCAATCCTCGCAGGTTCGCCAAGGGTTGCCCCTCGTCATACATCGACAAGAGTCTAGCGGCTCGCTCGTGCTGTGCCTGCTCCACGGCCAAATGAGCCAGGCGCATTTGGGCTGCGTAGAGCTGCAGGTTCGCGCGATCCTCTTCTTGGCGAGCTGATTGCTCATTCTGTTCCGCTCGAGCGCCATTCTCTTCGGCGAGGAGCAGCGCCCGATCGAGCCGCCAGGTATGGAACGCAGCGCCGCCGATAGCCGCCATCGTCGCCACGCAAACCAACGCCGACAGTGCGGCGGCGGCGGGTCGCCGCTGCGCCCAGCGGACCAGCATCTGCCCAGGGGACAACGGCCGGGCCCGCGTCGGCTCGCCTAGCAAAAAACGGCGCAAATCGGCGGCCAGGTCACCGGCCGATACGTAACGGCGCTCGGGACGCTTTTCCAGGCAGGCCAGGCAAATCGCTTCCAAGTCTCGCGGAACTCCCGGATGGGAGCGGCGAATGGCGACCGCCTCTTGCGCGACGACTTGCGACAGCGTCGCCGCGTCGGAGTTGCCGCGAAAGGGCGGTCGCCCCGTGAGCAGTTCATAGAGGATCGCGCCCAGCGAATACACGTCGGCAGTCGGGCCGACCTGGCGGTCGCCTTTCGCTTGCTCGGGAGACATGTAGGATGGCGTGCCGATGATCGCGCCGGTTCGCGTTTCGTTGCCGGCCAGGTCGAGCAATTTGGCGAGCCCGAAGTCGATGATCTTCGCGACCCAGGCGCTCAGACTTTTTCCGCCGCCGTCATCGCCCATGGCGTCGCGCGGTTCGAGCAACACGTTTTCCGGCTTCAAGTCTCGGTGCAAGACACCTTGGCCATGCGCGTAGTGCATCGCCTCGGCCAGATCGGCGACCAGCGCAGCCGCTTCGCGCTCCGAAAGGGAGCGAGTCTTGTCGTTGAGCCAGTGAGCCAGCGTCACGCCATCGACGAACGCGGCGGCGATATAGCAGACCGGTCCGGCTTCTCCAACTTCGAAAACCGGCACTATATTCGGGTGCGTCAGCCGGGCCGCCGCCTGCGCCTCGCGCTGAAATCGTTGCCGCAAATTGCGCGTGAGCAGTGCTTCCGGCCGCGGGATTTTCAAGGCAATCCGCCGCCGCAAAAGGGGATCATACGCCAAGAGCACCACGCCCAAGCCGCCGCGACCCAGTTCGCTCAACACCTGGAAACGGCCAATCCGGTGCACGACCGGGTCGCCAAGATCGGTAAACGCCTCTCCTTTGTCGGACGGTGGGTCCTCACTGGCACTGAACGTGTCGATCGCTGTGCTGGCATCGCCGCTGGAAAACGCAATGCGGCTGCCCGCCGTCACGTTGGCCGCAATCTGTTCGCGGCGCGCCTGCTCGACGATTCGCAAACAGTCATCTAACTGCTCGATGTCGGCGGTCAGCTCACGGTCGGACTGACTGGGACGCGCCGGAAAGAACGACTCCGTCAATTCGGATGTAGAGATCCAGCGCTCGTGGCGCGCGATCAGGATCTCGGCCATTTCCGCGGCTTCGCGTTCTCCCACGATCGTGGAGCTACGGTCCGCTCCGTTCATGGGCGTCTCGTGGCCGTCCGCGGCGGGCAGTCGCTTCGGATCGTCGTGTTCACCGGTGATCGATGTCATCGAGTTCCCTCTTCAGTCGCTGCATCGCGCGAACCCACAACGCTCGCAGATCGTGCTCAGAACGATGCATGGCCAGAGCGATTTCGGCAAAGGGGAGCAAAGCAAAATTGCGCAACTTGATTACCCGTCGAAAATGATCGGGCAGGCGGGCCAGTGCGGAGTTGACTGCCTCGGCGGTCTCCTTGCGCATGGCACGCTTGCTAGGCGTTTCATGATCGACGACCAATTCAGCTTGGGCCGCGATCGAGCTGTGATCTGGTCGGCGTTCCTCCCGGTGCAGATTGCGGGCCGCCGTGGCCAGGTAACGCCGCCGGGCATGGGCCAGCTTGTTGAGCATGATGCCGCGCAGCCAGGCATAGAATTCTTCCGGCGTACTGCCCGCAAATCCACCCATCGCTCGTTGTCCCTCGGCAAAGGTCTCTTGAACCAGGTCCGACGGAGACACTTTCACCTGCAGATCGGTTCCCAACTCGCGCTTGCTCGTGACCAGCAAGTAGGTCCGGCAAGATTGCATCAAAGTGCCGAGTGCTTCGCTCGATCCCGCCAGAGCCGCGGACAACAGCGCTTCGGGAGTTTGCGATGGCGGCTCGGGAGCGTGCGCAGGAGTGGACGGCATAGTGCTCAATTCGCAAACCGAGCCAGAAACTGTCAAAGGTGGAGCGGGTTGATTATGATGTCTCGCGAGAGCGCCTTCAACAAGAAGGCGAAACAGGCTCGGCGCCCGCGACACAGCGCACGCGAGTCGGGCATACGAACCACGCCGCAAGAGGGGCCCCATCCCGCCGCCAAAAAAACGATCCGAAAGGGCCGAGACGGGGGCTTTTGCCAAATTGCCAGTTTTTTGAGAATTTAGGGTGCGCATCGCAGGTTCTTGGGAACTTAACCATAGAGGGTCCGGACATCACCGCAGCGAAGGGGCAATGAGGGGACCTCGGCAAATTGCCGACGCATGGCGATACCGACAACGGCGATTTCGCCCAGGCCTAACGCGGGGGATCGGGCTCAGCTCCGACGGCATGGAAATCAATGACACCAATAACGACACCGTGACGAAGCTCCGATATTCCACCTCACTTGCACTCCGAAAAACGACGGCAGACCCGATTGGTCTGCCTATCGCCGTCGCTTGGCCGTCGCGCGCGGTTCATTGCGAATTCTTTTTGCGCCAGGCAGCGGGTCATTCTTGGTTGCATCGCGGCCGCCCCCTCCCTTTGGTACGTTCCATTGGGTCTCCTTGAGTCTTCACCACTTGCATAGTTTTCGGGAGGTTCGCTAATGAGAGGTTTATTTGCTTCCGCTCACATCAGATTGATGCGAGGCAGTAGGGTCCTTCGATTTCAAATCTTGCTCGCGTTGATGGCGGGTGGAGCAATAACCTGTTATCCCCAGCACGGCCTCGCTGGCCTCCTCATTTCTCTAAGTTCCAATGCGGCCGATCTGAACCACCTGCAGATTGGGGAAACGGTCCAATTTACCGTAGAGTTGGCCGGATTAAATGTCGGCGACGAACTCGTCGAATTGTCTGCCCGCGCGACGTTCGAGGCGGCACAATTTGATTCGCCGATCGTCAGCGCCGGAGGCATCCTTCCAAATCCGCTTGCCGATCCTCTAGATTTTACGGTGGTAGCAGGTCCTGGAGCGGCTGACGCGACGTTCTTGACTTTTAGTGCTACCACAACGGCCCACATCGTGTCTAACGGCACCTTCTTCCAGTTCACCGTCCACCCGCAGGCCCTAGGTCAAGGCACGTTTCAACTGGAGTTCGCCGATGCCCAGCAGGTTGATCCTGCGGATCCTGGCAATCTGATCAGCCCCCCCATTACACTCGGCGCCCCATTGAATTTCACCGTGGTGCCAGAACCATCCAGCATGTTGCTGGCCATCGCAGCCTTGGCCTCGCTGCTTGCAATAGGCCGCCGCAGGCTACTGCGATGAGGCGAACTTCTCTTGGAGCATTCAAGGTCGTGCCGGACAGATTCCATGCGGGATTGCCGCCGGCCACTATGTCACTTTTTCACCTACCACAGCTCGACAACGATGAATCCACGGAAGCTGTCTTGATCAAGACCACCCGCTGTGTAACCAAGGGAAGAAGCTTAGCAACATTGAACCCCGCAGAAACCGCATTGCGGCGGACTTTTGACAATCGCCGCTAACAGTCGCCAAGAAGGATCTCTCTGGTAACAGCCAACAAGGAATCGGCCTTATGCTACGTGATGCCCAACTTCGCCGCCGCCACGTTCAGCGCACTCGGATAGTCCAAACGCATCGCTCGGCTTTTGAGGTCTTGGAAGGTCGGCTGCTACTGACTGGCCAACCAGCCCCAACCTTTGCGACCTTCCATGGGGTTCTTTCCCCCAGCAACCTGATTGAACAGCTGCCAATCACGATTGCTCCAGCCGATTTCCAGACGCCCACAGGTAAAGTTCTCCTGGGCTTTGAGGTGCAAGGAACACCGGGAAGCCCACTCGACCCAGCGGCCGTTCGCATCTTTACAAACACTGGCACACCAGTCACTCCCAGCTACCTCAAAACACACGTCGGCGGCGGCGCCGAGAGCCTGGTTCTGGCCAGTCTGCCCATTGGTTCCTACAACGTGAGCGTCGCCGGTCTTGGTGCGTCTTTGGGTGGGTACGACCTAAACGTGTTCCTGGTCGGAGATGCCAACACGGATCATTCCGTTTCCACGAGCGACACGGGAATCATCCAAGCATTGCTGGGCTCGAATTCGGCTTCGCCCAACTACCTGAGCGGCGCAGATGCCAATCTGGACGGGCTCATCACGTCGCTCGACTATGCGCTGGCGCTACGCAACGTCGGTGTGAGCACTTCGGTCACGCCGCTTTCTCTGGCGGTCGCCCTCAATCCCGCAGGTCCGACCCTGGAGGATGGCACCGTCGTCACCAATGTCGCCGCCAGCATTCTGGAGGGAACGACCGAGCCAGGGGCAGAAGTGTCGGTCGATGTAAACGGGGTAGGAACATTTGGGGCCGGCTCGACCATTGCCGATGGATCGGGACATTTTTCTCTGCCCATTACGCTGCAAGGGGGGCCGGAGGCGTTGGCCGTCAGGGCCCGTGATGCATTCGGTCAGAATCGGGTTCAAACACTGCACGTGGTTTTGGACACCGCGTCACCGACGATCAGTGTCGTGCAACCGACGGCTGGAGTCGTGACGAACCACAACATCACGGTTACGGGACAAGTCAGCGACGATTTCGCGGGTGTCGCGACGCTGCAAGTGGCCATCGATTCAGGAAGCTACGCGAATCTTCCGTTTGATCCTAGCGGTAACTTCAACTTGTCGACCATTTTGGCCACCGACGGGTCGAGCGATGGTCCGCACATGGTCCACCTGCGCGCAACGGACTCGCTCGGCAATGGCCCGCGGATGCTCGATTTCCCGTTTACGCTCGATACCCAGCCTCCCGCTGTTCCGCAATTCGACCTGTCCGCCGGCTCCGTAAGTCCTCAAGCCGCGACATCCAGCTCGACCGCTTCCGCGCAGGTCACCTAGGTTGGCACCACGAGTCCCAATGTTTCTCTTCGATTGTTGCAAACCGGGGCCACGACGCTATCGAGCAACACGGGCTTTTTCCAGTTTCCAGGGGTTCCCGTCGTCCTGGGCGACAATTCCTTTACGGCTCAGGCGACCGACGCCGCTGGTAATTCGTCCTCTTTCCAAAGAATGATCCAGCGAGTCACCGTCGCCGGCCAACAAGATCCGGTGCTGCGCTGGGTCCAATCCGCGATCAACGCGATTCAGCTCGACGCCACCGCGCCCCCAATGGCCACTCGCGCCCTGGCGATGGTTAGCTCCGCCGTTTACGACGCCGTCAATTCGATCGAAGGCAAGCCGGGCTACTACGTGACAGTTGCCGCTCCCGGCGGCGCTTCGGTCCAGGCGGCCGTTTCGGGGGCCGCCGACCAAGTCCTCAGATACCTCTATCCGGCCCAGCATAATGTGTTCGATACCGTTCTGACCGCTGCCCTCGCGCTCGTGCCGGACGGTCAGAGTGAGGCGGACGGCCTGGCGGTTGGTCGACAGATCGGTGACGCAATCATTGCAATGCGGGCGGGCGATGGCTGGGACGACTTTGTTGACTACGTGCCCGGCAGCGCGCCGGGCGATTGGCAAGAGACTGGACCAATGTTTGCGCCAGCCTTGCTGCCACAATGGGCCGATCTGCGCCCGTTCGCCATGTCGAGCCCCGATCAATTCCAGCCTGCCGGGCCTCCTGGACTTACAAGTCAGGAATGGGCCGACGACTACAACGAAGTGAAGTCGCTAGGCGCCGCCGTTGGCAGCACGCGTACTGCGGACCAGACGCAGATCGCCAGATTCTGGGCAGACGGCGCGGGCACGTACACACCACCCGGCCATTGGAATTTGATCGCGCAGCAAATCGCCCAACAGGAAGGCAACAGTCTATCAGAGAATGCCCGACTATTTGCAATCTTGAACGTCGCACTGGGGGATGCCGCCATCGTCTCCTGGAATGCCAAGTACCACTACGAGTTTTGGCGGCCGATTACGGCGATCCCCGAGGGCGATACCGATGGCAACGACGCCACGACTGCCGATCCGACTTGGACGTCCTTTCTGATCACGCCCAACTTCCCAGAATACACGTCCGGTCACAGCACGTTCAGCGGTGCCGCGGCGACCGTGCTGACCGAAATCTTCGGCGACAATTACGCCTTCAGTACCACATCCATTGGCCTGCCAGGTGTGACACGTTCGTTCTCCAGCTTTGCGGCCGCCGCCGATGAAGCCGGCCGTAGCCGCATTTATGGTGGCATCCACTACTCGTTCGCCAAACGGGACGGGCAGGCCAGCGGCCAGGCCGTCGCGGAACTTGTGCTGAACGCGTTCAACGTTTCAATCGACACCGTTGCCCCCACCATTCTGATTGACAGCCCCGCTCCCAACTTTGCAACAGCCGCGAATTTCAATCTCACCGGCCACGTGCTCGACAACGTTTCCGGTGTAGAGCGGCTCGAAGCTCGCTTGGATAGTGGCCCGTTTGTCGTTGCATTCTTCAACCCCGGCACCGGACAGTTCTCGATCCCCACTAACCTTCCCGTTGATGGTTCAGCCGATGGCACGCATATCCTGAGCCTCCGAGCCACCGATGCTCTCGGAAACGTCTCGGCCAATGTCGAGTTCCCGTTTGCGCTGGATACGGTTGCGCCGAGCCTGGTTGTCGACACGCCCACCGATTTGGAGATTCTGACCTCGGAGTCTCGGCTGGCGGGCACCGTCTCGGGCACGGGCTCGCCATTGATTTCATTGTCGTATGCGTTTGATGGCGGTGTGGCAATGCCGATACCGTTCACGCCCGCCGGCGGCACGTTCGATGCATCTTTGGATCTATCGGCGCTAGCCACCGGGCCGCACACGTTGACCGTGACCACTCGCGATGCCGCCGGCCACGAAACAGCCGTCGCTCGCAGTGTGCAGCTATCCTCACTCGTTCTGCTATCCGTGACCAGCTTCACGCCTCTGAGCGGGTCGCGCGATGTCGGCTCGACGTTCCGGCCGCAAGTCTTCTTTTCGCGCGCGATCGACCCTACAACGCTCAATGGCAACAACTTCTACGCCACGGATACGACGGGCGCGAAGATTCTGGCCTCGATCGTGCCCGCGGCGGACGGCAGGTTTGCCTGGCTCTTCTTTACGAATCCCATGCCCGGCGGCTCCACAATCACGGTGCACGTCGTCGGCGACTCGATTCTCGCGGCCAGCGAAAATCAGCCGCTTGATGCGAATGGAGATGGAGTCGCTGGCGGGACGCTGATTTATCAATTCAGCACCGTCAGTCTCGCGCCGCTGGCTAACACGTCACTGGTTGGCAAGGTTATCGATCCAGGCGTCGATCTCAAGCCGATGACATTCGACGATATCCGGGCAGGCGCCGATGGCACGTTGCACACCGCCGACGACCTGTTCTTGAATCCGCTGGCCGGCGTGAAGGTCTTTATTCTGGGCTTGGAGGATCAGTTTGTTCTGACCGATTCGCAAGGCAACTTCGCTATTCCAGCGGTGCCAGCCGGCACCATCAAGCTGGCCATCGACGGCCGCACCGCGACGAACGCTCCGGCTGATTTCTATTTCCCCGAGATGGTTATGGACCTGGAGATGGAGATTGGCCGTGTCAACACCGTGATGGGCACGATGGGCACGCGCGAATCGCGCGAGGCCAATCTCGACCGCAAGGAAGTCTATCTGCCCCGTTTGCGGACTTCGATCTTGCAAACGGTCAGCGACACCGTTCCCACGATAGTCGGCGTCGATGCCAACTCTGCGCCGAACCTAACGCCTGAGCAACGTCAACATTTGAAACTGGAAGTTCAGCCCGGAAGTCTGATCGGTCCGGATGGCCAGCCGGTCAGCGGCGGTCAGGTCGGCATTAGCACCGTTCCGATAGAGCTAATCAGGGATATGCTGCCCGCTGGCCTGATGCAACTCTCGGCCACCCTAACGATTCAGGCGCCTGGTGTGGCATCATTTTCGCAACCGCTGAAGTTGACCTTCCCAAACATCTACGATGCGGCTCCCGGCACTGCTCTGCCCTTTTATTCGTTTGACCATACTACCGGGCGACTGGTCATTGAGGGCACGGCAACGGTATCCGAGGACGGTCTCTCGGTAACAACCGATCCAGGGCAAGGCATCACGAAGCCTGGTTGGCACGGTGGAGCCCCGCCTAACGAATGCATCGAACAGCCCATTGAAGAAGTCCGTCGCAACCTGCATGCAATGCGAGATGTATTCGGCGGCACATTTGAGGTTTCTAGAGGAGTTAATGGTGGAGTCGGAGACCTCAATAGCTTACTGGGTACAAACTTTCCACGATTGCCAGGGACATTGGGCGCAATCCTGAAGGGAGTTGGCATTCTGGATGACGTCTTCACACTCATGCATCTACCTCCCGGTGAGTCCATTTGGCTACAACCGGAAACTTACTCGCTTGGGGTGAAGTTTGCTCTGATGTTTTCGCCCGGTGGCGCAGTCGGATTTGCGCTTCGTGTCGCGTCACTAGGCTTCAACGTTAGCAACGCTGCCAACGGATTGCAGCGCAAAGCCAGAGCAATGGAGACAATCCGAACGCAGACAGCATGCCCTCCGTCTGTGAATGAATCGCCCAGCTCACTTGCCTCGTCAATCGCCAATAGGATCGGGGATGCCGCTCAGATCGCAAGTGCCCAAGCCCCGCTTTTCGACTTACTTGCCGACAACATGAATGCAATCTCGGCCATTGTTGTTCAAGTCGTACCGGGCGAACCACGGTTTGGTCTAACCGACGCGCAAGTGCAGGATTATCTTGATCTTGTAATCCAATACGATGACTTAATAGCGCAAATTGACTCATTCGGCACCTTTTGGTTGCCGGCCGACGAAGTAGCCAACAAGGTCGGACAATTGATCGAAACCGCTGGCGGCGGCGCCACCCCATCAGGGACTGGCGGGACGATCACGCTGCCAACGGAACCTCCTTGTCCCTATTACTGGAGCGCGGAATACGGAGGAACGATTCTACGCGGACGCGGTCGGATCGAATTTGTCGTGCCAGGTGGTATATCGGTTCGAGTGCGAAGCTATGACCCAACAGAAAACACCCTAGCGGAAATGACATTCATCGCCAGTGCCGGTGGCCGCGGTATCATTCTGGACAATCTCGTATGGCAATCAACTTCCGGAAGGCCGGACCAAGACAATGATGGCCTGGTAGATGCCGTCGAGGAGACCATAGGGAGCGAACTCTTTCTGTCCGACACCGATGACGACGGAATCAACGACTTCGCAGAGATTCAGCAGTGCCTCGATCCGCTCAATGGCCGAGCGCCAATAACTGGTGTCATCGCCAGTGTTCGATTGCAAGGGGAGGCGTCTTCGGTCGTGTCCATCGGCTCGACGATTCAGTCGACCAATCAGACTACCTTTGTCGCCACAGGTTCGTACGGACTGGCGATTGTCGATACATCGCAATTCAGTCAGCCTGTCGTGTTGAGTCAGCTTGACCTGCCCGGGACGTCCACTGATGTTTCCATCGATGCCCAATTGAAAATCGCTTCCGTCGCGGCCAATGATGGCGGACTGATTCTTGTAAACGTGGCCGATCCGACTCGACCGGCAGTCACGCATTCCATTAACACGCAAGCAAATTTGGTCGAAGTAATAGATGGCATCGCCTATGCCACCGTCCGCGGCGAACTGCGTTCCTACGACATTCTCACGGGCGAGAAACTCCAATCGCTTGCGCTGAGCTCTGGCACCTTCACCGGCTTGGCTCGTGAAGGCTCGTTCCTCTATGCGCTCGATTCAGCCAACATCTTGCGGGCAATTGATCTAGGCACTGGCATGATGGTAGCCCGCGGCTCGCTGCAAATGCCTGTCGGCGGCGGAAAGCTATTTGTTGGCAACCAAGTAGCCTACATCGGAGCCGGTGGTGGGTTTGCCACGGCCAACGTCTCTAGTCCGGATAACCTTACGCTACTCAGCGGCGTTGACGATGCCAGTATCGCCGCACGCGTGATAATGGCCAACGGTTCTGGCCTGGGAATCGGCATCGGCGTAGTGCCGGGCTTCGGCAATCGTGTTCATCTTGTAAACGTGTCCGATCCAGCCGATACCGGCGCGTTTGTGACATCGTTTGTGTTGCCCGCTCCACCGACCGACGTGGCTATTGCCGCCGGCATCGCCTTCATTACCGACGGCACGGCAGGCCTGCAAATCGTCAACTATCGTCCCTTCGACCATCTAGGACAAGTGCCGATCGTCGGCATCACGTTGACGGTCACAGGCCTCGGCTCCATCACGCCGGGAATGCAAATACCGGAAGGAACGACAATCGTTGCAAGTGCGAATGTGATAGACGACGTGCAAGTGCGTAATGTCGAATTGCTTGTCAATGGCCAAGTAGTCGCCAACGATGTGTCGTTTCCATTCGACCTCTCAGTTGCCCTGCCCACAATCGCGGCGATCGGTTCCAACAGCGTCAATATCCAGGTCCGAGCCACCGACACCGGCGGCAATGTCGGCTTGTCGAACGCTATCCCGCTCGAAGTCGTCCCCGACACCTCCGCGCCCACAATCACCTCGGTTAATCCGCCTAACAATAGCAGGCGCGGCCAAGCCTTCAGAACCGTTGTGCTCAACTTCTCCGAAGGCATGGACACAACCACGATGGTGGCCGAGAACATCCAACTGATTGGCCCAACGGGCGCCATTTTACCTACCACGATCCAATACCGAAACAACGATAAGACAGTTCAATTGACCTATCCGACGCTGACAGTTGGCAGCTATCAGGTTGTTCTAGATGCGCCATCGATCAAAGATCGCGCGGGCAACCGTCTGGGTGCAAGCGCGATCACGAGCGATTTTTCAATCCTCGAAGCGACGTCCGTTTGGGTCAACCCCGAAGGCGGTTTCTGGGACGTGGCATCCAACTGGGATACGGGTATCGTTCCCGGTCCAACGGACGATGTACTACTCGATGTCCCCGGCAACGTGACCATCACCTATCGCTCCGGCAACACCGAAATCCGCAGCCTGTCGTCCAACAACAAGTTGACCCTGACCGGTGGCACGCTCACGGTTGCACAAACGGTCCAGGTTAACAACACGTTTACATTCGCCGGCGGCACGCTGAAAGACGCGACCGTGCTCGCCGGCACTGGCGGACAGGGAATTACTGCAACCGCCAGTGGCGGGTTACTCTCGGGCGTGACGTTGAACTCGGACTTTACGATCCCCAACGGGAACGGCCTGTTGATCAGCAACGGTCTGACGGTCAATGGCACGTTGACGCTAGCCAGCACAGGGAGTGTTACGTTCTTGCATTTCGTTACGGGATCGCAGACGCTTTCCGGTTCGGGACAAGTAGTGCTAAGCGG
>JANNTD010000544.1:0-7277 GCA_031403315.1 Planctomycetota bacterium
TTCAGCAAGTCGGTTCAGCAAGTCGGTTCAGCAAGTCGGTTCAGCAAGTCGGTTCAGCAAGTCGGGCCGACAGGATTCGAACCTGCGACCTTTTGACCCCCAGTCAAACGCGCTACCAGACTGCGCTACGGCCCGAGTTTCTGCTGGCTCGATCATACCTCACTGGCGACTGCCGCGAAAGCTCTGGCACGGCGGCTACACTTCGCGGCTACACTTCGCGGCTACCTAGTGCGGCTCGAACTGTCTGTCCATGGCTGAGATCGCAGCGGCATACCTCAAATCGCCGGCAAATTACCGCGGGAACGCTGCGCAAAATGGTGCCTGCGTCGATTGACCTCGCCGCTCATTGCATTCAAAATTAAAGTAACCACATTGAAGTAACCACGGTGGCGAAAGGGTATTTGTACGATCATGACGGATGCACAGTTGAGCGAACACGCGAGCGAGCACGTTGACACACATCATGCGGGCGAAGGCGGCCACCCGATCGGTGCTGCCGAGCGCGTCCCGGTTCGCGTCTATCGCCACTCGGCCGAAGCCAATTGCGCGGTGGCTCGCGAGATCGCCGATCTGATTCGCCAACGGGCCGCCGAAGGGCGAAATTGCGTTCTCGGCCTCGCCACCGGCAGCACTCCCGTCGGAGTCTACGACGAGCTCGTGCGGATGCACCGCGACGAGGGCCTCTCGCTCGCCAACGTCATTACCTTTAACCTCGACGAATACTACCCGATGCAGCCGCACGAGCTGCAGAGCTATGTCCGCTTCATGCGCGAGCATCTGTTCGACCTGGTCGACATCGCCCCCGGCAACTGGCATGTGCCCGACGGCACGATCGCCGTCGAGCAGGTCAATGACCACTGCCGCTGGTACGAAGAGCAGATCGCCAAGGCGGGCGGCGTCGACATCCAGCTCCTCGGCATCGGCCGCACCGGTCACATCGGTTTCAACGAACCCGGCTCCGGCAAACAAAGCCGCACCCGCCTGATCACGCTCGACAAGGTGACGCGGATCGACGCGGCGAGCGACTTCTTCGGCCAGGAGAACGTCCCCCGCCGGGCGCTCACGATGGGCGTCGGTACGATCCTCGAAGCGCGGCAGGTGATCATGCTCGCGTTCGGCGAGCACAAAGCGAATGTGCTCGCCGAAGCCGTCGAGAAACCATCGAGCCCGTCGATCGCGGCGAGCTACTTACAACAGCATTCCAATGCAATCGTGGTGCTCGACGAGGCCGCCGCCGACGCGCTCACGCGTTACCGTTCGCCGTGGCTGTTGGGCTCCGTCGAGTGGGACGATCTCCGCATTCGCAAGGCCGTCATCTGGATGGCTCGCAAGCTCGACAAGCCGGTGCTCAAGCTCACCGACCTCGACTACAACGAAAACGGCCTGCAAGACCTCCTTGCCGAACACGGCCCGGCCTACAACATCAACGTCAAAGTCTTCCGCCACCTGCAGGCCACGATCACCGGCTGGCCCGGCGGCAAACCGGCCCATGCCAAGCAGCCGGGCGACCGCGCCACCGCCCACGACCACATCTTCCCGAAGCGAGTGCTCGTTTTCTCGCCGCATCCGGACGATGATGTGATCTCGATGGGCGGCACGCTCATCCGCCTGGTCGATCAGGGGCACGAAGTTCACGTCGCCTACCAGACCTCGGGCAACATCGCCGTCTTCGACGAAGACGCGATCCGCTTCGCCGATTTCATGGCCGAGTTCAATCGCCACTTCGACGTCTCGCCCCAGCGGACCGCCGAACTCGAGGCCCACGTCGAAGAATTCCTCCGCAACAAGCAGCCGGGCAGCGTCGACAGCCCCGAAGTGCAAATGATCAAGACGCTGATCCGCCGCAGCGAGACCCGCGCGGCTGGCCGCTGCTGCCACATCCCGGTCGAGCGGCTGCACTTCATGGACCTGCCGTTCTACGAAACCGGCCGCGTGAAGAAAAAGCCGCTCGGTGAAATCGACGTCCGCCTCACCGTCGAGCTCCTGCGTAAATTCCAGCCACACCAAATCTACACGGCCGGCGACCTCTCCGATCCCCACGGCACGCATCGAACCTGCCTCGCCGCGGTGCTCCGCGCCTGCCGCGAGTGTGAATCCGAAGCGTGGTATCGCGACTGCGAAGTTTGGCTCTACCGCGGCGCCTGGCAGGAATGGGCGCCACATCAAATCGAAATGGCCGTGCCCCTCTCCCCCTCGGAGCTCGACCGCAAGCGGGCCGCCATCTTCAAGCACGAATCGCAGAAGGACCGGGCCCTCTTCCCCGGCCCCGACATGCGCGAGTTCTGGCAACGCGCCGAACAACGCAACCGCGAAACCGCCCGCGTCTACGACCGCCTCGGCCTCGCCGAATACGAAGCGATCGAAGGCTTCGTCCAATGGAACTCGGCCACGATGCAACTTGATTGAGCGATTCCCCGCCTCTCCCTCCGGGAGAGGCCGCGAGTCGTCGAGCGGGTGAGGGAACGGCGCAGCTGCGAGCGGGTGAGGGTTTCTGTTGTCTCCGTGCCCTTGGCTGTGTTAGACTTGGATTATGAATCCTACGATCAACAGCTCGGCATTCGACCGCGCCACGCAGCCGATCTTTAGCATTCTCAGCCCCGCACAGGTTCATCAGATCGCGGACTACCACGCCGATCAGGCACTCCAAGACCGAATTTCTCAATTGGCCGACAAGGCCAACGAGGGCGAGTTGTCGGACGAGGAGCAAGCCGAGTACGAAGGCTACGCCCACGCCAATCGGTTCGTGGCCGTTCTCCAAGCGCAGGCCCGGCGGAGGCTCTCCTCCCAATCGTGATGGATCGCCACACGCGCCAGTTTGTTCGAGACCGAGCGGGCAACCGGTGCGAGTATTGTGGGCTACCGCAGGCCTTGTCGCCGGTGGCTCAACTGCAAATTGAACACATCGTTCCCCGCAAGCACGGCGGTGGTGACGAAGAGCAGAATCTGGCGCTGGCGTGCATCGATTGCAATCTCGCCAAGTCGAGCAATTTGGCTGGGATTGATCCCACGACTGGCCAGACCGTGCAACTCTTCAATCCGCGCATGGATCGGTGGGACGAGCATTTCACCTGGCAAGGTACTTTACTGATTGGATTGACGCCCGTCGGCCGGGCGACGATCCGGGTGCTCAACATCAACGACGACGAGCGGCAGCGCGTTCGTTTGGCGGGCGGTTGACGCTAGCTGCCGATCGTCACCGTGCGCAAAAGAGGCCGCGAGTCGTCGAGCGGGTGAGGGAACGGCGCAGCTACGAGCGGGTGAGAGTAGTTCTGCCTCATCGGCTCAAATCCGCTGCCCTGCAAGGGCTAAAGACCATAGCCCGGGGCAAGACGCCGCGAGACTCACGAGCGACGTCGCCGCCCCGGGTTCGCTCGCCCAATCACTCATCGGCCGAGCAAAACGCGCCGCCGCCGAACACGCCCGACCGAGGCCGAAACCCATTCGGTTCGCCGACCTGTTCCCGAACTTGCCCCCTTCAACCGCCTCGACGTCCGCGATAAATTAGCGGACAGGAATCGTTGTCGCACAAGGAGCCGATGGCATGTCGAAAAAGCACATCCGACCTGGCGAGAAAGTGCCGCTCAAATTGACAGCCGCTCAGCGAGCGCTCATCGTCAATGAAGTAACGTGTCTCGACCAAGGATACGAACAGACGATTCGAGATACGCCGCTGGTCGAGTCCATCATGATGACGCTCGACGAACTCGATGACTTCGCCGGATTTGTCGCCGCCGAGGCCAACCACTGCGACCAACGCGCCAAATGCAGGCAGCTCGATGCCGTTTTCGAGAAGATACAGAATCTTCTAGATCGTTTCGTTGAGGTCGTGGAAAGGCCAATGCCAAATCAAATGCCAACTTCCACTTTCCGCCACCGGCAGTTCAGGATTCGGGACATGCTCTTGACGCCGCAGGATGCCGAGCTGTTCTTCAAGCTCCACCGCTCGTTGATGTGGTTTGTGAACGAACGGCAGCAAATCATTCCGAATGTCGCCGCCCCCGAACAGTTCGCGGCCCTCTCGCCCGAAGTGCGCGTCCACGTTCGCGAGGCACTCTTGGAGCGACTTGATCTGATCGAGATCTACGTCGCTGCCAATCCACACCACCTGACGGAAGAAGAGCTCGATGTTGTCTACTCCTGGCGCGATCACGTCTTCGGCAAGTTCTTTGTCTTTCGCTACCTGAAGAAACACGCGATATTTCTCGCCACAGAAACGCCGCCAATTGCCTACGGCGTGGTCGCACTCACTCAACCGTTCGATGAGATGATCGGCCCCTATCTGCCGATTTGGACCGAGACGATGTTGCTGCCGTTTCGCGGGCAGATTATCTACGACGGCATTTTTAACAGCTACAACATCTCGTTCGGCGGCGGCATCCGCCGCGCGTTGAACGAAGACTACAAGCAAGCGAAACAGCGGCTCGGCATCGTCACGTCGTTGCCCAACGCGGTCCCAGCTGACCCGGCCATCCAACGCGCCAAGAAACGGCGAACCAAGCCGCAACAATCGATGCCACTTACCCGTCACGCGGTCCCACGGGCTAAGACCACAAAAAGTGGCCGCCGCCCCTTCCGCCTGCCTTGAAACGGTGCAGGACCATAGCCCCGGGTGATTCGGTTGTCTCAGCAACCGAACACCCGGGGCAAATGCGTCCGACACTTCTCCGGCCAATCACCCTGGGCAAACGCGTCGAGCACGTCACGTCACCGCCCGACGCACTCGTCGCCAACGCATCCTTGACTGCCTCCGGGTCATCGCTCATTGCAGATCAGGATGAGCGACGTGGATCATTACACCCTGTCCAAACGTCCCTTCACGAATTCCTGTGCCCCACTGGCTAAATCGGACGGCCGGTTCGCCAGCAATCGGCTTGGTCCTGCCGCCTTCTTCGACGTAGAGGGTCACCGGCAGATCGCCATTGGCAAAGCGTGCCATCCGTTCGGCGACGAGGTATCGGTATCCCTGGATATTCCACCTCGGTGGATAGTAGCCTTCGCCCCATAGTTCCTGGAATGCACCCAGGTCCGGAGGGCTTTCTCCCGGTCGCATTGGATAAGGACGGAGATTCTTTCGAACCTGCAAGAATTGGGCGACGACGCGTTCAGCCTCGCCCACCCACTTTGCTTGTTGCTCGCGATCCCGCCGATCGCAGGCCACGGCGAGAATCCTCGCGCCGAGCGCGAATAACAACAGACCGGCCACGGCGTGTCGCACGGTTCGCCATTCGATCCAGCGGGCGGCCGGCGGAATGCCAATTCGAACGTGTCGTACGCTGAAATACAACGCGACGAAAAAACAGATCACGGCAGGAACACCTCCCACCAATAGCGGGACAAACATCCTTCCGGTCGACAGGGGATTCTTGAGCCACAACCAGCTGACGCCGGCCAGCGTGATGAAAAGAATCGTCAGGCCAACGCGTACCCAGGTCGTGCCGGCTGATCGTTGCACATCGGATGTAGCGTCACGATTCATTGCCGAGCCTCAACGGTCCATTTGTCGCGTGCGAATCGGTCCAAACTCGTCAACAGCAGCGCCTGTAGCACCACCACGACAATCCCCAGCGAAAACAGTCGCGCTTCGGAGAAGCAGACGACAAACAGCAGCAGCGCCATCGAAGTCGATCCATATTCGACGAATGTCCACGCCCGCGTTCCCCGCCGTGCCAACACGATGTGGACCATTGCCCAAATCAGGCTCAGCCAACCCGTCAGATACGCCAGCGCAATCACCGGCAGTGCGAACCAAATCCCCATGAATACCCAGACGAAGAACCTGAAAACAGCGGCGTAGGCGCGAAACAATCGGCCTGTCGGGTCGGTTCGAATGGTGGAACAAATCTCATTCAGCCGGTCGAGAAGATTCCGAAAGAAGAACACCGGCACCACGGCGTGCGTGATGGTAAACAGCGGCACAATTCCAGCCAGCAACAGCGGCGATCCCGACGCCTTCAACTTCACCGCGCTCTCGTCACCGAACAAAGTCAACCCGAGTGCCGCCGAAAGATAGGTGCCCACCACCGGCACAGAACTTCGGAGGAACGACGCGATCGCGACCGAGGAACCCTCATCATCTGGCACGGTCCACTGTCCGTCGGCAGAGATAGTTAGCCCGGAGTAAAACTCACTTGTGGCGATCCCCTCGCTGGAGTGCGGCGGATTGCACAATACCGGGAAGGTCGGATCCAAACTGCCCTCGATTGCCACGCCGCTCAGATTCAGCCGCGTCGCGATTTCGTGCTCCCCTCCGTTTGGGTCGGTGACGCGCACTTTGCACGGCCAATCGAGCATCTGCTCGCCAACCCGAGACAGCAACTCCGGTCGGTCGTGTAGTTTCTCGCGGAACTGCGCCCACTCTTTCAGCAAAGTCTCATACCGAGCATAACAAAACTGATTGGTGACCCAGAGCTTGGTCAATGTTGCTTGAGCGACGATGCCGTCGCGGAGAAGTCTGATCCGACGAGTGCCACGCCGGTAGATGAGCGTGGCCATCACGATCACGATTCCGATCCCACCTGCGGCCAGCAACGCGCCGACAAACGGGTAACCTTCTTGCTTGGCGCCGTGGTACCAGGCTGTGCCGCCGACGATCAGGATTACGCTGGCCAGCAGAAACCATAGGCCGAGAAATCCGCTGTGGAAATTGAAGGACCGCTTGAACTCTGCAAAGCGCAACCGTGCCTGCACGGCTGGCGACACTTCCCGCGGCGGCGGAGCAAGTCGGTCCCAGGGATTGCTGTCGCTGGCGTTTGACATGTGGAAGTGCAACCATCGATCGAATGTCGACGCGCTTGGCCGAGCGCCGACCCGTCGACTCGGCTCCAGAGCCCTACTCAACATTGCGCGCCAAATATTGCCGACAAAACAACTTCGTCTACAACGAAAATGTGTAAATCGTCACCAACACCGCGATCAATGCCATGGCAATCAGCAGGGCCCGAAGGCTGAATTGCCAGGGCGGCGTTCGATTTTGCAGATTCCAGAGAATGACACCGGGAGCAAGAAAGCCAAGGGCACCAAATGCATAGATTAGGATCATCGTTGAATAGCCACGATAATACTCAAAGTTGCCGTGATACTTAAGTCCCAAGTTCATCGCGAACGTCAGCGCCGTCGCGAACACAAAGATACCAGACACGAATGGCACTGCCGCTTTGTGTGAAAGGTTTTACGTCACGCGGCGGCCGCCAGTTCGGGCTTGGCTTGGTGGCGAGGCTTGGTCAGGAGTTGTAGGAGTTTGGGACGCCGCTTGTTCGCACGTGGTTCGCTGCGACCCG
>JANNTD010000545.1:0-5915 GCA_031403315.1 Planctomycetota bacterium
CCAGCACGTCCCGGCGGAACTCCTTCGAATAAGCATCCATGCGGCTCACCTCCTTTTCGGTGAACCCACTTTACCTGCGTTCTCTAGAGGGCGCTAGAGCTAAATGAAGCTCGCACTAGAAGGCGTATGAGATAAAACTCTGTGCTTCGTTCCCGAGTACCTGATTGCGCGAACCGCGTGTCCTCCAAGAACCTGGGAATACCCCGGAGAATTTCCCGCAGTTTACTGACCGACTGTTGGGCGTGCCCTGCCAAATCAGATCGGGAAGAATTCGCAACTACAGAAGAAGTGCCAACTTACATAAGCGGAGGGCAAGGGATTCGAACCCTCAACCGGTTTCTCGGCACCTGATTTCGAGTCAGGCCGGCAATGGGGAGAACGCCGAGGAAATCGCAAATTCAGCAGCTAGCGCAGCGCCACGCGCAGCAGTCAGCTCGGAAATCGATCCGGATTTGCAGGCGGTGATCGAGGCTTGGCCGACGTTGCCACACGCCATCAAGCGGGCAATTATCGCCCTGGTCTTAGCGTGATGTGAAGGGGTTGCCCAACAATGACCCACCGGCAAGAAGCTGGCGCACTTCCTTGCGGGGCCATGCCCGACGCACAAGGCAAATGTACTAACGTAATCATCCAATTCCTGATATCGAGGCTTCTCAGCCTCAAACTGTTGCGCGCGTAGAGTCCCTTGAGTCCCTAAGTCGACGAGGGCCAAGCCCACAAGTTACAAAGTCGATCATGTCGGATGAATTGACTTATTGAGATTGATCGCCCCCTACCTGAATTCCCCAGGCATTAAATGTTGACGCGACCTGTTTGAACATATCCACGAGCCTCCTAGGAGGACGCATGCAGTCGAAGTGGCTCGAATCCTAGCCCAGTCTCAACAAGCGGTGATCGCCGAACGGACCTATGCTCGTCGTCAGTAGCAATGGCGCAGTGGTGTTAGTTGGGAGTCATGCACTATGTTGTAGTTCCATTCGCTGGCCGATGGTGGAGCATGCTAGCTACGAGGGCGCGGGCCAGAATAATATTTGGACGCACTCTCGATGAGGGGCCCCTTTTGGTTCGTCCGATGTTTCCCCGATGGCCGGTCTCTTGATTCACGGCTCTATGTTAGGTCTCATTACCCGCAAAACAATTTTTTGGTGAGAAGATAGGTAGTTTCCCAAATCACTGGCAGACTGACAGTGAATTCGACGGGCGGGCCGGCTAGCTCGGCCCGATGGCCCAACAAACGGTCCAATTCCAACGCGTGTCACGGACACATGAGTTCACGAAATCGTCGCACGTTGGCGGCGTGTCATCAACCGAATGAGTTCGTGAGACTGGCAGCCCGTGTCACATCGGTCGATCTCTAGCTCCGCCTTAATGGCATTGATATCGCTGGCGAAGGCCGCTAAAAGCTCACAAGCTATCAGCCGAAATTCCGCGCGCAAACCGTTTCGAATGGACTCGAATGGCCTCGATCATCCAAAGAGTTTCGGCCTCGCCGCGCGAGGGCCGCTGGCAGAGACTGACCGACTTTCTCGCACGCTGGCGCGTCGAGATTATAGCGACGGTCTGCCTGATTCTGATCGTCGAGGACTTCGCACTGGGCTTCAAGCCCCACGACCTCGCCGACCTCGGTGATCCGCAAGCGCTAGTCGGGCTGATGTTCGTGCTCTTCGGCTTGGTCTACCGAACTTGGGCCGCGGGCGCACTTCAGACGGAGACGCAGCTGACGAGAATTGGACCTTACAGCCTGGTCAGGCATCCTCTGTACGTCGGCTCGTTCACGATGCTGATCGGCTTCGCGATCATCATCGACGATCCAGAAAACATCTGGATTGTGTGTGGCCCGTTCCTGTACTTATATATGATTCGCGTCCAGCGGGACGAGCGCCGCATGTCTCGGCAGTTTGGTGCCGAGTGGCAGGAGTACGTCCGGGCGACGCCGCCGTTTTTCCCTCGACGGCTGTCGAAGGAGGCGTTTGGCGGCTGGAGCTGGAACCGGTGGGTTCAAAATCGAGAGTATCTATTCGTCGGGCCGACCTTGCTCGGACTGGTAGCCCTCAAGCTCTGGCACTTGCTGTGACCATCTCGCGCGATCGACGGTCGATCAGAAGTCCAACTGAATTTGGATTTGATACAGATCGTCGTCGAGGATTCCACCGTCGCGGAAGGTGTAATCCGTCTGAATCTTCAAGTTGTGGTCGCGGATGTAGTAGTTGACGCCCAGCGACGTCCAACGAAACGTGTCAGCAAGCAAGTCTGAGTCGAGCACTTGGTATCGGGCTGCGAGCTCGACGGGGCATTCGTAGGAAAGCAGGTAGCCGCCTTGGGCGTACCAGCCGTTCCCGTCGATGTCGGGAACACCTACCAAATCCTCAACGAACCAGTCGAACTCCGTTTGAAACACGTACGGTCCCGAGTTGTAGAACAGGTCGACGCCCCACGCCGACTGGTGTTCGAGTTCGACCAGGCCGTCGAACGAGCGCCCAAGGTGGCCGGCGTTGATGCCGATGTCCAAGCGATTCCCTTGGCCGATGTAGGAAGCCCAATAGTCTGCGTAGCCGTCGAGTGCCGTGGCCGGATCGAGCAAGCAAACGGCGAATCTTCCCGTCGGCTGCAATTCGTTGGAGTCTCGCGTGCCAGCGGGCCCAACCTTTTCGAAAAATAGATTGTCGAAAACGCCGATCGCGTATTCGTAGCGGCCGCAGTAGGGTCGGCCGTGGAGCATCAAGCCGACGGTGTTGTCTGCATCCCCGATTCCGGTGAGCGCATCTTTAATCAAGCTGCGGTCCATGAACAGCAGCTTCGAGTCCGAAGTGAGCGCATCGCGCGAAAAGGGGATGTCGTA
The DNA here is from genome assembly GCA_031403315.1 of Planctomycetota bacterium. Lineage (GTDB taxonomy): Bacteria > Planctomycetota > Planctomycetia > Pirellulales > Lacipirellulaceae > DASYDU01. Next base: position 2,840 of record JANNTD010000545.1, read on the forward strand.
GAATCCGGCGCGAAGATAGAGCTCGTCCTTGACCAGTGGAAAATCGAGCCAGGCGTTTTCCACTTGGGCGGAGGGGCTTGCCTCGAATTGGCCTGTGCCGTCAATCTTCAATTCGAGGTAATATTTGGCAAGATCATAGGCCTTACCTCCCGCTTTCAGGCGAAATCTCCGAATGTGGAAATCGTTGTTGTTGCTGTTGCCGTCGTAACTGTAGCGGGGCTGGATGCGCAAGCCGGGCGAAAAGGTGATGTCGCCGCGATCCGACGACAGCGGCATGAGCGCCTTGGCGTACTCGGGAATCTTCGGTTCGCCGTCGGGCGCGGTTTCGTCGGCCGTTAAGTCCGGCAGAGCGGCGCCCTCTTCGACAGGATCGGCCGGCTCGGGCGCCTCCAGCGCGGGCGCGGTTTCGCTCTCAGCAGACGAACCGTCGTTTTCGGTGGGCAGAGGTAGAACGGACGGAAAGTCGACCTCATCGAAAGTGACGTCGTAACCTTGGGCAGACACTGAGCCGCTCGACAATAGAACGCCGAGAACCGCAAGCAGCATGCTGCACCCGAAGGTCCGCACGTAGTTTGCAGTCATCAGGCCGCAATAGGCGATGCTTTCGTCCCAGAAGACGGGATCAAATTCGCTAAATGGAATGAGCATCTAGTCTGCTCCCCTGTAAGCGCCGCTGGCTAAGGTCCCGGAGACGAATCCCCGGTTCCGTCCCTAGCCGCGGGACGTGCAATTCGCGGTCGATTGAAACTCGACTGCTCGTGCACTCAGTTGAAAAGTGTTGGTATTTCCGCGACGTTGTCGAACGTACCGGATTTGAAGAAACGACGAGAAAAGGCTATCGCAGCGGTCGTGGCTCACGGATGATGCATCTAAAACATGAGATATCCGTGGTGTTATCGTCGCGACGGCGACGAGATTTGAACCAAGTTGAAGTACCCACCCGATTTCGTTGGACCCGACTCGCTAGCAGTGCTGCGGGCTGGCATGCGGGCGCAGGTTGCAGGAGGAGCCGCAAACGACTGGCGCTAGAAACGATCCGCTGTCGGCCAAGCGACGCTATTGAGCAGCGGTCGTGAAAGAAGTTTCGACGAAAGACATGTTTCCGCTAGCGGAGACGGTGCCGATCCCCAACTGATACTTCATCCCAGGAACCAGCAGCCCGGCGGGCACGGTGAAGCTGGCTGCCGAAACAGGCAGGGTCACGATGAGTTTCATGTCCAGCTTGGCTTGTTCCAGCTCGAGGACGTAGCCCGATACATTCTCGACAGGTGTCCAGCGGATTTCCAGGCTATCGGCTTCGACGTCGGTGGCGCGTTCCGTTGGGTGCAGAAATGAGGTCGTCGGCGGCAATTCATGGCTGAGAGTTGAACTGCCGTGGAATTTGACGCCGGCGGCGGTAGCGCCGGCATAAGTGTATTTTCCGGCCGGGTAGGCCGCCTTGAGGCTCTCGACATCCGTTGGCTCGGGCGACTCGAACACGAACTCCCGAATTCCGTACTTCTGCGCGTCAGGAGCCGTGAAATCGACGACCGTGCGACCGTCTGGCGCAACGACGGCGAGCTGAGTCAGCCCTTCGTCGGGCCCAGTAATCTCGAACACCACTTCCACGTCGCCGTCGGTGGCGTTCTGCTCGAACCGTACGCTCGCTTCCGCGATTGGCTGCGATGCAGTTGATAGGTCGTCACCCCGGGCTGGATCCAGGTACGCCGAGCACAGCAACAGGGCGCAGGAGGCGGAAATATGCACTCGTCTGGTCATGTTTAGTGCTCTATGCCGCGACGGCCAAGGCCGAGGCTACCGGTGGTTTGCGAGGCTCGCCAAAGCGGAGGTACAGCGACGGTACAACGAACACGTTGAGCAGCGTGGAAGTCACCAATCCGCCTAAGATGACGATCGCCATCGGGTGCTCAATCTCGTGGCCGGGGATCGAACCCATCACGACTAACGGCAAGAGGGCCATCAGTGTCGTCAAGGCGGTCATCGTAATCGGCGAAATCCGTTCCACGGCGCCGCGGAGAACGAGCTCTGGACCGAATTTTTCGCCTTCATGCTCCTCAAGGTGTTGGAAGTGCTCAATCAGCATGATGCTATTGCGAGCCGCAATCCCCAGCACTGTCAGGAAACCGACCAACGATCCGAGCGAGATGATGCCGTCGCCCATCCACGCCGCCAGCACACCGCCCACGAGCGCCGCCGGCAAGCACAAGAATGCGATGGTCGCCAGCCGCCAACTGCGGAAGGACGCCTGTAGCAGGAAGAAAATCACGATCAGCGACACGCCTGCCCAAGTCATGATCCGTTGCTTGGCCGCTTGCCGTTCACTGTATTCGCCCAGCAGCACCGGATAATATTCCTGTGGGAAGTCGACGGTTGCTAGCGCCGTCCGGACGTCCTCATAGACGGACCCGAGATCGCGCCCGCGGACGTTGGCGCCGACGTCGATTTTTCGCTTCAGGTCTTCACGATTGATCGTGTTCGGCGTCGGTGCGACGCGGACTTCGGCGACTTGCTGCAATTCGACGGTGCCGCCGTCCGCCGTGTCGATCGGCAATTCTTTAATGGCCGTCAGGCTGTTGCGCGCTTCGGGAACGGTCCACACATTCACGTCGTACGTGCGATTGCCGATGTGGATGTCGCCGGCTTCTTCCCCGGCCACCATTCGGGCCGCGGCCCGGCGCACGTCGCCCGGCTTGATCCCATATTGCCGCGCCTTGTTGACGTCGACTTTGACTTCAATTTGCGGAATGTTCTCTTGGAGCGACTGATGCAGATCGACGATGCCGTCGATGCCTTCCAGGGCCTTTCGGACTTCGGTGGCTTTGGCGGAAAGTACGTCCAAATCGTGGCCGTAGATGCGGATCACGATCGCTTCGGAAGTTCCGGTTAGAACTTCACGAATTCTCTCTTTGAGATAGGTCTGCACGTCGCGGTACAAACCGGGATAACGGTCGACCGTGTCCTGAACCGCTTGGAGGGTCTTGTCGTAGTCGACTTTCGGCTCGATGCTGATCCAGTTCTCGGCGAAATACATGCCGACGACTTCGTCCATCACCAGGGCCTGACCGATGTGAGCACC
>JANNTD010000546.1:0-9526 GCA_031403315.1 Planctomycetota bacterium
CGCCGTGAGCGCCGGCAAGGGTCCAACACGGTTGGCAGACCAGTTTGAAGCCAAGGAGTCGCACGCCAACGTCGCTCGCAACACGACTAAACGCAATTGATACATCATTTACCCGCGGCCGCTTTCGCTCGATGCTTGTACTACGTGGGGCAAATTTCATTGACCTGTCGCGCCAATTCAGCAACAATAATTAGAGTCTCTCAAAGGACGGCTTCGTTGGGTCCGATTTGTGGAGACGCTCATCCGCACTTTTGCAATCTCTCGTCGCAACATGTCGGAGGCGGAATCAGTGAACAGGTCACGTCGCGCATTGTCGTGTGGTTTCACGCTCGTCGAGCTGTTGGTGGTGATCGCGATCATCGGCATCCTGGTGGCGCTATTGTTGCCCGCGGTCCAGGCGGCGCGCGAAGCGGCGCGGCGCGCGCAGTGCGTCAACAATTTGAAACAGATTGGCATCGGTTTTCTGAATCACGAGTCGACGCACAAGATGCTTCCCGGCTCGGGTTGGAATGTGTGGTACCTTGGTGATCCGCTGTGGGGCGCCGGCCGCGAGCAGCCGGGCGGCTGGATGTATCAGATTCTTCCGTTTATTGAAGAGCAATCGATCTACGATTTGACGGATGATGGAGACAAGCTAAACGTCACCACGCCTCAACGCGATGGTTCGATCAAATTGCAGGAAAGCACGGTGGGAATATACAACTGCCCGTCGCGCCGACCGGCTAAGACTTTTCCCTACGGTCTATCGAATTCTTGGACTCCAAGAACTGGAGCTCGCGCGTCGGAAGTAGCCCGTGGCGATTACGCGGCCAACGCAGGCGACGGTGAGGAAGGGATGGCGTTCTGGGTGGAGGAGTCGCAACAGTATGAAGATCGACTCGAATGGCTCGCATACGATTTGAGGAACATGGGAGATCACAAGTGGCCGCCGTTCAATGGCCAAACCGGAATAAATTACACCGGCGCAGAAATCAAAATTCGGCACATCATCGACGGGATGTCCAAAACCTACATGGTAGGCGAGAAATACTTGCCAGCGGATAAGTATGAGACGAATGGCGCCCCACCGGAAGCTGATGGCGGCGACAATCATAGCTACTATCAGGGATTCGATTGGGACGTGAATCGTTGGACAAGCATCAACGATCTTCCTGCACAAGATCGTGTCGGAAAAGAATCGTACGGCGCTTTTGGAAGTGCTCATCCTGGCGGATTTAACATGGTGTTTTGCGATGGTTCCGTCCAGACGATTGCGTACGACGTCGAGTTCGATGTTCACCGGCGGATGGGGCATCGACTCGATGAAGGGAAACCGCTCCCCGAACAGATTCCAATCGAATAGAGAGACGATGCTGCGGATTCACCGCGTTGGTCACTGATTTCGGTTCGATTGTTGCTTGCACTACCCAGTTTGCATTGGTCGCGGGATGAGAGTCGCACGAAGTGTCGGTTTGAGGTCCTGCCTGGCTGTGTTGCTGGGCGTTTCTACTGTTTCGTTCGTCGGCTGCAGCCGCGGTCCGGCGGCAATTCACGTCCCCTACGTGGACGCAGCCGCAGCTAGTCAGCAGGCGCTCGAGTTGTACGACACCAACAGAGACGGCCAACTCTCTCCTGCTGAGATAGCCGCTTGTCCTGGTATCCTTGGACATTTCGCGATCTATGACACCGACAAGAGCGGCTCGGTGTCGCAGCACGAGATTGAAATGAGAATCGCCGAGCTCCGGGCTTCGCGGACCGGACTAACCAGCCTTCGCATCCGCGTCCGAATGAACGGCAGGCCGCTCAAGGGAGCCAAGGTCAAGCTGGTGCCAGAAAAGTACTTGGGCGACGAATTGAAAGTCGCTTGGGGAACCGTAAATGCGCGCGGTTCCGCGTCAATGGACATCAAAGATGAAGACCTGCCGTCCACGGAGCATGGACTCATTGGCGTGCATTTCGGCACCTACAAAATCGAAGTCACCCACCCAAGCGTCTCAATTCCAGCCAAGTACAATACGCAAACCACGCTTGGCTACGAAACGGAGCAAGGCAATCCGATTTGTGTCGTCGACATGAGTAGCCGCTGACTCTCTTTGCCACGACGGCGATCAGTCGGCCGATTTTGCCAGCATCGTTCGAGTTGACGAACGTACGAACACGCTCCCGGCCGCCATCATCGCCAGGAACAACGCCCCAGGTTCTGGCACTGCATTGGACGCCGCAGGCCCTGCACCAACGGCCCCGAAATTGCCCTTCCAAGCCAGGTAGTCGGCCTCGTCGACGACGGCAAAGCTGGCGCCAGTATTATCGCCATTCGCTCGCAAGTCGGAGGTCGACCCCAGCGTGTTGCGCCAGACGGTGTAGTCGGCCGCGTCGACCGAGCCGTCGAGATTGTTGTCGCCCACTAGCCGCGTGAAGAGTTGAGGGATCGTGGACAAGTCCAGGCGGTACATCATCTGGTTGTAATCGTAGAGTGGCGTCGGAGTCGGGTTGCCCGAGAAGGTCTCGGCGTACGTGCCTTCGAAGTAGATGATGCGTCCGCCTTCCTCGTCGAAGAAAGGCTGCTGCTTTGGATTATAGAAGGTGTAGTTCTCGCTGCCGTTGTGGTGCGTGACCACTTTCACGGCGTTTTCCCAGGGCCCTTCCGGCGTGGGTGCTTCGGCAAACCAGACTTCGCCAAGCAGGCTGTCGCCGAAGAACTCGTTGCCGATCATGATCCAACTGTTGCGATAGTCGTTCCAATAGACACTTGCGCGGTGCAAGCGGACATCATCATTGCTCTCAAAATCCTTCAGCCGGAACGGCGACTCATCGCGCTCAACGTGCCCGTTCTGGACAAGCTCCTCGAGCATTTCGCTGGTCATCGGATCGGTGTTCTTCTTCCAGCCGTAGACGGGCTTGCCTTGGCCGTCGAGTTCGAGCGGCGGATTGGCCGCGTTGTACCGCGTGTTTTCTGTGAGCGGCGTGAACGCTTCCCATTGGGAAAGATCGTTGACGTCGTTCCAATTCTTCTTGACGCGAATGTTCGGATACGACTGGGCGAAGTAGATGTAGTCCTGGCCGTCGATCGTGTGCTCGAACGCATGTCCGGCGGCCGTGATCGGTGCATCGAGCGCGTAAACTTGGTGACGCTGAAAGACATAGTTGTTGAGCGAGTCGTTGAAGCGGGCCAGACCATGTTCGACTTGGGCGCCCAGCGCGTTGTTGGGATCGCGCCGCGAATAGTGCGTCAGCATTTTCTCCTGTCCGTTGTTGTCCATGACTGTGAACAGGCCATCGATCCACACCGGCCCCGGTTGCTGCAGCGGCATCATCTGCTTGGAAGAGCCCGCTGCGTCCACGTAATAGTTCAGATTGACGCCGACCGCCGGATCGAGCCCGCCTTGGCCGGGAAGCTGCGAGGTCGCGCCGGACGTGCGAAAGTTGCCAAAGCCGACGTCGTACAGCGTATCACCCCAAAACCAATGGATCTGACCGTTGTAGATTGTCGCTTGAACGGAGTCCTGCCCCTTCACATTCGCGTTCAACAGCGGGTGATCGATCGGTGCACTCTGGCCGAGCAGCACCGTGTCTTGATAGATCCCTTTTCCCGTAACGCGATAGAGCCGCTCGGCCCGTTGAAGCCGATTGATCGAGACCTGGCCAGTCGCCCCGGGCGTGGTTTGCAGGGGCCAGAAGCTGCTGCCGTAACCGTAGCTGGAAACAGAAAAGAAGACGCTCTGATTCATCAGTCCCGGTGTATTTATCGCCAGGTTTCCGTTGCTATCCGTGTAGTAGTCCTGGTTGTTGGCGCGAAGTTTCACCAGCGGAACGCCACGACCGGTTTGCGAATCCCGCACGTGAATGGCGAAATAGTCTTGCGCCTGAGTTGTCACGTCGAACGACAATGACAATATCAAACAACCAAGAGTTGCAAGCAGCCAGCGCATGACGAGATTTGCGTGTCGCGGTTTGAATTTTGAGATGACGAACTGGCCGCGGTCTAATCTCCAGGCACTACTGCGAATGACTGCGACGAGCGCTCACTCCACCACATCAAGAATACAAGAGAATCACCGGCAAATCCAATTGATTCGTGTAGCACATGTCGACTGCGGACGAACGCTACATCCAAGTGGTCGATCGCTCAGAGTGTAGAAGGCGCTACTCGCAAACGCATCGTCTCGATGAAAAAGCTACATCAACTTGGGCGCCGCCAGACCCCCTATTCCAGCGATTTTCTTCGTAGTTGTCTGCAAAACTTCTTGACGTTTGGCGCGGTCTCGCTTAAGCTGAAAAGTGCTGAACACATGGACGGTTGGTTAGTCTTTCAGCAATCCTATTCTTGACTGACATGCGGTGCCGTCGGCGATCTGACGTGACGATGTAATCGCAGCGCAGGCCGACTTCTACTTCGGAGGGGTTCTAATGACGATGACCTTTGAGCAATCTATTTCTAAGCGCAGCGACAATCGACTCGGGTTGGACGGAATGCTTGCGGCCTACTTGGCTGCTGCGGGTGCTGTCGGATCGGTACTGGCGTCTGAGGCCGAAGCAGTGATTGTCTCTAACAACACACTTCAGCCGTTCGGCATCAACGAGGAAGTCAACATCGACTTCAACAGCGACGGCCAAATCGATTTCCAAATCGATCACGACCGCGTCAATCTGAGCGGCACCGACCTCGACTATCTTCAGATCGACAAGAACGACGCCTCGAGCGCCGCCAATCCGCTGCCGATCGACAACTTTGGTACATTTCCGGTGGGTGCGACGACTGCGAATGAGACGCTCTTTTCATCGCAGTATTTGACGTCCGGTCCGGGAAATGGTTTTTATCCGTCGGCCCTGACTCAGGGGACGCCGATCGGCCCGGCCTCCGTTTTCGATTTCCAAGAGGGCGATAACTTCGGCGGGTCTGGCAAGTACATTCGCGTGAATCGACTGATCGACGAGGATGCGGGGCAAATCGACACTGCGGCAGCGCTGCCGGTCTTCAGTCCGCTGCCCGGTTCGCCGAACTTCGTGGGCCTGGGTGGCGCGGTTCGTTACCTCGGCGTCAAAGTGAATCTAAACAACGCCGGCAATCACTACGGCTGGATTGGCGTCCAGATTACCAACGAAGCCGATGCCACCGGTAACGTCGTGGGTTGGGGATACGAATCAGCCACGGACACACCGATTAATGCTGGCGTTCCCGAACCCAGTTCAATCCTGATGGCCGCGATCGGCGGCGTGTTTCTCGTTGGTGGGCTGTTGACGCGAAAGCTCTTTGGCGGCCGGAGGAGTTAGTTTCGGCCGGAACGGCCGGGACTGATGCGCGGTGGCGCGCGCCGGCATCGATTGGTCGCGATCTGCAACCAGGTGGAGAAGCCGAGATGATGATAAGCGTGAGGGCAGGGTCGATCGCCAAATTGTCGCCGCGTCTCGACGGCAAATTGGCGGGTTACTTGGCGGCGACGAGTGCCATTGGGGCAGTTTTGGCGCAGGAAGCGCAGGCAGTCGTCGTCGCCAACTTGGCCGTGCAGCCGTTTGGCGTGAACGGCACAGTCAACATCGACTTCAATAGCGATACGCAGATCGATGTTCAAATCGATCACGATCGCGTCAATTTGAGCGGCACCGATCTTGACTATCTCCAAATCGACAAGAACGACGTGAGCAGCGAGTCCAACCCGCTCGCGGTGGACGATTTTCTTCCCGATTTGGCTCCTGAGACCTTTCCGCTTAATGGCACCAACCGAAATAACGATACGGCAGTTCTCAGTTTCACCAACGATTTCGGCGACTCGGGCGGTTATGCCGTCGCACTTAAGGCCGGAGACGTGATCGGCGGCTCATACAGTAATCCTACTGGTAGCTATGTCCCGGGCACGATTTGGGACTTTCAAGAGGGAAGCAATTTTTTCGGCACCGGCACCTATATCCGCGCGAATCGATTGATCGACGAGGATCACGGCCAAATCGACGCGGCCGCCGGTCGAGCGGTCACTGCTCCATTCGGACCTCAACCGGAATTTCCGGACGTGGACGACTTTACTGGGCTGGCAGGTGCAGTGCGGTATCTGGGCGTGCGGCTCGATCTGAACGACGCCGCCCAACCCGGTTTCAACGCTAACAACCCGATGACGAATCCCAATTTTCACCAGCAGCATTGGTACGGTTGGGTTGGAGTTCGGATTACGAGCGATGCCGACACCACAGGCGAAGTGGTTGGTTATGCCTACGAGAACCAAGTCGGCGTGTCGATCGTGGCCGGCGACGTCGGCACACCCATGGGCGTACCCGGCGACTATAATGGCAACAATATCGTCGACGCGGCCGACTATACAGTGTGGCGCGACGGTGGACCGCTGTTGAACGAAGGCGCCAGTCCTGGCATGATCGACGCGGACGACTACGATTTCTGGAAGACTCAGTTTGGCATGATCCCGGGCAGTGGAGCCGGAGCGGGTGGAGTGGCCGTGCCGGAACCCGGTTCGATGATCATGGCCGCGATCGGCGGTGCGTTGGTGCTCGGTACGTTCGTCGCGCGCAAGTTGTTCGCCGGCGACAAGTAGTGATGGCAGGCCTCGTCACCCGGCGCTGCTGAATTCCAATGTTGCAACCGCAGCGTGAGCATGAGCTGGCCGACGCCGCCATCGGCGATCGGCTCGCCAAACGATTGCTGCTCGTCGGTTGGGACGGGGCCGAGTTTTCCACGCTCGAACCTCTTTTGGCAAGTGGTCGTCTACCCCATCTGAGCGCGCTACTCGGTAGCGGTGCGTGTGTCGAGCTTGTCGCGCCGCGTCCCGTTCTGCCGTCGGCGGCTTGGACGTCGTTGGCGACCGGCAAGCGAGCGCACGAGCACGGCATTCTTCACGCCAATTGCCCGAGCCCGGACGGATCTCATCTACGGCCGATCACGCGCTCGAGTCGCCAGAGCGACGCGATCTGGAACGTGCTCAATCGCGCGGGATTGCGAACGCACATCGTCGGCTGGCCGGTGACGCATCCAGCCGAAGCCGTGGCCGGCGTTTGCGTCTCCGACTGGTTCGCGGCGCCCTTTGCGCTGGCGCCGCTGGAGCGCGGTGGCGGCCCAGCCGTGTCGCCGCCAGCGGTCGAACCGATCCTTCGCGCCCGACAGGTCGCGCTCACGCAAATCGAGGAAATGACCGTCGCTCAATTGCTGCCGCAGCAAGCGGCCAGTTCGCCCGAGTATCCTAAGCTGGAGGCGATTTGCCGCGCGATCCTCGCCGAGACCGCGACGTTGTTTCGCGCTTTCCGCTGGTGCCTCCGCGAGCAGCCGTGGGACTTCGCGGCCTGCGACTTCCCGGGAATTCGGCGCTGCCACGAGTTGGCGAATTGGTTGCAGGGTATCTCGCCGGCCGCTGCCGAATTCCGCGAGCAACTGATCACGGGCTGTTACGAACACCACGATCTGCTGCTCGGCCAATTGCTCCAGCAGGTTGGTGAAGACGTGCATGTAGTAGTTGTGTCTCCCATTGGTCATGCTGCTGCTGTACCGGGGGCCGGCGACGAAGCAAACGTTCTTCCGCCGACGGGATCATCAATTCGCAACATCGGCCTGGCCGTGATCCGCGGCCCCGGAGTACGCCACTCGGCTATTCCCACGCGGCGAAGTGTTCTCGACCTTGCGCCGACGGTTCTTGCCATGCTCGCGGTTCCCTATGGCAAAGACATGGCCGGCCGGCCCTGGCTGGATTTGTTCGACGTCGATCTCAAGCCGCAGGTCGTCGATACATGGGAGACGCAATCTGCTGGTGAAATAGCCAATGAGACGCGTGAATCAGTAGTGCCCGTCGACAATTTAGCCAACGACGCCGCTCGTCATCGAGGTGTCGAACACCTGATCGAATTGGGCTACGTCGACCCGCAAGACCTGGCAGCGAAGCAGACGGTCCAACAATGTGAGCGGATTACCGAGTTCAATCGAGCGATCTCTTTGATGGACGCCGGCCAACTTTCACTGGCCATCGCCGTCTTGGAGCGGCTTACGAGAGAGTATCCCGATCGGCTCAATTCCCGGACGCTACTGGCCGAGGCGTACTATCGCGCAAACCAACGCCAGTCAGCTCGCGCGGAGATCGACCGGTTGATGTCTCAAGGCATTGAGCAACCACAGCTCTATTTTCTTTCCGGCGCCGTCGAATTTGCTGACCGACATTTCGATCTGGCTTTGAACGAACTGCGCTGTGCCGGGCGTGCGGGTGTCAAATTGCAGGGATTGAAAGCGCTGGAAGGCAACATTCAATTGCGGCGACGCGACATTGCGGCGGCCGAGGCTGCGTTTCGGTCGTCGATCGATTTCGAAGGACCGACGCACCAGTCGCTGGATGGTCTGGCCGAGGTCAATCTTCATCGGCAACGCTACGAGGAAGCGGCAATTACGGCGCTCGACGCACTCGAAAAAGACATGCGCTTCGGCCGGGCACATTATCATCTCGCCGTTGCCCTGCTGCATCTGGACAAGCCGCATGAGGCGTTGCGGGCGTTGGAGTCGTGGGCGGCCGTCGAGCCGCAGTCCGCCGCGCCGTTTCGCTGGATGGCCCACGTCAGCGAGCGGAACCTCGGCGATGCACTTCGAGCGGCAGACTACCGGACACGGGGACGAGAAGTCGTGCGCCGCCGGAGAGAAATGCTCAAGTCGGCGCGAGCGGCCGATACATGAGAACCGTTGTCCGCACGGTGACGCCCCGCAACCGTTCCGTGAAACTCCGCGTATCGGTGTAGTGGTCAAACGTCGTGAAAACGAACGTTTTGATTCCCCACTGCAGGGCGCCGCGCGTCGCTTCGAGCTTAAGCCAAATGTTGGCCCAGCTGCCGCGGACCGCGGGATCGAGCACGTTCGCATCGACGTGTACGACGTCGCGCGCCACGCGGTGGCCGAGGATGAAGCCGACGACCCGATCGTCGACGAGCAACACGCGCGAGTAGCGAGCCGCGAACGATCCGGGTACGTCGCCGCGCAGTTTTTGCGCCAGAGTCGCGGGATCGCCGCCCAATTGTGTTAGATGAAGTCGTGCGACCTCTCCCGCATCGGCTTCGTACAGTGGAATAATGCGGGCAGAGTCCGGAATTCGCCCTCGCTGCCGCATGCGCTCGTAAAGCGGTGCGAGCTGCGGCTCGAACTCCTCCAGCGGCAATTCATGGTGCTCCACGGTTTCGCACGGCGCGAAGCCGAGTGCCTCCCAGCCGCACATTTCCTCGCTGCCCAGCTCGACCTGCTGCGTGGCGTAGAGAGCTTCGGCACTTTGAGCTGCCGCGCGCGCGATGAGCCGCTCCAAAAGCGCAGTGCCGATTCCCCGGCGTCGACAGGGCTCAATCACATGCAGTGCCACACCGGGGCCGATCGGCGGCTTGGGACGCTGAGCACGCGTCAGTCCTGCCGCCGCAACGATTTGCGACGGCTGGCCGCATTCCGCAACGAGGCCATAGTCGAGCACTTCAGCAGCCGTCGGCAGCAGCATGCGAACCGCCTTGGCATCCTCGGCGGAGGCGGCGCGAATCGAAAACGGTGAACTCGCGTCCATAAGATTAATCGCGGCCAGTGGCGCAACTCATAAAC
>JANNTD010000547.1:0-5205 GCA_031403315.1 Planctomycetota bacterium
CGTAGAGCCCGACGCCTCCGCCCGTGAAACCGGGCGAATTCGTGCCGGTAAACTGTTCGAAGCCGTAAGAAACGTCGGTGGGGTTGGTGACGTCGACGCCCGGCAGATTGTTGAGGTTCATGCCGCCGTCGATGCGAATACGGGCCGCGTCGCCGTCGGCATCGAAATCGCGGACGGGGTTGAGTTCGCCCATCGGGGCATCGAGCGTGACCGGCGTCGTGTCGAGCCGGACGCCGAATGTGAGGCCGGTGATCACGTCGATGTCGGCGAGTCGGGCGGTGCCGTTGGTCGCAGCCGCGGGCATGGCACCGGCGAGCGTCGATGTCACGCCCGAAAGCGACAGCGTCCCTTGCGGTCCGGCCACGCCATAAACGACGTATCCCTTGCCATGGGCGTCGTTCCGCGGAATCCGCAGCGTCACCTGGCCGCTCGCGTTCACGCGGACCGTCGACGGGATATTGTTGCCCGGATCGACCAAGGCATCGTTTGCGTTGCCGGTCAGCTCGACGAGCACGGTACCGGGCGCGAAACCGGTCTGCACGGGCGTCCGCTCGTCAAAACCCGCGTCGAGCCGGCTGTTGAGGCCGACCAGCGCCGAGTTCTCGCGCTCGTAAACGTAAACGCTGGATTTCTGACCGTCGCCGTTGGTGTCGCCGAACGCTTCGTCGATCCAGCGCTCGTGGAAGTTGCCGCGGCCGTGGGTGTTGCGCAGCTCGACGAGCGTGGTGATCGTATCGCCGTCGATTCCGCCGAGCGCATCGTCCTTACCGTCGTTGGGGAAGTCGCGGCCATTGCCGAACTCGCGGGCGTTGAGGTACACGAGCGCTTGGCCGGGTTTCATCAGCGTGTAGGCGTAGGCCACGTTCTTGAGGTGAGGGAAGCCGCCGCCCAAAATGTCGTGGCAGTCGACGAACGCCACACCCTGGCTACCATTGCGCACGCCGTCGTCTTGTGTGTCCTGGCTGGCATTGCGGATGCCGTGCCAGTTGTTGGCCAGCCCGTTGCCGGTCAAATTGTCGCGCATCGCGTAGAATAGCGGAAAGTCGAGGGCGTCGCGGTTGCCCGCGACGGTGGTATCCGACGGGCTGATCGCCAGCGGATTCGGCAAGTCTTTGCGAATGTAACTTTGCAGCAGGCCTTTGTTGCCGTCGAGCAGTTCCTGAAACATGAACACCGGTTGGATCGAGCCGTCGTGTTGGAGCCGCGGATTGGCGCGAAACACGGCCTGGTCGATGTAGTCGAGCTCCCACTCGGGCATGTGCTTCGCCGCGTCGACGCGAAAGCCGTCGACGCCGATCGCTTGGACCATCCACTGGGCGTTTCGCATCAACAGGCCGGTGGCATTCTCGAGCACCGGATCGCCGGAGAGCGGCGCCGCGTTGTTGAAGTCGTATCGCGTGACCATCGTGCCGAGTTCGGGATCAGTGAGCGTCAATCCGCTAGTCGCTTGATCCGTGTAGAAGCGGGCGTTGTTGGGATTGGGCAGATTGGCCGGCGGGCGGCCAAAAATGCTGGCCGTGCCGGCCGGGATATTTTGCGGGTTGCCGGCCGCGATCGGGTGGCGAATGAACTGGTGATTCTTTTCCTGGGCGATGTCGATCAGCCCGGCAAGCCGTCCGTTCAGATCGCCACCCTCGAACGCGCCGTGAAAATCACCGTCGCCGTCGCCCGCGAGCGCGACCACGAAGCCCGGGTAGCCGCCCGACTGGGCAAACGTGACGTCGTCGGCCGTGGACGGTGTGCCTTTTGTGTCGACCGTGCCCAAGTTGCTGAAGCCGTTGTGATTCAGAATTAGATCGGTGTAGATCTTCACACCGGCAAGGTGCGCGGCGGCGATATTTGCCGTAAGGTAATTCTCCGTGCCGTAGAGCGTTTCGTTCCGCGGGCCGCCGAGGTCGAAGCGATCGAACAGATCGTACGCGACCGACTGGTTGCCCGAGTCGGCCCGCTGCGGCGGCGGCAGCCACATCTGCCCGTAGCCAACTTGAAAAATATCCGCCATGCGGTCCTCGATCGTATCCCAACGCGCTTCGAACATCTGCAAGATGGCCGGCGCCGAGACATCCTCGGCCGGGGCGCGCGTGGGCGCGATGGCCGTCGCGAAGACGGCAAGCGCTGCCCCGGCCGCGCAAGCGCGGCTGCGCCACATTGACGGCCAACCGAACATTTGACTCTTCTCGCTGTTCCGCGTGCTTGCTATGGTCGCCGTGCCGTGTTCCAACCGGCCGGCGGCTGCGACTTGAGTTCCAGGTTGATGTCGTTGTCGCCGGCCTCGACGGTGAACCGCAGCCCGGACGATTGCTTCGTTCGATACCAAGGCGGTGTGATTGGTTTTCCTGGCGCGGGCGGCCCGCCCAAATTCGATTGCTTTTCGACGGGCGGCTCATTGGCAACCACAGTCACTTCGTACTCACCCGACGGCAATCCTTCTTCGCGGCCAGTCTGCACTGAGTACGAACCGTCGCCGCCGATCCGCGCATACGCAGCCGGACCACCCGATACAGGATGGTAAGCCACCGTGCCACGGCTAAGTTGGTTGCCGTCCAGCGTCACCGCTCCCGATACGGTCGCGTCGTACGTGCCGCCGCAGCCAATCGCGGTCACCGCCAACACACCGACCATCCAAACCATTCCACACTTGATACTGATCGAGGGCATCACGAGGCAATTCCCTCCGCATTTGGTGTGTCAGGAGCGGGGGACGGTTCCTCAGTCGCCTCGGCAGGCTTCGCTTCCTTGCTGGGTGGAGCCGCCTCGGGCACCGTCTCTTCGTTGGATTCGACGGCCGACGCAGCGGACTCCGCCGTGTCTGCGGATTCGGCGGGATCACCCTCGGCGGGTCGAGCGGGTGCCGCCTGTTCCAGATCAAATTGGAACAGATTGGGGCCCGGCGCCACATCGCGACGCAGGTCCGTGGTTTCGGTGGTGGCATACTTCTCGGCCATCAACCGTACCCCACCTTTTGGCGGACTGTCAGGCAGCTCGGGAACTAGCACCGGCTCTCCCGTGACGACGACCGTGATCAGATATTCGCCGGATGGCACGCTTCCCCCATCGGCCGCGCGCAGGTCGCCCTGTCCCGTGCGCAGCGAGAAACTGCCATCCGGGCGAATTCGACCGATGGCCGGCGCGCCGCCTTTCACCGGATGAAACGTCACCGTGCCACGATCGACCAACTGGCCGTCGATGAGCACGTTTCCAGTCACCGTCGAGTCGTACTTATTGGCGGCTCCGCCACAGCCTTGTACGACTGCCAGCGACAAGAGAACAGCCGCAGCCCGCGCACTTGAAAGCGCGAGTCGCAATAAACAATTCGTAGGTGGGATTGAATTACGTTGCATATCTGATGCCTCCGCCGTCGCAATGTGGGATCGATCGGCGTTTGTTCGTCGGCGTCGATGCGCCGACGAATTCGCTGTACTATTCGCGTTTCACCGTTTCACCACCATCCCGCGTCGCCGACGCGCGATACGCCGCGCTATCGATACTCTCGTTGACAAATTGCACAGAGCCGTCGGCCATCACGAACTGCGCGCCACCTGGATGCATACTCTTGAAGCCGCGGGTTTCATACCAGCGCTCGATTTTTATCTCTTCTTCCGGTGCGTCGAGAATGAAGTAGTTCAAGGGGATGCCGCAGGTCGCCCAATCGCCGTCGCAGAAATACGCAGCCGAATGAAAGTCCTGCGAGACGACGCTTTCACCCACCATGAAGGTGTTGCTGGTTCCGTCAAGAATCTTGGAGAGCTTCACCGGCCTGAAATGGGTGTTGCGAAAGAACAGTCCGTTGCAATCGACGGTATTGTGACAGTCGGGCGACCCCAGACCGGCGAACGGCGACATAGTGCTGCCTGGTACCGAATCTGTCGAAAGCAGCGAATCGCCGATCGAACCCTTGTAACTTGTCGCCGCGGTTTCGATGTTGTCCCAATACCAGAACTTGTCCGACGGCCGCGCCGATTCGTCCGTGGGACAAACCAGGATCGGCAGTTGTTTGCCGATGAAGTTCGTGCGGATATCCCGCAGGCCCATACCGCGGCCGGCGAAGCTCTTGCTGAAGTCGCCGACAAAACCCGGCTTCATGCCGTCGTACAACGCCTGCTCTTCGAGGTAAGGGAAGATGTCGACGATCCATCCTTTGCCGCAATAGCCTGGTCCGCCCTTGGTTGAATCGCGACTTCCGCCAGGAGGCGCGAGCTTTGTGCCGTGGATATCTTGTTCTTCCCAACTCCACTGACTGATCGAAACAGGCAAGTGTTTGTTCGTTTGTTCGAAATTCACGCACGCCAGGCCGATGTTATGCAGGTTGTTGGAGCAGCCCATGCGGCGGGCCGCTTCGCGGGCGGCTTGCACCGCCGGCAACAACAGCGCGACCAGGATGCCGATGATCGCGATCACGACCAACAATTCGACCAGCGTGAACGCACCGCGCACGCATCGATTCCAGCGCCGCTTCATGAAATCGCCCTCACCACGTTGACCAGCGGGTCGCGCACGACCCAGTGAACAAACACCAAAAATAGAACGACGATAAGCTCGCACCCGCGTGCGAAAACCACCTGCTATGCGCGGGTCAGGCCCCGCGCATAGCAGGGGTGCTAACTTCCATTCCAAACTACGAACGGCGCCGACCGCAGGCTACGCCCGCGAGCGCCAGGCCAAACAGCGCCAGCGTCGATGGTTCCGGGCAAGCGGTGAAGTACTGGTTGCCGACAAAGTGCGTCATGTCGATCGCGCCTTCGCCGGTAAAACCACCCGCCTCATCGCCGCCCAAGTTGCCCTGGGGTGCCAGCAGACCTCCCAAGAACTGGTTCGACCAGTAGCTGTGACCCTGGTTGTTTTGACCAACCATGATCCGAATCGGGCCACCGCTGGAACCGAGGTCGCTCAAAGCGATGCTGAGCTCCAAGCCGGTCGTGACGGCAGCCGCGGCGGCCTGGTTTGCCGCTGCCGTGCCGCCGAGGACACCCGCCGCGTTGCTATTGTCGTAGCCGACGCCGATCGGACTCCCATTCACGCCGGTGCCAGTGACGCCCGAACCCGTCAAGCCGCCGATCACGTCGAAATAGCCGCTGGCCGACTGCGCGCCGAGATCGGCAAAGTCGATGTCGAGCTTGTCGTTGCCGCCGTCGTTGCCGCGACGCACGATGAGATGGTAGTCGGCGGTGAAGCCGGCATCGAACACCAGTCCGTCCATCGCATCCG